>NZ_SPKP01000022.1:0-398204 GCF_023127835.1 Pseudomonas sp. B329 | reverse complement strand
GGGGTTTTGTTTTGGGCGGTCGAAAAGTGTCCACTCTATCCGCGCACGGCTGGCATCCCTCAATCGCCCGACAAAATTGCACAGTTATTTCCGAGCCAGAGCACTAGAATAGCCACCTAACTATTTTTAGAGTCAGAGCCCTATCTATGCCCGATCCGGTTGATGCCGTTGAGGTGTCGGATTTACCACTGGACGACCTGGTGGCATGCCATGAGTGCGATTTGCTGATGCGCAAGCCAGCGCTCGCCCTTGGCGAAAAGGCCCAGTGCCCACGCTGTGGCTACGAGTTGTACGCTCACCGCCACAATGTGGTCGAGCGAAGCCTTGCTTTAGTACTTGCGGCACTGCTGCTTTACATCCCGGCGAACTTTTTGCCCATCATGCAGCTCAATCTACTCGGGCAGTCCTCGGAGGACACCGTATGGAGCGGCGTTGTTGGCTTATTCGATACCGGTATGCAAGGCGTTGCTGCCGTTGTGTTCTTGTGCAGCATGGGGATCCCCTTGCTAAAGCTGCTCTGCCAATTGGCAGTGTTGCTCAGCATCCGCTGGAACATCGGTCGCAGTTACGGGCTGTTGTTGTACCGCATCTACCACCATATGAAGGATTGGGGGATGCTGGAGGTCTACTTGATGGGCGTACTGGTGGCAATCGTAAAGCTCGCCGACATGGCCTCCATCACGATCGGCCTGGGTCTGGTCTGCTTCGTCAGTTTATTAATGGTTCAAGTTCTGCTTGAGGTGGTGATGTCACCCCATCAGATCTGGCAAGCACTGTCAGGAGAGGATGACCATGCGGGCGATTGATGCAGGCATTCTGATTTGTACCGAATGCCATGAATTGAACAAGCAAGAAGCGGATACCGACGAGCAACTCTGTACCCGTTGCGGCGCGTTGATCCATGCGCGTCGCCCCAATAGCCTCACCCGTACCTGGGCATTGCTGATCACCGCAGCAATCTTGTATATCCCCGCCAACCTGTTGCCCATCATGACCGTCAACTCCCTCGGCCAAGGCGACCCGAGTACCATCATGGCGGGTGTGATCCAGCTGGTGCAGCACGGCATGTTTCCTATCGCCGCCGTGGTGTTCATCGCCAGTATTCTGGTGCCGACATTCAAGTTGGTAGGCATCGGCCTGTTGCTGTTCTCGGTGCAGCGTCACCAACCGCTGTCCGCGCAACAACGCATTGTGATGTACCGCTTTATCGAATTCATTGGCCGTTGGTCCATGCTGGATATCTTCGTGATCGCTATCCTGGTGGCGGTCGTTAACTTTGGGCGACTTGCCAGTGTCGAGGCCAATCTCGGCGCTGCAGCGTTCGCCAGTGTGGTGATCTTGACGATGCTTGCCGCAGTAACTTTCGATCCCCGACTGATTTGGGATAACACGGAGTCGGACGACGACCATGAGTGATTTGCCTAAAGCTAAAACCCGCCCGGCCTCCAATTGGTCGGCTATTTGGGTGTTGCCCCTGATTGCCCTGATCATCGGTGGCTGGCTGGGGTGGCGCGCCTACTCCCAGCAAGGTCTTGAGATTCAGGTCCGCTTTGAGAGCGGCGAGGGTATTCAAGTCAACAAGACTGAAGTGGTCTACAAAGGCATGACCGTCGGCAAGGTCAAGACCCTGGCCCTGGATGACGAAGGCAGCAATCGCGGGGTGATCGCCACCATCGAGATGAACAAGGACGTCGAACAATATCTCAAGACCAACACCCGCTTCTGGTTGGTCAAGCCCAGCGTCAGCCTCGCCGGCATCACTGGCCTGGAGACCCTGGTTTCGGGTAACTACATCGCCGCCAGCCCGGGCGATGGTGAGCCCACGCGCAAGTTCAAGGCGCTCTCTGAAGAACCACCGTTATCCGACGCCAAGCCGGGCCTGCACCTGACGCTCAAGGCCGACCGCCTGGGCTCGCTGAACCGTGGCAGTCCGGTGTTCTACAAGCAGATTCAGGTCGGCCAGGTCAAAAGCTATCTGTTGTCCGAAGACCAGAGCATCGTTGAGATCAAGGTTTATATCGAGCCGACCTACGCCAGCCTGGTGCGCAAGCACACGCGTTTCTGGAACGCCAGCGGCATCAGTATCGACGCCAACCTCTCCGGGGTGAAGGTGCGCAGCGAATCGCTTTCCAGCATTGTGGCCGGTGGTATCGCCTTCGCCACGCCTGAGAATCGCCAAGACAGCCCACCCACCGACCCGAGCCTGCCTTTTCGCCTGTACGAGGACTTCGATGCCGCCGCAGCCGGCATCAAGGTCAAGGTCAAACTCACCGATTTCGAAGGCCTCCAGGCCGGGCGTACCCCGGTCATGTACAAAGGCATCCAGGTTGGTAGCCTGAAAACCTTGAAGATCGACCCGGACCTGTCCAGCGCCAGCGCCGAGTTGACCCTTGATCCTTTGGCCGAAGACTACCTGGTCCAGGACACGCAATTCTGGGTGGTCAAGCCGTCCATCTCCCTGGCAGGCATCACCGGCCTGGAAGCACTGGTCAAAGGTAACTACATCGCGATCCGCCCGGGTGATAAAGGCACCCCGCCACAACGTGAGTATGTGGCCCGCGCCAAGGCGCCGCCGTTAGACCTGCGCTCCCCCGGCCTGCACATGGTGCTGCTCACCGACAACCTGGGCTCGCTGGATGTCGGCAGCCCGATTCTGTACAAACAGGTCAAGGTGGGTTCGGTGCAGAGCTACCAGTTTTCACGCAAGAAGAAGCAACTCGTGATCGGCGTTCATATCGAGAAAGAGTATGAAGGCCTGGTCAACGGCTCGACACGTTTCTGGAACGCCAGCGGTGTCACTCTCACTGGTGGGCTCACCGGTGGCATCCAGGTCAAAAGCGAATCCCTGGCCAGCCTGATGGCCGGTGGTATCGCCTTCGAAACACCGGAGCCCAACGTTCCCCTGAAGCACCGTATCCCGCGCTTCCGTTTGTTCACCGACCGTGACGCCGCGAATCAGCATGGCACCCTGGTGACGATCAAGGTCGATCGTGCCGACGGCCTGCGCCCCGGTACAGCCGTACGCTTCAAAGGCCTCGATGTTGGCAAGGTCGAGAGCGTCGACCTCAGCGCCGACATGCAGTCCGTATTGCTGCGCGCCCGTATTACTCAGGTGGCTGATCGTATCGCCCGCGCAGGCAGCCAGTTCTGGGTGGTCAAGCCGGAGCTGGGCCTGATGAAGACCTCCAATCTTGAAACCCTGGTCACCGGGCAATACATCGAGGTGCAGCCTGCGGTGAAAAATGCCGGGCCGCAAAAAAACTTTGTTGCACTGGATCAGCCGCCGGAGGCTGTCCATCAGGAGCAAGGTCTGAGCCTGACACTCAGCGCCGCTCGCCGTGGTTCGCTCAAAGAAGGCGTGCCGGTCACTTACCGTGAAGTCACCGTGGGCAAGGTCACCGGCTATGAACTGGGCCAGACCGCCGACCGTGTGTTGGTGCATATCCTGATCGAGCCCAAGTACGCACCCCTGGTACGCAGTGGCAGTCGCTTCTGGAACACCAGCGGCTTCGGTCTCGACTTCGGCCTGTTCAAGGGCGCGACGGTGCGCACCGAGTCCCTGGAGACCTTGGTGGCCGGCGGTATCGCCTTTGCCACGCCGGATGGCGAACGCATGGGCAACCCGGCACGGCCACAGCAGACCTTCCCGTTGTTCGATAAGTTTGAAGATGAGTGGCTGACCTGGGCGCCCAAGATTCCACTCGGTAAATAAACCGATGCGCGGCCTTCGCGAGCAAGCCCGGCTCCCACAGGGATATGCATTTTCAGCAAGTATGCATTCCAACTGTGGGAGCCGGGCTTGCCCGCGATGAGGCCCACAAACACACCGCAAATCCCAAGCCGAAAAAAAGGCCGCGATCCAAAAGATCGCGGCCTTTTTGCATGTCAGCGCAACGCGTCAGACCTCATCCAGCTCCGGCTCATCGGCTTGCACATTCATCGTCGCCTTCACCACATCATGGCGACGGATGTATTTCCAGTCCGCCTCATCAATGTAGATTCCGTTCGGCCCGCTGCCGCCTTCCAGGTCGATCGCCACCTGGGCGGAGACCTGCGGCTTCACACTGGCCAGGATCGGCACGAAGCCCAGTTGCAAGCTGGTTTCCAGCAAGGCAGCCTGGTTCTTCTCATCAATGTCTGCAGCCTCATCGAGGTAATACGGCAAACGCACACGGCCGGCCTGGTCACGGTCCATCAAGTGCAACAACAAGTACATGTTGGTCAGCGCCTTGATGGTCATGGTGGTGCCGTTGGACGCGGCGCCATCGATGTCGGTATGAATCACCGGCTGACCGTGCACCTTGGTGATCTCGAACGCCAGTTCGAACAAGTCCTTGAGGCCCAGCTGGTTATGGTTGGCCGCAACGAGGCGCGCCAGGTATTCCTTGGCCTCTTCGTTCTTGTTGTCCTGCTCGGCGCTCTGGCTGAGGTCGAACACCGACAGCGTTTCGCCTTCTTCATACTGGCCAGCACTGTGGATGATCTGGTCGATATGCTTGAGGGCTTCCTTGTTCGGCGCCAGCACGATGCGAAAACTCTGTAGGTTGGAGACCTGGCGTTTGTTGATCTCGCGGTTGAATAACGCCAACTGGTGTTCAAGGCTGTCGTAGTCGCTACGGATATTGCGCAGGGTACGGGCAATATCGGTCACCGCTGCTCGGCGTGCCTTCCCCAGCGTCAACGCCTCATCGGTGCGGTGCGCGTAAGCGTTGATCAGCAGCTGCAGGCGACGCTCCATGTCATCTTCGCTGTCGAACTTGGCCACACCCTTGAGGCGCACCTGAGCGTACAGGGCTTCGATCTGGCCGTCGGCGCGCAGCAAGCCCTGCCAGCTATCCTGGTAGTCATTGAGCAGTGGCAGCAAGTTGTCCATGGAGTCGTCGACCGGGTCCATGAACGGCGTGCCGAACGGCAGGTCCGCCGGCAACAGCTGACGACGACGCAACGCATCATCCAGCGTGCGTTGCTTGGCTTCCATATCGCCGATCTGGCGGCCGACCAGTTGCAGCTTGGCCGATAATTGCTGGACGCGCTCGGTAAAGGCATCGCTGGAGCGCTTCAGCTCATCCTGGGCGGCTTCCATTTGCGCCAGGTTTTCCAGCTTCTCGCCTTCTTCTGCACTTAGGGTCTGGGTGCGGCGGAAATCTTCCAATGCCTTCTGAGCATCCAGCACCTGCTGATACAGCGCTTCGGTCTGGGTCTTGCTCGCCGCGCGGTCGGAAGCTACGGCCTGCTGGGTTTTGAGTTGCTTGAGTTCTTTTTCCAGGCGCTCCTTCTGGTCGCGCAATGCGGCGCGGTCGGCCAGGGCCTGCAACGCAGGCGGCTCGATGTGCGAGATGTCGATGGACAGCCCCGGCACTTCAAAGCGCTCGCCTTTGAAGCCATCGAGAATCTGCTCCAGGGATTTGACCCACTGGCCGTCCTCATCCAGCGTGATGCCGTGCTCACCCAGAGGCAGGCTGAACAACGAGCTGTTGAACAGGCGCATCAGACGTTCGACATCCTGTTGCGAGAACTCCTCGCGCAGCTTGGCATAGCTGTTGTTGTCGGCGTGATCGAGTTGCTGCCTGACCGACTTCAAGCGCTTTTCCAGGTCGCGCAGACGCTCGTCCAGGTCCTCGGCGCTGAACTGTCGCGACTGCGCCAATGCGCCCGCCAGTTCATCGTGGGCGTCCTTGGCGGCGAGCAACTGTTGCTCCAGCACCTTGACGTCATCCACCAGGGCAAAGCGATGCTTGAGTACCGACAGCTCGCCCAGCCAACGCTGGATACCGCTGATCTCCCGCTCCAGACGCATCAGTTCCTGAGTACCGCCACGCTGGTCGTTCTGCAGCGCGTCCTGCTCGTTGCGGTAGTGCTCGGCCTGGATGGTCAGCTCTTCCTTGCGCGCACTGGCGTAGTCCGACCAGGTGCCCAGCAACGAATCCAGCAGCGGTGACAGGCGATGCAGTTTGCCGCGCAAGGCGTCGCGTTGTTTCACGCCATTGGCCAACGCCTCGACCAACGGCCCGGCAGCCACCAGCGAGTTGTAGTCCTGCTCCATGCGTCGCACATCACGGAAGGCTTCTTCGCACGCAGCGATGTAGTCGACACTGCCTGAACGCAAGCTGTGTTCGAACGCGTCGAGGAACAGTTGCTTGAGCTTGGCCGCGGTGATTTCGCGCATGTGCAGCAGGTTGATAAACAACGCACGGAACGTCTTCAAGCTCTGTTCGCTGGTGGAGCGCAGCGGGATCAGGGTCAGGTCCAGCGGGATCGACGTATGGCCGCCCACCAGCAAGCGCCGCAGTTCATCAGGCTTGAGTTCGTAGGCTTTGAGGCCCTCGCGCTCAAGGTTGGTAAACAGCTCTTTCTGACGCAGACAGGTGTCGTTTTTCTGGTAATGAGCCAGGTCCAGCTTGCCCGCATAGGCAAAGAACTGGTGACCGAAACCGCCGCCCGGCCCGCGTCCGACCACGCCGATGACGTGCGGGCCGTGGGGCAGGGAGACTTCTACCAGGATGTAGCTGGTATCGGTGGCAAAGTAGAAGCGCCGCGATTGTTCCAGCGTGTACTTGCCGAAACTCATGTCCGACATGCGCGCCAGGATCGGGAACTGCAAGGCGTTGATGGATGCGGATTTACCCAGGTTGTTCGCGCCGTACACCGACAGCGGCTCTTCCAGCGGGAACAAGCCCAGGCTGTAACCGGCGGTGTTCAATAGGGCGAAGCGGCGGATGCCGTAACGTTCCTTACTCATACGTCGGTTTCCTGTTCTTCGGCAATGGCTCGGGCCAGGGCGTCTTCTTCGCTTTCCTCATCGAAGGCGCTAAGGTCCAGCGGGTCATCGGTCTTCAGCAGTTTTTCATCGCTGTCTTCGTCGATGATCACTGGCACCGGCAGCGGCAATACGCTGTGCACGCTGGCGGCGAGGTCGCGGTCCTGCTGCACCGACAGGCACACGTCGAGGAAACGATGCATTGGTGGCAGGAAGCGGTAGATACCGTTGTCTTCGCTGGCAAAACCGAGTTGGGTCATGCGACGCATGATTTTTTCTTCGAGCTCTTCCTGGGTCTGCACTTCGGCCTGGATAAACAGGTCGCGGTACTTCTCCAGCAACGAAGGCAATTCGTCGCGCCCCAGGCTGCCGCCGTCGAGCACGGCAACCGGGTCGCGGCCCTGGTCGGCCAGGTGCTCGACGAGAATGAAGGTAAACAAGGCCAGGCGCTGGGCGGTCTTGTTGACCTGCGCGGCAGCCACGGCGGTGTCCGGGACGAAGTAGTAGAAACCGCGGGTATCGCATACCAGCTCAAAGCCCAAGGCCTTGAACAGCGTGCGGTACTGGTCCTGGAAGTTCGACAGCTGCGCGTACAGCTCCGGGTCGCGGCGGCTGACGTGGTAACCCTTGAACAGCTCGCGAAAAATCGGCGCCAGCTGGGACAGTTCGGATAGATCAAGATGCATAAGGGGTGCTCGCAGAATTCTTGGTGGCGTCAACGCCGGCCGGGAGCAGGGCGAAGGAGCGCAGGCTGACCTGATGCTCGTGGGTGTGGTAATCGCGACGTTCCAGGCGCTCGCGCTTGAAGCGTTTTTCCCGGGATAGGCGTGAAAACCAGTACAGCAATTCGTCGGTGGCGCCGTCGGGCTCCTGTTCCAGCAGCCAGGTCATCAGGTCCGGCATCGGCAGGGCGTCTTCGCAGCGCTCGAGCATTTCCTTGACCGTACGCGGCGCGCGCGGGGCTTCGCCCTTGTGGGATTTGTGCGCCTTGGGGAATCGCGCCGGTTTCGGCTCGAAATTGGCCAGGGCATACACATACGCCTCGACCTGGCTGGCGCTGCCCAGGAAGGTGCTTTGCGGTCGGGTGAACATCGGCATCGCCGCTTGCGGCACCGCGTCCAGGCCTTTACGGCGAATCGCCGACAAGGCTAGCGCAGCGCCGCGAGTCACTGCGTTATGCCGGCGTGCTTCTTCGCGCAGCGGCAACAGCAGCTCGCGCGCATGGCGCAAGGTCAACTGGGCGCTGGTCTGCATTTCGAGGATGCGCGCGTGGGTGCGCAGCAGCATGTCGTCGTCCACCAGGTGGCCAAGACGCTGTTGCTCGGTGAGCATGCGCAGCAGCACGTTTTCCACCTTGCGCACGCCTTGCTCGAAGGCGCCGTCAGCGTTCACCAGCTGAATCATCGGCTCGACGTATTCGTCCCAGGTTGCCAACACCTCGGCGTAGCGCTGGCGCAACGGGATCTGGCGGTCGCTGGTCTTGGCGCGATCGGCCACGGCGGCGAGGGCCTGTTCGTCGTTGGCAAGTTTTTTCAGCACGTCGCGCACGCGCATATCCAGCAAGCGCAGTTGCCGGGCCAGGTCATGGCCGTCGCGGATATCGAAGGCGTCCTGGATATAACCGGCCAGACGCTCGAGGTGGCGCAGGTAGGCTTCGATTTCCAGGCACAGGCCAAGCCGGTGCTCCTTGCGAAGATAAGCGAGGAAGTCGTGGATCTGCGCGTTGAGCTCGAAACGGTTCGGGCTCTTGGCGACAGGTACCAGGATATCCAGGCGAATCCACACGTCCAGCAGGCTGGTAATGTCCTGGGGCGTGCTGTCCAGTTGTTGGGCGGCCAATTGTGCGCGCAGCTCGCTCAGGCTCAGGGTGCCTTGGTCGAAGTGTTCGCACAGAGGCTCAAGTAAGGCCCAGTGTTCGGCGAGGGCGCGCAGGACGCGCTTGGGTTCGATCATGGGAATGGCCGGCTGGTTGGCGATTAAAAGTCGCGATTGTACTGCATCAGGCGCGGGATTTATCCACAGCCGGTCAGTGCGCAGTGGGCGATTGTTGCCGAACAGCGGTAGAATCCCCGCTCTTTACTTATCCACAAGTGGCCGAGCTGTGCTTATCGAGTCCCGACGTCGCGCTTACTTGACCGCCATGCAGGTGGTCAACTGGCTGCCCCGCACCGAACTGCCGTTTGCCGCGCCGTCGCGGCCCGAGTTGTTGCAGGCGCTTGAGCCCTATGAGGCGTTCGAGTCGTCGGGGGAAGAGGCTGCCGCGCCCGTGGCGGTGGTCAAGCCCCCAGTCGAAACACGCCCGGCGGTCGAACGGGCAAAGATCGAAGTGCCACGCCCTGCGCCGGTGACCAAGGCTGCCAAGGTGGTGGAAGAGGCTGCGCCGGTGGTCAAGGCACCGGTAGTGCCGCCGCCCCGCTTTGCCCTGCAGTTGCTGCGGGCCGGGCGTTGCCTGTTGCTGGTGGAACTGCCCACCGGCGAGCGCTTCCAGTCGCGCGACCCGGCCTACCTGCTGCTCAAGGACATGCTGCGCGCCGCCGGCCTGCCCGACAGCCCGCAAATCATCGGTGAGCCTGTGCGCTGGCCGCTGCTGGTACGCGGCACCATGGACCAGGGCCCGGAAGCTGCGCGGGATTTTGTCCAGGGCTTTGTCTCGGCGCGTCTGGAAGACGAACCCTGCGTGTGCCTGTGGCTGATCGGCTTGCCTGCCGTGCGGTTTGCCGGTGAAGCCAATGCCGAGGCCTGGTACCGCGAACTGCAGGTCGACAGCCTGGGTTCGGTATGGGCCCTGCCGGGTCTGGAATTATTAATGGAAGAGCCACAGCGTAAGGCTGATGTCTGGCAAGCCATGCGCCGGCTGATGGCGCGCTGGAAAACAACTGATGAGTGAGGCTTTATCCTTCCGCCCGATGACCGAGGCCGACCTCGACGCGGTGCTGAAAATCGAATACGCGGCGTTCAGCCATCCCTGGACGCGAGGGATCTTTCTCGACGGGCTGGGCAAGTATCAAATCTGGCTGATGTTCGAAGGTGAGCAGCAGGTGGGCCATGGGGTGGTGCAGATCATTCTCGATGAAGCGCACTTGCTGAACATCACCGTTAAACCGGAAAACCAGGGGCGCGGATTGGGTTTGGCGCTGCTGGAACACCTGATGTCCCGTGCCTACGCGGCCAACGCGCGGGAATGCTTCCTGGAAGTGCGGGACAGCAATACCGGGGCTTTTCGGTTATATGAGCGCTATGGCTTCAATGAGATTGGCCGACGCCGGGATTACTACCCTGCTGTGGGTGGTCGCGAAGACGCGGTCGTCATGGCTTGCACCCTCGTCGACTAAATACCGGAACCAATGTGGGAGGGAGCAAGCCCCCTCCCACATTTTGAGCTGCGTTGTGTCAGCGTTTGCCGTTGAGCGGGTCCAGATCGGCCAGTTCGGCCTCATCCAGGCCATTTCCGCCACCAATATCCTCTTCACCAACAACACTCAGATCGTAGTCCGCCGGGCTGTCTTCTCCTTCCTCCCGAGCATCTCTGGCACCGTCCTCGTGAATCAGCGTTTCCGGGCTCATATCATCATCGGTTGATTCATGATCAGCGGTCGAGGCCCCGGTCATCCCGGCCTCTCGTGCCCGTTCGTCGGGCATCAGCTGCTCGCGCTCGCCACGCGGGATTTCATCGCCGATTTCCGCTGTCTGGTCCTCTTCGTCAAAATCCAGCTCGCGCATCGAACCCATGCGGTCTTCGTTGTCGTCGATCGGTTCCGGCTGGGTTGCGCCGTAGGGACGTCGTGATTCAGTCATGGCCAATCCTCATACTGTGGGGCTTATAGTGTGTGGACAGGCGCTGAGCCCCAAAGATTCAAGCTAATTTGCGCCAGGCGTGACCCGGACGAGGGGTTGTCAGTCACAAAACTGCGCATCATTCCTGAGGCTTTCCCTGATGAACGAACTACAAGACCTGCTTGATAACAACGAACGCTGGGCGGATGCGATCAAACAGGAAGATCCCGAATTCTTCGCCAAGCTCGCCCGCCAGCAAACCCCGGAATACCTGTGGATCGGTTGCTCCGACGCGCGGGTGCCGGCCAATGAGATCGTCGGCATGTTGCCCGGTGATCTGTTCGTGCACCGCAACGTGGCTAACGTGGTGCTGCACACCGACCTTAATTGCCTGTCAGTGATCCAGTACGCGGTGGACGTGCTCAAGGTCAAACACATCCTCGTCACCGGCCACTATGGCTGCGGCGGCGTGCGTGCGTCGATGCAGGACCGCCAGTTCGGCCTGATCGACGGCTGGCTGCGCACTATTCGTGATCTCTACTACGAGAACCGCGAACTGCTGGCTCAACTGCCAACTGAAGAAGAACGCGTTGACCGCATGTGTGAACTCAATGTGATCCAGCAGGTGGCCAATGTCGGTCACACCAGCATTGTGCAAAATGCCTGGCATCGTGGGCAGAGCCTGTCGATCCATGGCTGCATCTACGGCATCAAGGACGGTCGCTGGAAGAGCTTGAACACCACCATCAGTGGCTTCGAGCAACTGCCGCCGCAGTACCGCCTGCGTCCGTTGGGCGAAGCCTAGGACCTTTTGTTTTCGCGCCACCAGGCCAGGCCTTGGGCGTTCAACGGCTCTTTGCTGCCGGTGATCCAGCCCCGGCAGTTCAGCTCGCCGCAATGGCAAGCGAACTGCCGGTAAAGCGCGTCTTCAGTAATGGCGTAATCCAGGGTCAGCAGGCTGCCTGCGGTAATGGTGTTCAGGGTCCATAGTTCCATGTACGTGGTGTCCAGGAGCACGTTCGGCTTGCAGGAGTGCCGTATCAGGCCGCAGAACCATCTATCGTACAAGTGAATACGCGGCGACAGTTGCAGCGTATGCGCCCGGCGCTCGCTGACTGCGTAGCCTGAAACCAGAGCGATGCGTACTCGACTGTCAAAGTCGATGCGAGCCTTGATGCCACCCCGCTTGCCATTAGGGTATCGCACGACCTTGAATTGTGCGGTCGAGGGGTAACCCTGTTCCACCTGCAGCGTCTCAAAGGGGTAGAGGCAGTCATTCACTGCCGTTTTAGCCTTATCCATGGCTTGAGTCTTCATCACTCTCCTGAATTGGGCTGCATGGATCTGGGGTGTTCTGACTGCCAGTCTTGCAGCAAGTGGGCGCAAGCCAAGACTCGCCGAAGTTGAAGCCGGTTTCTACTGTCAGATCTGACAGTAGAAACCGCGGGTTCGCGTTAAAGCGCGGGAGAGGTAACAGTGGGGGGCGGCGCGGCGTTTTTCAGCTGCTTCAATTGCGCCTTGATAGGCGGTGTGGCGCACTTGGTATTGGCCTGCTCCGGGGTCAGGTTGCGCACCGAGGTGAAGAACAGCTCACAGGTCTGCTCCTTGCGTGTGACCTGCCAGGTATTCAAGCAGGCTTTGAGCAACACATTCGCATCGCTGGCGGGTTTCTGGCCCATGCCCGCTTGCCAGCAGGCCGCGCTTAAATCCTGCCCCATTACTTTCAATCCGGCCTCGTCGGCCTTTTGTTCATCGCCGTCATAGCTTGCCGGGTCCGCCGCGTACCAGATGTAGCTGGGGTGGTTGGCGCCCAGCACTGACACGCTCGTGCCTGGTGTCGGGCTGATCTGGGTCAGCTCCAGCACGCCGACGTTCTGACCGTATTGTTGCTTGAGCCAACTGCGCACCGGCGCGCCGAACGCCACCATCGGCAGCGAGCCGTTGGCGTGCAGGCTCAGTTCCTTGACCATGAGGGTCTGGTAGTCGGTGAAGTAGCTGTAGACGCTCTCGAGATCCTTGCCTGCGTTGGACGGTGCGGCGATGGGCGCGATATCGATGATGGTCTGGTAAGCCGGTGTCTCGCTGGCCGGGATGCCGTTGTCGGTAAGCAAGGCCGCCCAGCGGTCAGTGGTGGCCGACTCCAGGTAGTCCTGGGCCTGGGTGAGCGAGTAGTCCGGAGGAAAGTGCAGCAGTTCGATGCTCTTGCGGTTCTCCAGGGCCATGCCCAGCGGCAGGAACAGGTACCAGTTATAAGCCCACTTGCCATCGCTGTTGAGCCGGCTGGCACCCTGATAAGCGAGGTCGGCGGTATTGAGCAAGGTGGTCAGGGACTGGCCGTAGGTGTCCGGTACGCCGCTGAAATTCGCCCAGACCTGGCCATCGTGGGTTTTCACACTGACCCTGGCGCGGCTGTAGCCGTCACGCTGCAGGCTCTGGTTCAAGTAGTGCTCAGCGGTCTGCTCCAGCGTCCATGGCCGAAAGCAGATCACGTTGCAGTTATTGGGAAATGCGAATAACTGGGTGACGCGCTGCGTACTGCCCAGAGGCACCTCGATGTCGGCCTGTACGACCGCACTCACCAGCAGTGCGGCGAGGGTGAAGGACAGCCTGGTCGTTTTAAACATAGTTGGTTCCTTGTCAGCGACGCCCGTCTGCGCGGGATAAAAGCCCACCTGCACACAGTAGCGGCTGACCGGGAAAATCGCGTGTTAAATCGCCAGGCATGTCGTTATTGGATAAGCCTCTACGGGTGAAATTGCAAAGCGTTGGTCAGGTCGCCCATGGGCTTCTGGCCGCGGGCGATCATCGCGTCGTCACGCTGCTTGAGGCCGTCCAGAGTCTCCAATTGGAACACTCGGGTGATCAAACGCAGGATCGATGCAGTGTCGTACACCGTGTGGTCAACCGTGCCTTTGCGCGCAAACGGCGACACCACCAGGGCCGGCACCCGCGTGCCCGGGCCCCAGCGGTCACCCTTGGGCGGCGCGACGTGATCCCACCAGCCGCCGTTTTCATCGACGGTGACCACCACCACCATGTTTTTCCACTGCGGGCTCTCTTGCAGCACTTTCAGGGCGCGGGCGATATGGCGGTCGCCCGAGGCGACATCGGCATAACCGGCGTGCATGTTCAGGTTGCCCTGGGGTTTGTAGAAACTCACGGCCGGCAGCTTGCCGGCCTGGGCATCTGCGAAGAACTTGTTCGTGCTTGATTCATCCCCCAAGCCGCCGTCGCGCAGGCGTTTATCACGTTCCGCACGGTTTTGCGGACCTTGCTGCTTGAAGTAGTTGAACGGCTGGTGGTGGTACTGGAAGTTCGGGATCTTGGGGATCCCGCCCGAATCCTTGAACTGCTCCAGAGTGGCCTGCCACGCGCCGGCATACCAGGCCCAGTCAACGTTCTTTTTCGACAGCTTGTCGCCAATGTGCTCGTGGGTTTGCGGCACCAGCACATTGGGCAGGTCAGGCTTTGAGTAATCCGGGTTTTGCGGGTCGCGAATCCAGGTGGGCCAATACGGCGGGGCCAGGGTGTTTACGGCGTAACCGTCCGGGGTCAGCGCGCTGGGGCCGAACTGCGGCGGGCCGGTCATGGCGCTGGCCGGGGACGCGTCCAGCGGCTTGAGGCGCGTGTCGGTGGGGTCATCACTTTGCAGCGTGGCGATCTGCGCCTTGGCCACCGATTGCGCGGCATTGGGATAAACCGGCGCCGTGGCGCTGATCAGGTAGTGGTGGTTAAGAAACGAGCCGCCAAATGCGCCCTGGAAAAAGTTATCGCAGAGCACAAACTCCCTGGCAACGTCCCACAGGCGCAGAGAATAACGACTTTGGGCGTAATGGCCCATCACCAGGCCCCCGGCATCGCCCCAGGCGACAAAACCGTCGTTCTTGCCGCCGTTGATCTGCATCTGGTTTTGATAGAACACATGCCACAGGTCGCGGGTTACCAAGCTCAATGGCAGGTCTTCGGCGTTCGGGCCCTTGAGGGCAAACGGTGCGTTGGAAAGGTTTTCCTGGAATTGCACACCGCTGGGGTAGGTCACCCCGTCGACCGTTTGCGGGCCTACTTGCAACACACCGCCCCATGTGGGCGGCAGGCTGGCCAGCACACTACCGTCGCGGTCGCGCTGCCGGGTGTCAGTGGCGGATAACGCCGACAGTGGTTTTTCAAGCCCGGGGAAATCGGCAAACAGGTTGTTGAAGCTGCGGTTCTCGGCGTAGATCACCACCACGGTTTTAACCTGGTCGCTCAAGGCCTTGTCCAGTTCCTGGGGCGTGAGCGGCCTGGCTACCGGTGTGCTCGGCGCTTCGCTGGTATGGCCGCAGGCACTCAAAGTCGCGCCTACCCCCAACACCGCCGCACCGCCGAGGAAGCGCCGACGGCTGGTGTCGACCGGCGTTTTGGGGGCGCAGTCGTGGGTAGGGCGGTTGTTGTGCTCGTCACTCATTGCGGGGGGAGTCCTTGGCGAGATGTTGCAAGATATTTCGCAGGACGGTAGCAATGGAATGTGACGGAACGAAGACACACATGTGATGTGCGGGGCGTGTCTACACAGAGTAAGCGCTGCTAGACTGGGCTTCTAATGCACACCATCGAGGTGAGTCGTGAAACCTTCAACTGCACTTGATCTACAACGAGCAGCTGTCAGAGAAGTGATAGGACGTTTCCAAATATCAAACCCGAGAGTATTTGGGTCTGTATTAACGGGTACCGACCAAGAAGGCAGTGATCTTGATTTGTTGGTTGATGTGCCACCGGGGACAACTCTTTTTGATCTTGGCGGGTTGCAGGTCGAGCTTGAGGACTTGTTAGGCGTCAATGTCGACCTGTTGACGCCTGGCGACTTGCCTTTGAAATTTCGCGCCAAGGTGTTGGCTGAGGCCCGTCCTGTATGACAGAAAATCGCTTAGGGGATTATCTGGAGCACATAAGGCAAGCTGCCACTGACGCTATCACTTTTGTAGAGGGCTTGAGCAAAGAAGAGTTTTTGGAGGACCGGCGAACACAACAAGCTGTGGTCATGAGCCTGATCATCGTTGGTGAAGCGTCGACGAAAATCATGGATCAGCATCCGGACTTCGCGGCACGCCATTCACATATTCCTTGGCGCAATATGCGAGCGATGCGCAACCGAATCGCTCATGGTTACTTCGATATCAACTTGGATGTTGTTTGGGACACGATACAGAGTGCATTACCTGATCTATTGGCACGCCTTCCTGTAAATCCTTGACCGCAGCTGTTCTACCAACAGTTGCGGTCACCCGTTATTCAGGGCATCACAGGCGGCAAATACTTCAACGTCGTCCCCAGCGCCCACAACAAGAACAACACCAGCGGCGTGTGCACCAACAACTGCACAAACGAAAACCCGATCAAGTCCCGCGCCTTCAGCCCCAACACCCCCAGCAGCGGCAGCATATAGAACGGGTTGATCAAGTTCGGCAGTGCCTCGGCGGCGTTGTAGATCTGCACCGCCCAGCCCAGGTGGTATTGCAGGTCATTGGCCACTTGCATCACATAGGGCGCCTCGATAATCCACTTGCCGCCACCCGATGGGATGAAGAAGCCCAGCACCGCCGAATACACGCCCATCAGCAGCGCGTAGGTGTCGTGGGAGGCGATGGAGGTGAAGAACGTCGAGATATGGTGCGCCAGGGTCTGGCCGTCACCGCCCTTGACCACCGTCATCAGTGCGGCAATCGAGCCGTACAGCGGGAACTGGATCAGCACGCCGGTGGTGGTTGGCACCGCACGGGCCACGGCATCGAGGAAGCTGCGCGGGCGCCAGTGCAGCAGGGCGCCGACCATGATGAACAGGAAATTATAGGTATTGAGCCCCGAGATGGCGCTGATTGCCGGTTTGGTCGAGAACTCATGGAACAGCCAGCCGGCCGCCAGCAATGCCAGCAATATCGTCAGCAACGGGCTGTGCTCCAGCCATTCGCCCGGACGCGTCGGCGGTTGTGGCTTGGGCAGGTTAAAGGCCGGGTCGACGCCGCAGGCCTTGGCATCGCGGGCACTGTTGGGGCCTGGCGCGGTGGCGTAGGCGATGATCAGCGACACCACGATCAGCGCCAGAAGCAGCACACCGGATTGCCACAGGAAGATCGTTTCGGTGAACGGGATCATCCCGGTGATCGACAGGATCGACGGCGGCAAGCTGGCCGGGTTGGCCTGCAACTGCGCGGCTGACGACGACAGCCCCAACGCCCACACGGCACCGAGGCCCAGGTATGCCGCAGCGCCAGCGGCGCGGTAGTCCATGCGCAAATCGGTACGACGGGCCAACGCCCGCACCAGCAAACCGCCGAACACCAGGGACAAGCCCCAGTTGAGCAACGAGGCCACCATGGAAATCAACGCCACCCAGGCTACCGCCGAACGACCGTTCTTGGGGATGCGCGCCAAGCGGTCGATCAACTTCACCGCGGGCGGCGAGCTGGCGACTACATAACCGCCGATCACCACAAACGCCATCTGCATGGTGAACGGGATCAGGCTCCAGAACCCGTCGCCAAATGCTTTGGCCGCTTCGGCGGGCGCTGCGCCCATGCCCAGGGTCGCCACGGCGACGATAATCACCGCGAGGGCGGCAAACACCCAGGAGTCGGGAAACCAGCGCTCGGCAAAATTGGAACAACGCAGAGCAAATCGAGCGTAACGGCTTTCTTCGATAGCATCGGCCATGAAGCTTTCCTCTTGTATTTATTATGGGGTTTGGCAGTTTTACGGCATGTTCCTCTACCCCCATTGATTTGGGAATGTAGTTATCTTCAACGATCAATGAGTAAAACAAATATATCCGTCGTGATTGCCTTCAATGGGTTCAGCTCATAACCTGCACGCCATTTTGTTTGTCTGCCGAGCCTGCACATGACTGCCACCTTTTCCCCACGGGCGCAGCGTTTTTCCCGCTCCGACTACAAAACCCTGGGCCTGGCCGCCCTCGGTGGAGCCCTGGAAATCTACGACTTCATTATTTTTGTGTTTTTCGCGCTGACCCTCAGCCAATTATTTTTCCCCCCGGAAATGCCTGAGTGGCTGCGCCTGTTGCAAAGCTTCGGCATCTTCGTGACTGGCTACCTCGCCCGTCCGCTGGGCGGCATCCTGATGGCGCACTTTGCCGACCACCTGGGGCGCAAGCGCGTATTCAGCTTGAGCATCCTGATGATGGCCTTGCCCTGCCTGCTGATCGGCATCATGCCGACCTACGCGCAGATCGGCTATTTCGCACCCTTGATCCTGCTGGCGCTGCGCGTGCTGCAAGGTGCTGCAGTGGGCGGCGAAGTGCCCAGCGCCTGGACCTTCGTCGCCGAGCACGCGCCGCGCCAGCACCGTGGCTACGCCTTGGGCTTCCTGCAAGCCGGCCTGACCTTCGGTTACCTGCTGGGCGCATTGACTGCCACCTTGCTGGCGCAAGTCTTCACCCCGGCCGAAATCCTCGACTATGCCTGGCGCTTGCCCTTCCTGCTCGGCGGCGTATTCGGCGTAATCGGCGTATGGCTGCGTCGCTGGCTCAGCGAAACCCCGGTGTTCCTAGAAATGCAGGCGCGTCGCCAGGCCGCCGCCGAAATGCCATTGCGCACCGTGCTGCGCGAGCATCGCGCCGTGCTGTTGCCGGCCATGATCCTAACCTGCGTACTCACCTCAGCCGTGGTGGTGCTGGTGGTCATCACCCCGACCATGATGCAGAAAACCTTCGGCATGAGCCCCAGCCACACCTTCGCCCTGAGCGCGTTGGGCATCGTTTTCCTGAATATCGGCTGCGTCCTCGCCGGCTTGCTCGTGGACCGCATCGGCGCCTGGCGCGCGGTGCTGGTCTACAGCCTGTTGCTGCCGGTAGGGATTTTTATCCTGTATGCCAGCCTGATCAGCGGCGGTGTGTGGCTGGGCGCGGCGTACGCCGTGGCAGGCTTGAGCTGCGGGGTGGTGGGCGCGGTGCCGTCAGTGATGGTCGGCCTGTTCCCGGCGCAGGTGCGGGTGTCGGGGATTTCCTTCACCTACAACATTGCCTATGCGCTGTGGGCGAGTACTACGCCGCTGCTATTGATCGCGCTGATGCCGACCAGCCCGTGGGTCTGCGTGGGGTATTGCGTGGTGATGGGGGCGGTGGGGGTGGGAAGTGTGGCGTTGTTTGGCAAACGCCACACATTGGCTGCCTGAAAATCGGTTCAGGAGAGCGCCCGCAGCTAACGACGTTCTGGCGTGCAGATGACAATTTTGCAAACCATGCCCGTGGATCTGGCCTATAGCTCTATGATCCGCTTCCTCCCAACCCACAAGGACATCCCATGAGCGCAGGACACAGCCACGCCCAAGTACGCGCCGGCCACGAACGCAAGTTATGGATCGCCCTGGGGCTGACCGGCAGCTTCATGCTGGCCGAAGTCATCGGCGCCTTTATCACCGGCAGCCTGGCACTGTTGTCGGACGCGGCGCACATGATGACCGACGCCCTGGCCCTGGCGATTTCCCTGGTGGCGATCCAGGTCGCCAAGCGCCCGGCAGATCGCAAGCGCACCTTCGGGTATGCGCGGTTCGAGATTCTGGCGGCTGCGTTCAATGCATTGCTGCTGTTCGCCGTGGCGTTCTACATCTTGTACGAGGCTTACCTGCGGCTGCAGACGCCCGCCGAGATCCAGTCCACCGGCATGTTGGTGATTGCGCTGCTGGGGCTGGTCGTCAACCTGATCTCCATGCGCCTGCTCAGCGCGGCCAGCGGCGAGAGCCTTAACGTCAAGGGTGCCTATCTGGAAGTCTGGAGCGACATGCTCGGTTCCGTCGGCGTGATCATTGCCGCGCTGGTGATCATGTTCACCGGCTGGGGGTGGGTCGATTCCGTGGTCGCGGCCGCCATCGGCTTTTGGGTATTGCCGCGCACCTGGACCCTGCTCAAGGCGAGCATGAACATCCTGCTGCAAGGTGTGCCGGAGGGCGTCGATATCGAGCAGGTGGAGCAGGGCATCCGCAGCGTGCCTGGGGTCAGGGACGTGCACGACCTGCACATCTGGGCCCTCACCAGTGGCAAGAATGTGCTGAGTACGCATTTGGTCGCGGATGCGTCCCAGGGCACTGAGCAACAGATCCTCAGCCGAGTGACGGAGTTACTGCACGAGCAATTCGATATTTCCCATGCCACGATCCAGGTCGAGGGCGAGGGTTTTCAGCATGACGATCACGACGACGTGCATGCCTGAGCCTGGCTAACGGATTTGTAATCTTTCACCCACGGCCCTGATAAGTACCGACAGCTACATTGCCCCCGCTGGGACACCTCAGCGACTTCATGGGCGTGGAACTCTCGTTATGGCAATTTCCGTTAGAACACTGTTGGGGGCGGCAGCATTGGCATTGTGGATATCCGCAAACGCCGCCCAGGCACAACCCCTCACCCTCGATGCAGCGCTGCAAACCGCCTTCGCCAACAACCCGGACCTGGCGGCCGCACAATGGGAAATCGACATCGCCCAGGGCGGCCGCCAGCAGGCCGGCTTGATCCCCAACCCTGTGGCCTCCTGGGATGCCGAAGACACCCGCCGCAACAGCCGCACCACCAGTATCAAACTCAGCCAGACCCTGGAACTGGGCGGCAAGCGCGGTGCGCGCATCGAGGTGGCCACCCGCGCCCAGGACGCCGCCGCGCTGACCCTGGAGCAGCGCCGTAACCTGTTGCGCGCCGAGGTCATCGACAGCTACTACGGCGCCCTGCGCGCCCAGGAGCGCCTCGACCTGGCGCAACGCTCCATGACGCTTGCCGAGCGCGGCCTGGTGGTCGCCAACGGGCGTGTCACCGCCGGCAAGTCGTCACCGGTGGAAGCTACCCGCGCCCAGGTGCAGGTGTCGGAAATCCGCCTGGAATTGAACCGCGCACAGATTGGCCTCACTGATGCCTACCGTCGCCTGGCCACCAGCACCGGCAGTGCGGCCACCGACTTCCAGGCCGTCGCCACGCCAAACACCTCCGCGCCGGCGTTACCCGCCGCCGCGCCATTGCTGGCACGTCTTGAGCAAACCGCCGAACTGCGCCTGGCCGAACTGAACATTGTGCAGAACGAAGCCAGCGTGGGCCTGGAAAAAGCCCAGCGCATTCCGGACCTGGATGTGTCCATTGGCAGCCAGTACGACGCCAGCGTGCGCGAGCGGGTCAACCTGGTGGGCGTGTCGATGCCGATCCCGCTGTTCAACCGCAACCAGGGCAACATCCTCGCGGCCACTCGACGCGCCGACCAGGCCCGCGACCTGCGCAACGCCGCCGAGCTGCGCCTGCGCACCGAAACCCGCCAGGCCCTGGACCTGTGGCAAACGGCGAACACCGAAGTGCGTGCGTTCAACCAACAGATCCTGCCTGCCGCACAGAGCGCGGTAGACAGCGCCACCCGTGGTTTCGAGATGGGCAAGTTCAACTTTCTCGACGTGCTCGACGCCCAGCGTACCTTGATCGCGGCCCGCACCCAGTACCTCGCGGCGACGGCCCAGGCCACCGACGCCTGGGTGCGTATCGAACGAATTTACGGCGACCTCGCCCGGTTTTGATTTTTCCTGGAGTCCCCTGATGAACAAAAAACATGGCATGGCGCTCGCCGTCGCCTTGGGCCTGCTGCTATCGGGCTTGGCCCACGCCGAGGAAGAAGAAGGCAAACTTGAACTCACCGAGCAGCAGATCCAGGCCGCCGGTATTCAACTGGCCCAAGCGCAACCGCGCTCGATCAGCACGGTGCTGACGCTGCCCGGCGAGGTGCGTTTTGATGAAGACCGTACCTCCCACATCGTGCCCCGTGCTGCGGGCGTGGTGGAAGCGGTGAACGTCAATCTGGGCCAGTCGGTAAAAAAAGGCGAACTGTTGGCGGTGATCGCCAGCCAGCAGATTTCCGACCAGCGCAGTGAGTTGGCGGCCAGCCAGCGCCGGGTCGAACTGGCGCGTACCACCTTTGAGCGCGAGCGCCAGTTGTGGCAGGACAAAATCTCCGCCGAGCAGGATTACCTGCTGGCGCGGCAAACCCTGCAAGAGGCCGAAATCGCCCTGAACAATGCGCGGCAGAAGATGACCGCCCTCAGCGGCAGCGCAGTTCTGGCCGGTGGCAATCGCTATGAACTGCGGGCGCCGTTCGCCGGGGTGGTGGTGGAAAAACACCTGGGCGTGGGCGAGGTGGTCAGTGAAACCAGCAACGCATTCACGCTCTCGGACCTGTCTCAGGTGTGGGTCACCTTCGGTGTCTTTCCCAAGGACTTGAACAAGGTCCGTGTAGGCAAACCAGTAAAAGTCAGCTCGACGGAAATGGGCACCGAAGTGCTGGGCACCGTGGCGTATGTCGGCAACTTGCTCGGCGAGCAAACGCGTACCGCCACCGTGCGTGTGACGGTGCCCAACCCCGACGACGCCTGGCGTCCTGGTTTATTCGTGGCCGTGCAAGTCGCCACCGATACCTACCAGGCCAAGGTCACCGTACCGCAAGCCGCCATCCAGACCGTCGAGGACAAGCCCTCGGTGTTCGTGCGCACTGCAGAAGGCTTTATCACCCGCCATCTTGAACTGGGCGTCAGTGAAAACGGCTACGTCGAAGTGCGTCAGGGCCTGGAGGCCGGTGCGCAAGTGGCGACGGCTGGCAGCTTCATCCTCAAGTCCGAACTGGGCAAAGGCTCGGCCGAACACGCCCATTGATCTGCGAGTGATTCCCCATGTTTGAGCGCCTTATCCAATTCGCCATCGAGCAGCGCATTATCGTGTTGCTGGCGGTGCTGTTGATGGCCGGTGTCGGCATCGCCAGCTATCAGAAACTGCCCATCGACGCGGTGCCCGATATCACCAACGTGCAGGTGCAGATCAACTCGGCGGCCGCCGGTTTTTCGCCGCTGGAAACCGAGCAGCGCATCACCTTTCCCATCGAAACCGCCATGGCCGGCCTGCCGGGCTTGCAGCAGACGCGTTCGCTGTCGCGTTCCGGTTTGTCCCAGGTCACGGTGATTTTCAAGGACGGCACCGACCTGTTTTTTGCCCGCCAACTGGTCAACGAGCGTCTGCAAGTGGCCCGAGGACAATTGCCCGATGGCATCGAAACCGCGATGGGGCCGATTTCCACCGGGCTTGGGGAAATTTTCCTGTGGACCGTGGAAGCTGAGGACGGTGCGCGCAAAGAGGACGGTACGCCTTACACCCCCACCGACCTGCGGGTGATCCAGGACTGGATCATCAAACCGCAGCTGCGCAATGTGCCGGGCGTGGCCGAGATCAATACCATCGGGGGCTTCGCCAAGGAGTATCAGATTGCGCCGGACCCCAAGCGCCTGGCCGCCTACAACCTGACGCTCAACGATCTGGTGACCGCTCTGGAGCGCAACAACGCCAATGTCGGCGCCGGTTATATCGAGCGCAGCGGCGAACAGTTGTTGATCCGCGCGCCGGGGCAAGTGGCGTCTATCGATGACATCGCCAACATTGTCATCACCACCTCGGACGGCACCCCGATTCGTGTGCGTAACGTGGCCCAGGTCGACATTGGCCGCGAGCTGCGCACCGGCGCCGCCACCGAAAACGGCCGCGAAGTAGTACTGGGCACCGTGTTCATGTTGATCGGTGAGAACAGCCGCAGCGTGTCCCAGGCAGTGGCGAAAAAGCTCGAGGAGATCAACCGTTCACTGCCCGAAGGCGTGGTGGCGGTCACCGTCTACGACCGCACCAACCTGGTGGAAAAAGCCATCGCCACCGTGAAGAAGAACCTCTTCGAAGGTGCGTTGCTGGTGGTGGCGGTGTTGTTCCTGTTCCTGGGCAATATCCGTGCGGCGCTGATCACGGCGATGGTGATTCCGCTGGCGATGCTGTTCACCTTCACCGGCATGTTCACCAACAAAGTCAGCGCCAACCTGATGAGTCTCGGTGCGCTGGACTTCGGCATTATCGTCGACGGTGCGGTGGTGATAGTCGAGAACGCCATCCGTCGTCTGGCCCATGCGCAGCAGCGTCACGGCCGCCTGCTGACCCGCAGTGAGCGCCTGCACGAAGTGTTCGCTGCTGCCAAAGAGGCGCGACGGGCGCTGATCTTCGGGCAACTGATCATCATGGTGGTGTACCTGCCGATCTTCGCTCTTACCGGGGTGGCCGGGAAGATGTTCCACCCGATGGCGTTCACGGTGGTGATTGCCTTGCTCGGCGCGATGATTCTGTCGGTGACCTTCGTACCGGCGGCGATTGCGTTGTTCGTCACCGGCAAGGTCAAGGAAGAAGAAAACTTCGTCATGCGCAGCGCACGCCGGGTGTATGACCCAGTGCTCAATTGGGTGATGACGCGCCGCCCCTTGGTATTTGGCCTGGCGCTGCTGACCATCGTCGTATCGGGCCTGGTCGCCAGCCGTATGGGCAGCGAATTTATCCCCAGCCTCAGCGAGGGCGACTTCGCCCAGCAGGCGCTGCGCGTACCTGGCACCAGCCTGACGCAATCGGTGCAGATGCAGCAGCAATTGGAAAAAACCTTGCTGGCCGAAGTGCCGGAAATCGAGCGGGTATTTGCGCGCACCGGTACGGCGGAAATCGCCTCCGACCCGATGCCGCCGAACATCTCCGACAGCTACGTGATGCTCAAACCCAAGGACCAATGGCCGGACCCGAGCAAGTCACGCGAGGCGATCATTGCCGACATCCAACGCGCCAGCGCGATTGTGCCGGGCAGCGTGTATGAGCTGTCGCAACCGATCCAGCTGCGTTTCAACGAGCTGATTTCCGGGGTGCGCAGCGATGTGGCGGTGAAGGTGTTTGGCGATGATATGGCCGTGCTCAACACCACTGCCGGGGAAATCGCCGAGACCTTGCAAAAGCTCAACGGCGCCTCGGAAGTGAAGGTGGAACAGACCTCCGGCCTGCCGGTGCTGACCATCAATATCGACCGCGATAAGGCCGCTCGCTTTGGCCTGAATGTGGGCGATGTGCAGGACACCATCGCTGTCGCCGTCGGTGGGCGTCAGGCCGGTACGTTGTACGAAGGTGATCGGCGTTTCGACATGGTCGTGCGCTTGTCCGACGCACTGCGCACAGACATCGAAGGCTTGTCACGGTTATTGATTCCGGTGCCGGCGCTGGCCGGTAGTACCTCGGGACAACTGGGCTTTATCGCCTTGTCCCAGGTCGCCAGCCTCGACCTGGTGCTGGGCCCCAACCAGATCAGTCGCGAGAATGGCAAGCGCCTGGTGATCGTCAGCGCCAACGTGCGTGGGCGTGATATCGGCTCGTTTGTCGAGGAAGCCGAAGCGGCCATTGCCACTCAGGTGAAAGTGCCCGCCGGTTACTGGACCACCTGGGGCGGGCAATTCGAGCAGTTGAAAGAAGCCTCCGAGCGCCTGCGTATCGTGGTGCCGGTGGCGTTGCTGCTGGTGTTCGGCCTGCTGTTCATGATGTTCAACAACCTCAAGGATGGCTTGCTGGTGTTCACCGGGATTCCGTTCGCGTTGACTGGTGGAATCATGGCGCTGTGGCTGCGGGATATTCCGCTATCGATTTCGGCAGGGGTGGGCTTTATCGCCTTGTCCGGTGTGGCGGTGCTGAACGGCCTGGTGATGATCGCCTTTATCCGCAACCTGCGCGAAGAAGGGCGCTCGTTAGCGGTGGCGATCCACGAAGGCGCGCTGACCCGCTTGCGCCCGGTGTTGATGACTGCGCTGGTGGCGTCCCTCGGGTTTATCCCCATGGCACTCGCCACCGGCACCGGCGCCGAAGTACAACGCCCGTTGGCGACGGTGGTGATTGGCGGGATTATTTCATCGACATTGCTGACGCTGCTGGTGTTGCCGGCGTTGTATCAGTGGGCTCATCGCCGCGAGGAAGAGACCGCCTGACAACCTTGAATGCACCACAAAACCAATGTGGGAGGGGCGGTGCGACGATTCGACTTGCTCCCGATAACGGTGGGTCAGTTGATACATGTATTGGCTGACACACTGCCATCGGGAGCAAGCCCCCTCCCACATTGGACCGGTGTTGGCTTCAGGGGAAAGGCCAGGCTGAACCGCGTGAAACGCCCGAGCTGGCTGGTCACATGAGCGTGCCCCTGGTGCAGGTGCATGATCGACTTGACGATAGCCAGCCCCAACCCGGTGCCACCCTCGGCGCGGGTTCGACTGCTGTCGGCGCGGTAGAAACGTTCGAACAGGTGCGGCAGGTGGTGCGCGTCGATGCCTCGGCCGGGGTTGCCCACCGACAGCGACACGCTCTGGCCATAGGTTTCCACCAACAGCAGGATGCTCGAACCTTCTGGCGTATGGCGTATGGCATTGGAGAGCAAATTGGAAATCGCCCGCTGGATCATCAGACGATCCCCCGTCACCCAGGCCTCGCCGCGCAGGCTCAGGGTGACTTGCTTGTCTTCGGCACTCAGGGCAAACAGCTCCATCACTCGCTCGGCCTCTTGCCCCAGGGATACGTCGGTGAATGACGCCCGCGCCGCCGGATGGCTGACCTGGGCAAGGAACAGCATGTCGCTGACAATACGCCCCAGGCGTTCAAGCTCTTCGGTGCTGGATTCCAGCACCGCCTTGTATTCCTCCGGCGGGCGCTGGCGCGACAGGGTCAGTTGAGCCTTGCCCATCAGGTTGGTCAGCGGGGCGCGCAGTTCGTGGGCCAGGTCATCGGAGAATTGCGAGAGTTGCTGTACGCCCGCATCCAGGCGGTCGAGCATCACGTTGAAGCCTTGGGCCAGTTCCCCCAGTTCGTGGGGCAAATTGTCGACGGACAAACGGTGTGTCAGGTCCTGGGTGGTGACCTTCGCCGCCACCTGGCTGAATTGCTTCAACGGCGCCAAGCCGCGTTGTACCAACCACCAGGCACCCATGCCGATCAGTATCAACAGCAGCGGCAGCGCAATCAGCGTGGCGCGCAGATAGGCGCTGAGCAGTGCCTGGTCGTCTCTGCGATCCAGGGACAGCAGCACCCGCACGCGTTCACCGCTGGCCAGGCGCATCAGGCTGGAGGCGCTGAGCACCTGGTTGCCGTCGCTGTCGGTCCAGTTCAGGTAGCCGAGGGTTTCCCGCGGTTTGAAGTCGGTGAGCAACGGCGATTGGGGCTTGGCGCCGATGTTCAGTAACACGCGGGTGTCGGGCGCGGTGCCGACGATAGTCAGGTAGAAATTGTCGTGGCCGATGACCAGGTCCAGCAGCGCATGGGGACGAGCGCGAATGGCCTGGGCGTCGAGCCCCAGGGACAGGCTGTGCTGGAGCTGTTCCATCTTGCTTTCCAGGCCCTTGCGCGCCAGTTTTTCCAGTTCATGGGTGAGGGCCAGGTAGGCCAGGGTGGCCAGCAGCAAGACCAGGCCCGCGCCCATCAGGCTGACGGTCAAGCCCAGGCGCATCGACAGGCTGCCGGTTTTCATGGGCGCGCCTCCAGCACGTAGCCGACGCCGCGAATGGTGTGGATCAGCTTGACCTCGCTCTGGTCGTCGACCTTGGCGCGCAGGCGGCTGATGGAGACTTCCACCACGTTGGTGTCGCAGTCGAAATTCATATCCCACACCAGCGAAATAATCTGCGTGCGGGTCAGCACTTCACCGCTCTGGCGCATCAGCACCTGCAGCAGCGCGAACTCCTTGGTGGTCAGGTCGATGCGCCGAGTGCCGCGATAGGCGCGGTGGCGACGCGGGTCCAGTTCCAGGTCCGAGACGCGGAACACTTC
This sequence comes from Pseudomonas sp. B329, assembly GCF_023127835.1. Lineage (NCBI taxonomy): Bacteria > Pseudomonadati > Pseudomonadota > Gammaproteobacteria > Pseudomonadales > Pseudomonadaceae > Pseudomonas > Pseudomonas sp. B329. The sequence continues at coordinate 371,025 of NZ_SPKP01000022.1, read as the reverse complement.
CGGCTGGGGGATGTGTTCGCTGCGCCGCAACAGGGTGCGCACCCGCGCCAGCAGCTCGGGGAACTCGAACGGCTTGACCAGGTAATCGTCGGCGCCCATGTCCAGGCCCTTGATCTTGTCCGCCAGCCTGCCGCGGGCCGTGAGCATCATCACCCGCTGGTTGCCGTTGCGGCGCAGTTGTTCCAGCACTTGCCAGCCATCCTTGCCCGGCAGGTTGACGTCCAGAATCACCAACTCGTAGGCATGCTGCTCGGCCAGGTGCAGGCCATCAATGCCATTGGCGGCGCAGTCGGCCACGTAGCCGCTTTCGTTCAAACCCTGTCGCAAATAGTCAGCGGTTTTTTGCTCGTCCTCAATCACAAGGATACGCATGGGGGTTACCTCTTGAATGATGGAGAGAAGGCGCCCATGTCCTTATGGCGGCTGTTATCAAAGTGGGAAAAGTCTGAAGGCTAAAGTAGCTTTAGGGTCAACTGCGACCATCGGTCGCATAGCCCGGCGCACAAAAAAAACGCCCCAAGCGGGGCGTTAAAAATTCATCTCTTTCCAAAGGAGCTACACAAAAGCTTCAGAGATGAACGTGCTCGGTAAATAAGTTGGCGCGAGTATAGAAAGTTGAACTTAACGAGAAGCTGAGGCCAATATTACAATTTTGATAACCGGCTATTTGTGAACAGATGTTAGTTAATCGCGAGCGAATGTAAGTGTCACAAAACGGCCAGTGGATATTCGGCGATCAAGCGAACTTCTTCCAGATCGGACTCAAAGGCACTGGAGCGCACGGTGGCCTGGCGCAAGCGCAGGGACAAATCCTTGAAACGCCCACTTTGCACCACGTACTTGGCCTCGATATCCCGTTCCCAACGGCGTTGATCGGTCAGCGGGTTACCCGCCGCATCGCGACGCATGTACACGGCGTTGGCGTTGCTGTAGTCGGCGCCGGTGCCCTTGCCGTAGCGGGTCATGAACGACAGGCCCGGGATGCCGAACGCCTGCATGTCCAGGTCGTAGCGCACCATCCATGAGCGCTCCTTGGGCGAATTGAAGTCGCTGTACTGGATCGAGTTGTTGAGGAAGATCGAATCAGACTGGCGCAGGTAGTCGAAGTCATCGTCGCCATTGTTGCGCTGGTGCGACACGGCCACGCTATGGGCGCCGACCTTGACCCCAAGCCTGGCGCTCCAGATGTTGTTGTCGAATTCGCCGAGCCGTTTGCGGCCTTCGTCCACGGCCTTGTAGTAGTTGAAATCGCCGAACAGTGACACGTCGTCGGTCAGCGCATAGTTGGCGTTGCTGCCCAGGTAGTACTGATCCCAGGCGTCCTTCAAGCGGCTGCTGTAGAGGCTCAAGCCAAGGTGGCTGTTGAGTTGGTAGTCTCCGCCGAAGTAGGCGATCCAAGGCGAGTCGACCTTGCCCGCATAGAACGTCGCAAAGCCTTTGTTCATCCCGCTTTCATTGGGCTGGCTCATGCCGCTCAAGCGTCCGCCTTGCAAGCTCAGGCCATCCAGGCTGGTGTTTTGTACGGTGAAACCGCGAAAGCTTTGGGGCAATACCCGTGAATCGCCGTACGCCACTACGGGCGTCAGCGGGAATACGTCGCCGGCCTTGACTACCGTATCCAATACCCGCAGTTTCGCCGCACCGCCAAGTTTGCTGTAGCGGTTTTCGGGCTGATTGGCGCTGTCCACCGGCAACACACCGAACGAGCCCTTGCCGCCACTACGGCCTGCACCGGAGTCGAGCTTGAGCCCCAGCATGGCAAACGCGTCCAGGCCAAACCCCACGGTGCCTTGGGTAAAGCCGGATTCGAACCGGCTGATCAGCCCCTGCGCCCAGGCTTCGGAATAGCCGTTACCGGTGGGGCTGGATTGGCCCTTGCGATCGTCGCGATTGAAGTAAAAATTGCGCGCCAGTACGTTCAGGCTGCTGCCTTCGATAAAACCGTCGGGCTTTTCTTGCCCTGCCGCCACGGCCAGGGGCAACGCGGCCATCAGTGAAAAGGGAAGGGTGTAGTGACGAATATTCATGATGCGCTCCTCGGTGATGGCAGTTATCGGCTTCTTATAGAGGCAGGCGTTCTTATTGATCTGGCCCTGGCTGATAGTTGCAAACGGCGTATAACAGGCGCATTGCATGAAGATTACGATTCTGGAAACTAATGGCCATCTAACAAATAAGTAATGTTCTGGTGAACCTGGCGTCAGGGTGGGTTGGTTAATCTCGACACTGAACTTTTCAGTCGAGGAAACTGCGATGAACTTTTATAAAGTAGGTTTAGGGGTATTAACGGCTGTGTTGTCATTTGGCGCACTGGCCGAAGGTGGCGGGGATCGCACCTTTGCCCTGATGATGGAGCGCAATGAGAAAGCCATGGCCGCCTACGCCATAAAAAAAGGCAAGCCGGTGCCCGAGGTCCAGGCTTACCGCTACGGCATGGACTTGGACATCGCCAAGGTCGTCAACGTGACGCCGCCGATCCGCTCATGCAACGTCGTGCCGTCGCGCATGACCTATGAAGACTCCAGCGGCAAGCTCAATACCCTGGAATATCAGGTCATGGGCGTATGCCGTAACAATGGCAGTTGAAAATATAGTTCGGCTCAGGGCTCAAGCGCTCTTCAGAAAACCCCGGCAGCGCCGATGCAAGTGAGAACACCCACCTCACTTGCCTAACGGTGCCCCATGTTCAATACCCGCCTGAAGCAGGAGCTGACCGCTCTGCGCGAAGAATTGTCGAGCTTGCTACAGGTGAAAGAGAGCCTGGAAAGCGAAATGCTCGTCCTGACGCTGGACGCCGAGGGCCGGGTGGAGTGGGCGAATGCCAACTTCCTGCAGGAACTGGCTTATTCATTGAGTGAGATTGTGGGGCGTGCAATCGAAGACCTGGTACCGGCCCATGTGCGCCAGGATGAGTTTCAGTTGCGCTTCAAGCACGCCCTGGCCCGCGGCGAACACTTCGCCGGCGCCGTGCGCCTTATGCGTGGCAATGGCAAGGAAGCGTGGTTGCGCTCGATCGTGCAGCCGGTGCGCAGTTCACAGGGGCATATCAAGCATTTTTCGATGTTCTCCAGCGACCTCACCCGCACCATCGAGAGTTCGCGTGAGCATGAAAACCTGATCACCGCGCTGATGCGTTCCACCGCGTTGATCGAGTTCGACCTGGACGGAAACGTGCTCACCGCCAATGACCGCTTCCTCAGCAGCATGGGGTACAGCCTGGCGCAGATCCAGGGTAAACATCACCGTATGTTCTGCGAACCGCAGGAATACAACAGCGCCGAGTACCAGCAGTTCTGGAAGCGCTTGAACGCCGGTGAGTTCGTGGCGGCGCGCTTCAAGCGCGTGGACAGCCACGGTCGCCTGGTGTGGTTGGAAGCCACCTATAACCCTGTGCTGGACGCCAACGAACGGCTGTACAAAGTGGTCAAGTTCGCCACGGTGATCACCGACCAGGTTAACCGCGAGCAAGCGGTGGCCGAGGCCGCCAACATTGCCTACAGCACCTCCTTGCAAACTGACGACAGCGCCCAGCGCGGCACCACCGTGGTCACCCAGGCGGTGGACGTGATGCGCGACCTGGCCCAACACATGCAACAGGCCGGCGAAGGTATCGAGGCGCTGAACGCTCAGTCCCAGGTGATCGGCAGCATCGTCAAGACCATCAGTGGCATTGCCGAGCAGACCAACCTGCTGGCGCTCAACGCCGCCATCGAAGCCGCGCGTGCCGGTGAGCAGGGGCGTGGCTTTGCGGTGGTGGCCGATGAAGTGCGGCAACTGGCTTCACGCACCAGCAAAGCCACCGAGGAAATCGTCGGCGTAGTGCGCCAGAACCAGGACATGGCCCGCGATGCGGTTGCGCTGATGGCCGACGGTCGCCTGCAAGCCGAGCAAGGCCTGGCCCTGGCGGCCGAGGCGGGTACGGTGATTGTGGAAATTCAGGACGGTGCGCAAAAAGTGGTGAGCGCGGTCGGGCAGTTTGCCAATCAGTTGTCGAGCTAAAGAGCACGTTCGGACACCAAACTCGATTTTGGCGACAACAGAACCCAAATGTGGGAGCTGGCTTGCCTGCGATAGCATCGCCTCGGTGTATCTGATGTACCGAGGTGTCTGCATCGCAGGCAAGCCAGCTCCCACATGAGTTTTGTCGTGTTTTCAGGTGCGCGGCATGCACTCGATGGTGCGGTTTAGCACGGTCTTGGCCATCTCCAGCAAATGCCACGCGGCATGGATTCTGGCGCGGTCGTGGGGTTGCAGGTGATCGCAACAGTCCCACACCGTGGCCGATGCGCTGTTGATCAGATGGGAAATATAGAGTTGAGCGTCTTCGAAGCTGAGGTCTTCGTTGACGACGAGGCAGTCCATGGGTGGATCGGGAAGTGCTTTGGTCATGGTGTAACTCCTATTGGGCATGGGAGCGACCACCAACGCTGCTAAACGTAAGGTGGCAGCTGTACGCGGGTTAGCAGACCGGTCAATAGGAAAACCGGCGCACCCGAAAGTGCCCCGCGCACAGCCACCATAAACGTATAGGTGAACCTGTGCCTATTGAGTTCGGGCTGCTAAACCCGATCACTGAAATCCAGCGACGGACCGAAGACTAGCCATCGATTCCAACAGGCACAAGGCGGCAGGGATTGTCTCGGAAACGTCCTGCAATTTAAAGGGACACAGCTTGCTGGCCCTTTACAAACCATGACCAAATGCCAGCAACACCACTACATTCAAAATGTGGGAGGGGGCTTGCTCCCGATAATGGTGTGTCAGTCAATATATTTGTCGCTGATACACCGCTATCGGGAGCAAGCCCCCTCCCACATTGAATGCATTCCAAGTCTTGGATCAGCGTCCGAGCATCTTTACCCAACGCGACGGCGGCATGCCGTAGGTGCTGCGAAATTGCCGGGTCATGTGGCTTTGGTCGGTGAAGCCGGCGGTCATTGCGGCATCCACCAGAGATTGGCCCTGGGCCAACAAGTGACGCACCAGGTCCAGCCTGCGCATGGTCAGGTAGCGGTAGGGGCTGGTGCCGAACAACAAGCGAAAATCCCGCGATAACGCCCAGCGGTCGCGGTCGGCATGGTCGGCTATTTCATCCAGGGTGATGCTGCGGCCCAGGGCGCTGTGGATAAATTCACGGGCGCGTTCGGCGGCCACGTAGTCGAAGGATTTACGGCTGACGACGGCACCGGATGCCTCGCTCAGGGCCTGGGCCAGGTCGAACATGGCGTCTTGCTCTTGCATCGGGTCAATCGGGCAATCCAAGCTTTGCAGCAGCACTTCGCTGGCGCGGTGCAGCCGAGGGTCGGTGGACAGGCCGCCGGGAATGAAAGGCAAGGGTTTGCCGCCGAGGATCTGCTGGATTAGCGCCGGCTCCACATAAATCATCCGGTACTTGAAGCCTTCATCGCTGCCGGCACGGCCGTCGTGGGTTTCGTCCGGGTGAATCACCATGGTGGTGCCGGGCATGCTGTGGGTCATGCCACCGCGATAATGAAAACTCTGCACGCCGAACAACGTGCGCCCGATGGCGTAGGTGTCATGGCGATGGGGGTCGAATGCGAAACCGGCAAAGTACGCCTCGATACGGTCCAGGCCACTGGCGTGCGGCGCGCGGTGCAGCCAGTCGAGGGAGTGGGTGGGTTTGCCCATGGTGACTTGTCACAGAAGGAGGTGGGAACACGTTAACCGAGTCTGCCGCGGTTGTCTGCCTGGGGTCTTGTACGATTGTGCAGGCGTCGGGTGGTGCAGATTGCTAGCGGATCGCTGACCGCCCGTGTTAAGAAGCCTTACTTTCAACAGTGAGGCCGGGTCATGAGCAAGGTGCGGGTAGGTATTATTTTTGGTGGCCGTTCGGCTGAGCATGAGGTCTCGCTGCAATCGGCGCGCAACATCGTCGATGCCCTCGACCGTTCGCGCTACGAGCCCATCCTGATCGGTATCGACAAGGCCGGCCACTGGCACCTCAACGACACGTCGAACTTCCTGATCAACCAGGAAAACCCGGCGCTGATCGCCCTCAACCAATCCAACCGTGAATTGGCGGTGGTGCCCGGCAAGGTCAGCCAGCAAGTGGTGGAAACCTCCGGCCAGGGCTTGCTGGAACACATCGATGTGATCTTCCCCATTGTCCATGGCACCCTCGGCGAAGACGGTTGCCTGCAAGGTTTGCTGCGTATGGCCGACTTGCCCTTCGTCGGCTCCGACGTGCTCGGCTCGGCCGTGTGCATGGACAAAGACATCAGCAAGCGCCTGCTGCGTGACGCGGGTATTGCCGTCACACCGTTCATTACCCTTACACGTCGCAACGCGGCGCGTACCTCCTTTGAAACGGCGGTGAACAAGCTCGGTTTACCGATGTTCGTCAAACCCGCTAACCAGGGTTCCTCTGTGGGCGTGAGCAAAGTCGGCAACGAAGCCGAGTACCTCGCCGCAGTTGAGCTGGCGTTGGGTTTTGATGAAAAAGTGCTGGTGGAGTCCGCCGTTCTAGGCCGTGAAATCGAATGCGCCGTGTTGGGCAATGACCACCCAATCGCCAGCGGTTGTGGTGAGATCGTGGTGAGCGACGGTTTTTATTCCTACGACAGCAAATACATCGACGATCAGGCCGCCCAAGTGGTGGTGCCTGCGGCTATCAGCCGTGAAGCCAGCGAACGAATTCGCAGCTTGGCCATTGAAGCCTTTGAGGTGTTGGGTTGCGCAGGGCTGGCGCGGGTGGATGTGTTCCTGACGAATGAGGGCGAAGTCCTGATCAACGAGATCAACTCACTGCCTGGTTTTACCCGCATCAGCATGTACCCCAAGCTGTGGCAGGCGGCGGGCATGAGCTACAGCGAGTTGGTGAGCCGGTTGATTGAGTTGGCGTTGGAGCGGCACGCGGGACGCAAGGGGTTGAAGATCAGCCGCTGATTGCTGGTGGCTCGCGGTTCAAGGGCTGCTTCGCAGCCCAGCGGGAGCAACCTCCCTCTCCACAAGGTACGGTATGTCCGTCAGGTCGTACGAGCAATCCACGAATAGATCAATGTCTTCGGCTCCTCCAAGTGATGCGTCCTCCTGCGATAGCTGGCAAACGTCGGTGACGTGCAATAAGTGCACACGTCACTCACCTCGATCTGCTCGCGCTTGACCCCCGCCGCTTGCAGCAACAGCAGCCCATACCCGCTCAAGTCAAACCAGGCACTTCCCGCTTGCCTGGCGTGGGGCGGTGTAATGTGCGGAGCTTGTAGCGGTGTCGGTTGCTCAATGCTCCAGGGCGCCTGGCTGTCCTCCCATAGGTGGCCTTGATCCGCTTGGAACTGGGCAATGAACGTTTCACTCACCTCATAGCAGCAAGGCTTGATCGACGGCCCAATTGCCACCCGCAACTGGGCCGCGCTAATGCCTTCATCGATAAAACGCTGCACGGCATTGCCGATAATCCCGCGTTGCAGGCCCTTCCAGCCGCCATGAATGGCGGCCACTAAATCACCGCCTGCGATCAGGATGGGCAAACAGTCGGCCGTAATGACCGCAATTGGCTGCCGGCTCCGGGTGAACACCCCGTCAGCCTCAATCGTGTTGGCCGGCTGACCCGGCTGCCACTCGATCACTGACGCGCTGTGCACCTGTTTGCAAATAAACACGTCATCAGGGCGCAGCGGATCGTCAATCGAGCAAAAACCGTGATCCACGCCGGGGAGGGCATTGAGGTTACGGGCTTTGTTCACCGTGCATTCTCCTTTGATCAAAACACCCTAGTCGCCCAACGCCTCGCCTTCACGCCGAGGGTCGGCGCCGCCGCTCAGCGACACCTTGCCCTGGGCATCCCGCGTGCGCACGATGGCCTGTACGCCGCTGGTCATATCGATCTCGCTCAGGGCATGGCCCTTGTCCTTGAGCGCTTGTTTGAGCGCAGGGCTGAACAGGCCGGTTTCCAACTCAGTTGCGCCATTGCGGCTGCCGAAATTCGGCAGGCTGATGGCCGCTTGCGGGTCGAGCTTCCAGTCGAGCATGGCCACCAGGGATTTGCTCACGTACTCGATGATCTGCGAACCGCCCGGGGAGCCCACGGTGGCCAGCAACTCACCACTGTTGCGATCGAACACCAGGGTTGGAGCCATGGCCGAGCGCGGGCGCTTGCCGGGTTGCACGCGGTTGGCCACAGGCTGGCCGTTTTCTTCGGGGATGAACGAGAAATCGGTCATCTGGTTGTTGAGCAAAAAGCCCTGGACCATCACGTGGGAGCCGAACGCCGCTTCCACGGTGGTGGTCATCGACACCGCGCCACCCTGGTCGTCCACCGCCACCACTTGCGAGGTGGAGATGCGCAGCGGCGAGCGATCCGGTGCATACGCCACTTGAACGCCCTCCGGTTGGCCAGGCTTGGCGACCCCCATGCTGCGCTCGCCGATCAGCGCGGCGCGCCGGGCCAGGTAGTTGGGTGCAACAAGGCCGGCAACCGGCACGGGGGTGAAGTCTGCATCGGCCACATACAGGGCGCGATCGGCAAAGGCCAGGCGCCCGGCTTCGGCGATCAGGTGCACGGCCTCGGGTGTCGGTTCAAGCCCGGCCGGCGAAGTACTCTTGTTCGGGGTCATCGGCGCGATCGCCAGGCGCGGGTCGCGGGTCTGCAGCGCCTGCAAGGTGCCAAGGATCTGCGCCACGGCAATCCCGCCAGAGGAGGGCGGCGGCATCCCGCAGATTTTCCATTGTTTGTAGTCGGTGCACAGTGGGGCGCGCTCCTTGGCGCTGTAGCCCTTGAGGTCGGCTACGGACAAGCTGCCGGCATTGTGATTGCCCTGCACCTTGCGTGCGATCTCATCGGCAATCGCCCCGTGGTACAGCGCATCCGGCCCTTCCTTGGCGATGCGCTTGAATACCGCGGCCAGCGCCGGGTTTTTCAACAGCGTGCCGGTGGCTTTGGGCGAGCCATCGGCATTCAGGAAGTACGCCGCCATCTCGGGCGATTGCACAATAAAGCGATCCGCCGCGATCAAGCTATGCAAGCGCGGTGAAATGGCAAAGCCCTGCTCCGACAGGCGGATCGCCGGCTCGAACAGCTTGGCCCATTGCAGATGGCCGCTCTTCTTGTGCGCCATTTCCAGTGCGCGTAATACACCCGGCGTGCCGACAGAGCGCCCGCCAATTTGCGCATCGGTGAACGCCATCGGCGTGCCGTCGGCCTTCAGGAACAAGCGCTCGGTCGCCCCCGCCGGTGCGGTCTCGCGGCCATCGTAGGCCTGCACGTTTTTGCCATCCCATAGCATGATGAACGCACCGCCACCAATGCCGGAAGACTGTGGCTCTACCAGGGTCAGCACCGCTTGCATCGCAATCGCCGCGTCGATGGCCGAACCGCCTTGGCGCAACATCTCGCGTCCGGCTTCGGCAGCCAACGGGTTGGCAGCGGCGGCCATATGGTGCTCGGCGTGGCGGGTACTCAGGTCAGTGCGATAGCCCGAACCCAACTCCGGTGCCGGTGGTTGTTCGGTGACAGACGTGTGGCAGGCCGCAAGGGCCAGGGCTGCTGCGATGACCGTCAACTGACGGCGGGAAGTCAAAAGCACGCGCTGAACTCCGTTCATTTTGAGAATGATCTGTTGTCCTTCGGGAATTGCGTTTTACAGATAAATCGTGCCTTGCATATACAGCACCGCCTTGCCGGAGATAATCACGCGGTCGCCCTTGAGTTCACAGCGCAACTGGCCCTTGCGCTGGCCGCCTTGCTCGGCGGTCATCTGCAACTTGCCCAGGCGCTCGGCCCAGAACGTTGCCAGCGAGGTGTGCGCCGAGCCGGTGACCGGGTCTTCATTGACCCCCACATTCGGGCCGAACCAGCGTGAGACAAAATCAAACTGTGTGCTTTTGGCGGTGACTGCAATCCCACGTTTGGGCAGGCCCTTGAGCCGTGCGAAATCCGGTGTCAGTGCCGCCACCTGCGCTTCATTTTCCACCAGCACGATGTAGTCATCGGTGCCAAACACCTCAGCAGTTTCAATGCCCAGTGCGCTCAACATTCCGGCCGGTGGCTCGCAGCGTTGCGGCTGTTTGGCCGGGAAATCCATCGCCAGTTCATCGCCATTGCGCGTCACCCGCAACTCGCCGCTACGCGTTGCAAAGCGCAGCACTTGCGGCGCATCGGCCAGCATATGAATCAATACCCAGGCCGCCGCCAAGGTGGCATGGCCGCACAGGTCTACCTCGACTTCGGGGGTGAGCCAGCGCAGCTCGTAGAACTCGCCACGGGGTACAAAAAACGCGGTTTCCGAGAGGTTGTTTTCAGCCGCGATACTCTGCAGTTGCTCGTCGGGCAACCATTCGGTGAGCGGGCACACCGCCGCCGGGTTGCCGCCGAAGGGGTGTTGGCTGAAAGCGTCGACTTGGTAGATGTCCAGTTTCATCGGGGCACTCCGCATTTTAGGGAGGCTGGACACTAACAGTGGGGGTGGGGGGCGTCAAAATACAGTTGGGGAGTTTTTTACGCGCACAAAAAAACGGCCTACCTTTCGGTAAGCCGTTTTTAGTACTTGGTGGTACACAGACATTTGAACTGGTAACGTAAGCTGCTGCTTTAGTTGGTTATTTTCTTTTTCGTATTTTAAAGGGATACACCTTGGGATACACGGCGCTGTCTGCTGTGGTGTTTTTGGCCCATTTCACGCTGGCTGAAAAGGCCATCTAGGTTCGTCGCTCCATCCCCGACGAACGGTAGCGTCATCGTGGCAAACCCGCTCAAGTGCAGAGGTGTGGTCGTCACCACCACTCCTTTGATGGATCAGTCCATAAGTGGCCCGATTATCTCGTTCCTCACTTTTGAGGAGCCATCGCCACACTCTTGCGGCGATGGTGCTGGCGCCGTGTGGCAGCTCCACCACACAGAGGCGTTCTTGCCATTTCCCCGCGCCAGCACCACCCCGGATCAGGGTAGTGGTCATCAAGTTGCGCCAGCCTCAAGTGGCATAGGGAGGGGCTATTTCCGCTCACAGTTTCTTTATATCGATGCTTATGGTTTTTCCAGCGGTTCAGGTATGAACCCTTGCTCCCTGAGTGACTTGATCACACCTCGAATTAGATAATTGTTAGAAAATCCGATTGTGTACTGCCTCGCGCCTGCGCTTAGCGGTAAAAGCATCCCTTGGTCTACCAGTTTTTTGATCAGGTAAGTCCGTTGATTGCTCGTCTGCTGAGGGAGTACGGCTGCTACATCAGCAGATTTTACGACCTTCAATTTTATTGCGGCCGACAGCACTGCCTCTTCCGTCTCAGTGATCCATTCTCGCTCCCGTGCGAAGGCCACAGCAGGGACGAGTATGCATTTGGTCAGATATGCGTAGTCCGTGAGGCGATCGACTTTCTCCAGCTCAGTACGAATGCCTTCCAGCACATATGTACACCACTCCTCTAGTCCTTCCTTTGTTCCTTTGTCGGCGGTGGCCAGCATTGCGTAATAGCGCTCACGATCATTACAGAATACGGCCGTAGGATTTAGGACGCGGCCTCCTGTGCTGACGTTGAAACCATATTTCATCAGGAGTGCGTAGGTCAGCAGCCTGACCACGCGACCATTGCCATTGCCGAATGGATGTATCCATCCAAATCTATGGTGAGCGAGTGCGACCTTCATGAGGTCATATTTCGGGGAGTCTTCGTGATTCACGAATTCGACAAGTTCCTGCATATAAGCCTGAACCTGGATGAAATCGGGTGGTAGGTGATCAGACTGGGATATTCTGACACCCCCGCTGCGATAGGCTCCTGGCGTCTTGTCGCCTTCACGAACCAGATCGTCTACGGTCATCGCGTGTAGCTCGCGAATCGTCTGCTCGGTAAGCGCAGCGCCTGGCGTCATGATCTGCTCAATGTAATCCATTGCCTTTTCAATATTGGCAACCTCGCGCAATTGATCAGTGTCCTGGGCCTTACCTTCTACCTTGCTATCTATGTAGTCCGCCAAAGTAGTGTGGTTGCCTTCTATCCGCGCAGAGCCGAGGCTTTCCAGCGCATGGAAAAGCGACTTGAGCTGGTAGAACACCTGCGGCGGCGTATCGCCTTCAAGCCTTAGACGACGCAGATGCTCCAGCTCGCTCAGTACATCGACTAGGTCCGAGTCGAAGGAGGGATTGAGAAGCTCAAGGTCGTGGTGGGTAAACGTAGGCATATAGAAAATTATCTCAAACCGGCCGAAAAATTATCTTGAAAAAAACCAGGGAGACCACCGTAATTAACGGTATGCGCTTAGCATACGCTAAACATTATCTGGAATTCAGCCTTAAGCTAACTCAAAAATGAGTAATGATTAAGTGAGAAACCTCGGTAGTTAGCGGGGTTTCTACGGCTAGGACACGCTTTCAGCACGTCGGGATGATGACGCCTCTGAGCGTAGTGATCGGCGTCAGCCTTCAAGTCAGCCAGCAATGGCTGACCTCCCATTCCGGTATGGCAGGTACTTGAAAAACTACCGAGGCCACGACAGTTCCACTTTCCGCCTACAAGCGCATTTCCCTGATGACTCGTCTTGGCTCAGTTCCCCGCGAAAGTGCGCGTCGGGCGTCCTTGGTGAGCTGATCGAGGGCTTGCTCCTCGAATGCCGCCGCCAATGCGCTGGCCTTCCTGACAATCAGCAGCGCCAGCTCCGGCGGAAACACCACCTTGTCGGCGGGTAGATAATCACAGTCAATAACGGACACGGCTCTATCCTCGGTGCGCGGTTGATGCTGGCGCCGGAATGAGGCGGGGCCAGCAGATGACCTGCAGATATTACCAGCGGAGCGTGAGCAGCTACCTGGAATCCGGGGGATGGCCAAGCTGGCGAGCCGACCGGTTTCCGCTCCAGGGTGAGCAGCTCATTCACCACCTGCTCCGACCTGCTGTCAGGTCGCTGGAAGCCTCGGAAAATACTTGACGAGCATCAAGCAATAGCACGCCACCTTTAACGCTGGAAGCGGCGCATTGCTTGGGCTGCGGGCAACTGGCCCGTGTTCTGTCGTCGGAAATCCGTCAAGAGCCTGTCTAGTATTGCCTGGCGCGCTAAGCATTTTTCTGGCCCGGTATTTCAACACCCCATCGCGCCAGGATATTGATCGAGCCCCCACCTTGACGGCCGCCTCCCGAATTTTAGACGGGGCTGGTGCTGGTCAGGCAGCACGAATGCTCGCAAAGCCTTGACCTGCGTGGCTTTCAGCGTTCCAACCACTGGTGGCGCCAGATAAATCCGTCAAGACCTGTCAAGAATTTCGTCAAGACCTGTCAAGAATTTCGTCAAGGCTGGTCAAGGATTTCCTGTCAGTGAATGTCGCGGCTCGCCCCTGTTTCTGGACGAGGTAGCTATCCGGCCGCACGCCCGATCTGCCATCAGCCCTAGCTGGCTTTGGCCTGCGGGCCGGGCCGGAAGAACTGCGGCCTCTCCAGCCGTCCAGAGTCTGTCCAGAATCCTAGCCTGCGTCACGACTGCCCCAGACTGCCCACGACGGTTAGCTCTGCAATGCCCTGGCGAATGAACACCAGGTTCTCGTCGAGCGTTTCTAGCGCGCCGCGCACGTTGTTGGCAATGTCTGCCGATCCGCGCTGTTCGACCCAATTGGAAAGCTCCTCCACTGCGGCGCCCAGGGCGAGCTGGTTTTGATTGAGGCGGTCGAACAGGCTGGCGATCAGTTTGGTTTCCGTCATGGTGGCTCTCCGTGTTTCGGGAGAGCGTAGCACCGGTGCTGTGAATGCCCGGAATCACCTTTACGTGGTTTGCGTCTGCCGGCGGCAAAGTGGCCTGGCGATGTGATACGGGATTTCCCCGCATCTAATGCCTGAGCCCCGCCCGCATTGGCCGCTGCGGGTTCTCAGGCGGCCACGCTCGCCGAATCCGTCTCATGCCTGTCTCACATTCGCCAGCGATTCGGTAAAGGCCAGGTAAAAGTAGACGGGCCGAAAGCGCTGTATCCGTTTGGGGGCTGTCAGGGGTATCAGCGGCCAAGGTGCGCTTGTTTGACGGGCTGGTCACGCGATAAGCCTCAGCCGCCCACCCAGCGTGGTTTTGGTCTGATGCCTGTCTCGCATTCCGTCAAAGTGTGGTCAAAGTAATAGTCGGCGCCAGCGTGTTGCGATCTACACGGTGTGTTGAATTCAACACTCCCCGCTGGCGAGGGTCGAATCGTGCGCAACGGACCACCCGCTCCCTTTCTAGGGTTTTGTTCTGGGTCTAGCTAGGTTGCCAGTGGAAAGCACTGCAAAAGCCTGGAAACCTAAGTGGAAACCATCTGATTGCAGCATAAGAATTCTCAGGGCGTAACTACCGCCAGATGGCTACTGCAAGCGGTATTAAGAACCGAAAGTGCGCCCTGGGCATGAAATGGATGCGCACCAACGCATCTCGCATGAACTAGAGTCTGGCTACATTGAAAGAGGACGAAACATGGATCAGACGATAGACATTGAGGCTCGCATGATCAGTTTCCTAGAGACTCAGGATCATGTACGTCCATTGGATGGGCACGTCGACCAGCCGATAAATGTGAAAATGGCTGATTACCTGTTCTTTCACGGTAGAGCTGTAACTGAGCTGAAGACACTCAAGATTGACCCAAAAGATAAGATTTTCAGCCAGGCTAAAGCAGCGATGGATTCAGACGACTTTCCGCTTATCTTTGGCGACTACGATCTGGAAGCTGCCATCAAGGCAATGCCAGACGGCCAGGCGACCATAAATCGGATTTTCGCGAAGGCCACAACGGTAGTTGAAGGCGTTTGTCGCAAAGCGCGAGATCAGATCGAGTCGACAAAGAAACATCTTGGTCTGAACCCAGAGACGCCAGGCATTTTACTCGTGCTGAACGACACCGTTGAAAGCATTCCGGTCTCCCAGCTAGTAGATCGCTTTAACTTCTGGCTCGAAGGGGGTAGCGAGAAACGATCGGACCGGTTTTCACACATCGATTTCGTTGTGCTCATCCAGACGACTTATCGAGTCAAGAATCTCAAAGACCGAATGGTTCCCGCGTTCATTATTTACAATGAGTGCAATCCCCATCGCCATCATCTAGTAGAAAAGGACATACACGAGTTTCTTGAATCGTGGGCTCAGTCGCAGGGGCACCGGTACACCACAGCGCAAAATATTCATTCCCTAAAGTTCGAGCCTGACCAGCCGTCAGCGCCTCCCCCGAAAACTAGGCAAGAGCACATTGAGCATCGGTATCGGCTGAACCGGTACCTTGAAGTGCTGCCGGAGGAGGAGTTTATAAAGTACGGTTGTGAAGTCATGAGCCGGATGATGTCGATCGTTTTGAAGGCTGGCCCCAAGCCGTCAGAAGCAGTAGCGATGTCGTACATGGATCAGTTCGCGGAGTTTCTCGAGGAGTGCCGAATGAGGAGTTTCGACTTAAAAAAGGTCACGAGCCGGATGCGGACACGCCCTTAAGCTGGCAGTCATTACGAAGGTGCTAGGTTCGCGCGTTGGTGGGTGCGAACCTCAGTGCGAACCTACTTCCAGTACGCACCAGAATGCGTACCAAACGTGCGTACTGAGCTGCGTACTTCCTGTGCGCAATTTGCGCAGTTACTGCGCAGTCCAGAGGCCGTCGCTGAGGCTTGAGCATCTGCGGGCCTCCAGGGCATCACGCGGCCCAGTGCGTGAATATGCTGCGTGAAGGGTGCGTGAAACCTTGCCGGGGAGGGCTTCGCGCATCGACCAGGTGCGCGACGAACGTGCGCGACGAACTGCGTGAAACACGCCGCGGGAACTGGGAGCCAGCCTTCCGTGGGGTTGTTCTGCAAATTGGTCACTGATGGTGGTCACCGCGCCTGGTCACTCTTAGCCTGCCGTCTGAGTTGTCCCTGATTTCCTACATACTCTTGGCGAACTGCTCTTCGTCGGAAGCGAATATTGACGAACGTTCTATTTCCTACACTCCTAGATCCTGTAGCCGAATCAGCCATAAAGGAGCTGCGATGCTTGTTTACAAATACATGACCCTACAAGGGCTGGACGCATGCCTGAACCTACGAACGATCAGGTTCACGAAGCCGGCCAACTTTAACGATCCCTTCGACTGCGCAGCCGCCGCAGAGCTGACGAAGGAAGGGTTGAACATTCGCCCCGTTGGCTCGACCAATGCCGACAAACTTTTCATGATCAGAAATGGAATAGGCATCCTTTCCCTAACTCGAAATCCGCTCAACCCTCTGATGTGGGCGCACTATGGCGAGAACCACAGGGGAGGCGTGATAGCTATAGATACCGAAGAGGCGGGCCTTGAAAGCACAGAGGCTAACATCATCTCTGCCAACTCCGGCAACGTGATCTACACGACCGTCAGACCTATCGTGGATGGTGAGCATCTCCCTTACCACGACGAAATCACGGCACAGCACGACAGACGGATGCTTGAAAAACTGTTCCTTCACAAATCCTTGCATTGGTCATACGAAGAGGAAATCAGGGTGGCACGCCGCGTTGACTACACGCCACAAGTGCGACATCAAGACTTCGAGATACCTAGCTCCGCCATTAAAGCTGTCTACCTAGGAGCCAAATATTTTCCTGCCCTAATAGATGATCATGACGGCCTGTTACCACGAGTTCATTTAAAACACCCAAAATATGAGATCTACCTTTGCTATCAAGATCGCCGTACCTGGGATCTACATGCAGAGCGATTTGATACCACTGGGTTCGAACTACCTACCGCTTGATGCGGCCTAAATACAGGCAGTCATCTGGCTGCTTTTGGCCGATTTCTGCCCTTTGGTCAGCGCCAGCGACTTAACAAAACTTAACCTTTTTTCAGGGCAAGAACTTGTCAAAACTTGACATCAAGCGCGCACCAGAACCTTACAAAACCTGACATTGAATCGAGTGCGGGGCCTGGCGCGATGTTGAGAAATGTTGAGATCAGATCGACCTGGAGCCGGTGGCCACGTTCGCCGCCTGTTAGTAAAAGTTAGCCCTTGGGGGAGGTTGGCCAACCCGCCACCCTGTTAACAATTGTCAAGGTAGGCGGTCGTACGTTGAGAGGTGCATCTAGAGAATGTCGAGAATCGCATATGAGCGGTTTACTTCGTATTGTCAGCTTTAGGAGTCAGGTCGTCAGCGACTGAGCTGTCCATAAAAATGCTAGCTGCTCTTCTACTGATGTAAAAGCCACCGTCCTGCATTCGCGCGCGCATCATATCCCCCACTCCGCCTGGGTACCTGATCATAAAATTCAGTCGTCCTAGGCGATCGTAGAAGCTTTGCAAGTCATCTACCGTGAAGTGTGCTTCTACCACCGCATTCTTGTGTACGCGAATGGTTGAGATAATCGCTGGGTTAGTTTTTTGCCAGTCCCACATGCCGTGGACCAGAGCGTTTCTGTACTCGCCGAGGCGATTTATTTCCTCATATTGTTCTTTCAAAATTTCAGCATGCTCCTCTGGCGCGTTGTCGAGAACATGCGTTTTCCAAAGTTTCAATACTTCGGAAAACTGCGCGTTATTCATTTTTTTTGGTAAGGCTGCGTTCTCTTCATCTGGTGGGCAAAATTTCAGCAGTGTCTGGGTAAATACCTCATGTTCAAGCGCACCCCACAGAGCGACGATTTTGCCAACGAAGAAAGTCTCGCGGTCAGATAGCTCGACATCGAACCTGTAAAAATCGTCTCGGCTTTTATCCATGGTGAATCTCTCTATCGGTTAGCTCGTTTTGGTGGAGGTTTGACCTGATTGATTAGCGAGCATAGCCGGCCCGGGGAGGGATAGCGCGACGGCTCTAGATTTTAAGAGCGGGCGGCGCGGTGGTTACTTTTGGTGGTTACCGCCGTGGTTACCAGCGGTTCAGCGATGCGGTCGGCGAAACAGACGATTTGGTCTGAGTGAGACCATATCGTCTGTCTCAAAGCGTGACAAAGCCGCCCGAAGGCGGCCCTATCTTTTCGCTACAGCGTGGTGGGGAGAATGTCTAAAACACCGTCACCGCTTGTTGATATTCGGTAGTTTTTCACCTTTCCGCCACTGACGATTGCCTCTCGCTCTTGTCTGTCCGCGCCCATCCCGCAGATGCCGCTTCCTTGGTATGCCGCACCGACAACAACAGACCCTGCTGGGACGTGGAGGGAAACCCTCTCTCCAGGGTTGAGTAATGCCGCCACTTTTCCGTCTACGAAAAGGCCAACCGAGCAAAGGCTTCCCGTATGGCCCGAGTCGCGGGTCACCGACAACGTGCCTGTGCCTGGCACGTCTTTCTGGTATGCAAGAACCCTTTCAGGCGGTACCGCGACAGCGTTTTTGATTGGCACCGGGGAAGTGGCACAGCCTGCCAGAAGGGCGGCAAATAGTGCTGTCGTTGCAGCGATCTTCAGCATGAGAGCTCCTTTTCATGAGAAGCAACAATAGCACCGTCTAACGTTAGACTTTATCCTCGGCATAAATCGCGGCGCTGATGATCGCGCCACCCCACCGTCGGTGGCCAATGCAAAGCGGTACCGGGTTGCCCGAGGCAGTGGTGTTTTTCGCTGATCCGAATGCGTACCCGGGCACGTTTTCCGGTGCCGCGCTGGTCTTGAGACCACCAGCCTGTGGGCTGAGCATTTGGATAATGCCGCCGATGGACATTGCAGCGCCTGCCGAATACAGAAAAGGTGACGCAGCAGCGAACGGCGTGAAAGACAGCACGTATGCTGCTGCAATCAATATCCCGCCGACGATTGTCTGAAGCGAACCCGCGCGTTTACTACCTGTAATCACTGGTGCAATGGTGATGTCGCCGGTTCCGTTGTAGTTCAACTCCTTCTCGCCAATATTCCGTTTTTCGCGGAACACGGCGAACTCTAAGCCCCTGGATTTGGCGTTCGATATATAGCGCTCAAATCCGGGGATCTGAACGCACAAGGCTTTGACGGCTTCCGCTGGGGTGCGCACGGCCAATGGATAGGACTTGCCGAACTGGCGAAGGGCACCGCGAAGCTTGAAGTTGATGACAGGGGTGTATTCGATCACTGATGCGGCCATGGGTTTTTCTCCTACTTTGCATTGGTGGTGTGGGTTGGTACTTCGGCGCCGATCTGCATGGCGAGCATCATTCGGGATGCCATGGCGTCGTCACGGATAGCCTTTTCGCGGCGTGGTTCAGGGTTCCACGCCCAGCAATGGATCGCCTGGTAGGCGCGAGCCCCACGGAATGTTCCGCGCAATAGGTCGGCTGAGATCCTTCCCTCATCCTCTGTGAAAAATGGCCCGTCGATGGTCACCTTCTGCCCGTCGCGGACGTGTTGCACTTCCCAGACGAGGTAGCCGCCATTCATGTTTGGGGCAACGGCAAAATCCATGATTTTGCACGCCTCCGCGAAGCGCTCCAGGTACGTGGGCACCTGGCCCGTTGTATTGCTGTTTTGGTCTGTCATGTTTCCTCTATGCGCCGCTGGCGCCTGTCATGGGCAGTTGCCCGGTGGTGTTACTCGGTGTCGCGCCACGTTTTCTTGATTCGCAAAACGTGGCGCGGAAAATGGTCAGTTGCCGACGATGCTCAGGGCTGGCGGCAGCTTTGGGCCGAACGGCGCACCAGGGGCGAATGGGTCGGGCAACTGATCTTCTGGGCATTCCCTGATGAACCGGATCATGGCGGCGTGGCAGGCTTGATACAGCGGGCCACCGGCGCCCCATTCGTCGCTCTTGCGGTCGGCGCTGTCCTCCAGTTGGGATAGGTAGGCCACTCCGCGAAGGCTGGTGTCACCGTCTGCGCTGGCCCGATGGCGATGTACTGGGTTGACGCCCAGCAGGTCGCACATCTGGTCGAACCCCAGAGCCTGCGCCAGCCCCTCGCGGTCGAACATTAGTGATTTGCCAAACCCAGCGAGTGCGCTCCACGCTCCGCTGCGGGTAGCCTCCTGGTGTTCGTTGGCCTGCTCCTCCAGTTCCGCAATGGTCTGCCGGGTGAATGGGAGAAACGCTTTCAGCTTTCCCGCTTGCCGGCGTAGGGCTCGCCGTTCACCGCGGATAACGTCGAGCTGGACAGCAATGGCGCGACATATTCGCCGGGTGGTGATGAGCTGCGTAGCGGCGCTGATGCCGGGTTTCATACCGATGTTGCACAAGCGGGTGATAAGGCTGGGCGTCATTGGTGCGCCTCCATAGGCGTGTTGTCGTAGCTGGCGCGCAAGTGGGCGCCAGCCGTGCAATAGCGGCCGGTGGGCGCGTAGCAGCTCCGACAAACCATGATGTGGTTGAGGTAGTGGTCACGGGCTTGTCGCCATTCGGGCGTGGCAGTGGCGGCGCTTGCGTGTGGGCTTGTAATGAGTCGGGGAGCGCGCTCGACAGGGTTGGCCAGCACCAGGCGTGGGCGAGGCTGACTCCCCAAAATTGGTGAGTCGATACCTGCAATGGCTGGCGGCATGTGATCGAGCAAGCCGGAAAGGAGACTCATGGCGTCACCTCGGCCTGATTGCTCCATTGCCCATATGTGTCTCTAGAAGAAAATCGGGGGAACGGGGGAACAGTGGGAACAGCCAATGTTTCCGGGGCTTTCAGAGGGGGTTTCTGTTCCCCACGTTTTTTTGTGGGGAACGGTGATAACCAAATTCTGGAAAACGCAGACACGCTTATATTCAAAAACATGTTTGTGTTCCCCCTGTTCCCCATACATTCAATAAGGGGGAACGGCCGCAGCCCACGGTTTTACTGGCTGTTCCCCCGTTCCCCCTGTTCCCCACGTTTATAGGTTCCTGTGAACTCGGGCATTCGTACTTGGTGGATTTGGTGGTCATGCGCCGGCCCCTTCGCTGTCCATGGCTTCTGGATCGATCACGTACAGCCGCGCCGATCCGCCGGCGGGGATGCGGTACTTTTTGGTTTTGCGGCTATCGCGGTCGGTGTCGCGTTTGGCCAGGGCCCCGCCAACCTCCAGTGCCTTGACCACGCGGGTGAGGCCGAACCCATGGGCGGCCTCGATCAGCGCGGACTTGTTGAACAGATAGAGCCGCTTGCCGGCCACCAGCTCCCAGTATCCGGCGCGGTTGAATACCTTGGCGTCCACCTCCGCTGCGTCGACATCGGAGAATCGGCTGCTGCCGTGCTTGTCGATAAAATCGATGATGCCGGCCAGGATCTGGCGGTCTTCTGCGTTCCCCCCGCCGACACGGGAGAGCCATTCCCCGTAGAGCAAGCGGCAGTCGGAGAGGGCGGTGCCCGGCTCCCATGGCAACAGGCCGTAGGCGATGGCCATCTCGCCCGCCAGCGCGATCACGGCGAACCGGTCAGCCACGCGGCCGGCCTGGGCGTTGTCCTCGACGAATTGGGCGCGGATGCCGTCAAAGTCACTGAGCAGCCCGGGCTTATCGTCGGCGGCGACCAGGTGCTCCACAAACGCTGGTCCAAGGTGGCCGTGGTGGGCGCCGACCGCTACGGTGAGCTGCCGGTGAAAGTCCGCTCCCTCAAGCCCGTGCAATTCGTCGAAGGCCCGGTGTGTGCGGGTACCGGCGTTCACGTCGACCATGCGCAACTCGGCGCCAGCGTGGGCGGCATTGCCGGATATGGCCGCGTGTTCAGAGAGTGAGCGCTCTCCGCTCGAGAGTGTCAGCAGGCGCCAGCTCAATTTGGCGCGGCCTTCGCGCTCGCGGGTCATGGTGCCTTTGCCCTGGCCGTTGGCGAGGGAATACGCCATTTCCTGTACGCGCTTGGGGTCGGCGCGCTTGATCTCATCCAAGGGCAGGATGGTGTCATTGCGGCTCGATGCCTCGATCTCCAGGCCGCCCTTGGTCATGTCCCAACTGGCGGCGAACACGCCCGGGTCGCCCCATACCGACGATCCGATCAGTTGCGCCAGCGACTTACCGCTCGAGCTATCGCCCACAAGGTGAACACCACCGCCCAGCACGCCCACCAAACTCAGCAATGGGCCCGCCAGCGAGCAGCCGATCGCCAGAGTCAGTACCGGATTGCCCGCGCACTTGGCGGCCACCTCCGATTGCCAGAGCGCCAGCTCGCCGCGCCGGCTGAAAAGTACCTGAGCCTTACTGCTGGCCTGGTATCGCACATTGGCGCTGCCGATGGTTCGCCCAGGCAGCACGAACGCGCCCGACTCATGCCAGCCCGGCCGGCTGGTGGTGGCAAACACTTCTGCAGGATGCTGGTCGAGCAGGTACTCCATGAACGTGCCGCGTTTCTTGAGGGCGATAATGACGCCCATCCCGAACAAGGCGCGCCTGGCGTCCTCGCCACTGCCGCCGAACACCTCCATGGCGATGATCCATTCTTTGATGCCGCCCTCTGTGACCAGGCGCAACAACCGGCCCTCGCTGCCATCGTCGCTGTTGGTGGTGCGGGCGACGACTGTGACAGGGCTGGAGATCCACTCATCGGTGATTGGCCGGTCGCCGGTATCGCCCTCGGCGTCGTCCTGGTCAGCGGCGGCGCGCTTGAAGCTATGCCAGTAAACGCCCGGTCGCAGCTTGCGGCCCTTTTCATTGATCACCCAATGCTCATACACCGCCCAGCAGGGGCGATCTGGCGCAATCGTCGCGGCGTCCGGCCGAAGGTTGATCACGTTGGTGTCAGGCTTGGACATGGGCGAGTTTCCAGTTGGCGAGGTCATTGAAGTCGGTCAGTTCATTGGGGGCGTCTTCCGGCCACTCAGGGAAAGCCACCTGGCCGCCCACTGCCGCGGCCGCTGCGTTTGCCGCTGCGCGCCCCGGGTTGCCATCGGTGAGCCGGTCGTCGTCGCCGGCGATGACGATTGGCTGGCCCGGGTAGCGAGCGCGCAGGCTCATCGCCGCCGGGATCAAGTTGCCCGCGTTCATGGCGGCGGCAACGACGTAGCCGCCGTGCTGGTGGAGGCTGGCGGCCGTCGCCCACCCTTCGCAGATGCAAAGCACAGAACCTGGCTCGATGATGCCAAGCGGTGAATAGGTGCCCTTGATCCGGCCGCCGAACAGGAAGCGCTTGTCGCCGTCGGGAGCAATTCGTTGCAGGTTGACCAAGCGCCCATCCAGGTACAGCGGAATCAACAGGTCATTGCCACGCTGGCGCAGGCCGTAAGAGCGAACCGCCTTGGCGACCAAATACGGATGGTCGGGCGCGGCCCGGCGCGCATTGCGCCACCAGTGATTAGCCTTCTCGGCGGCCTGCTGCTGGCGCCGGTGTTGCTCGGCTTCGCGCTGGCGCCGGGCCTGGTCTACCCGCACGCGGATTTGGGCCGCTTCGCGGGCGTCCACCGGTTCGCGACTACACCAGGTGCTGGCGCCACCGGCTTTCCAACTGCCGAAAGCGCCGGATGCAATGCCGTCCAGGTACAGCACATACCAGCCGTTGAGCGAGCCAGGCTTATCCTCCGGCACACGGAACCGGTGGATTGCACCGTCGGGCTCTGGTAGCCAGTCGAGAGGGCCATAGACGGCCTGGAGCGCATCACGGAATAGGATCGTTGCGTCAGTCATGCGGCCCCCTTCGGCGGGGTAAACCGCTTGGCCAAGCTCTCCAGTTTCTGAGTCAGGCGCTCCAGCTCATCACAATGGCCGCCTTGGTCGCCTTCCGAGATACGCAGCTCCAGGAAGCCGACCAGGGTTTCCACCAGCAGCACATAGCTGGCGCTGTCGATATGAGCGCCAGCAGCGGGTGGGCCGCCACTGCCCTTGCGTTTGATTGGGGTCACGTTACCCATGGCCGACCTCCCGGCGATCAGCGCCAGCAAAGGCCCGGCAAACTTGACCGTTGTTCACACCGTGCCAGCGGGTAATGTCGTCGATAGAATCACCCAGGCAGGCCGTCACCTGGGCGTCAGCACTGCGCATAACAACGCGCCCGCACTCAGCGTCGGCCTCGGTCAAGAACAGTCCCAGCAATGCCTTGGGCACCTTCGGGTGCGTGACGTAAAACAGCTCGGTGGCTTTTTTCAGGCAAGCCGATCCCGTCGACGCAGATGCGCCGTTTTGAATTTTCATGCTTAACCTCTTAGGTCAGGGCGTCGGCGCTTCGCATGAGTACGCGGCGGCTTTGGACAAAATGCGTGGCTGAAAAAGGGATCGAATGTGAACGTATGTGCTGGCTCATAGGGCGACCTCGCGGTATTGCTGAGCGCCGCCCAGGTCGTCCGATCCGAATAGGGCTTGATTGACGGCCTTCCGGCTTTCCAGCATCAGATCGTGTTCATCATGCGTGCCGACGCCCGCCGCCACCCAGTCAGGCAGTTCCTTGCGGCGCCGCATCTCGTTCAAGTGCGTCCACCAGCGGGTAGCGTGTGTGCGCTCGGCAGAAATCGCCTCGGCCACCTCGTTACTGCGCTGGTCCAGCAGGTAGTGCGGCAACGGCGCTGCGTTCCGCGCCTCGGCGTTCGCATCATCCAGCTCGTTTTCCATGCACTCACACCACTGGTAAACCTTGGTGTTCCAGTCGGTTATCTCGATAGTGCCCAACTGCGCGAAGGCGTGAGGCGTGCTGTCTTCGGGGAAGGTCTCAAGCATCAGCGTGAAGATTGCGCGCACGCTCTCGAGCGCACTGGTCACTTCGTACAGATCCTGGACGCCGGTCTCGGCTATTTCCTTGTAGGAGCGGCTCATAGCTCACCCCCGGCGTTCAGGCCAGCGCACCCGGACAGAGCGGCGGAAATTGCCTCGCGGTTGCAGTCGGCGGTGTTGGCGCCGTCAGCGGCTAGGTTCCACGCGACATCTACCAGATTGCGGACGTGCTGACTCGTGCCCTTGTCTGCCAATGCGGCATAGAGAACGGCCTCAACCTTGCGCAGGGCGATCTGGGCGCTTTCGAGATCCTCAAGCGTGTCGTGGGCGATCTCTTGGATGGTGCGGGCGGGAGTATTCATTGCACACCCTCGGCAGACTCTAGGGAGCGGGCAATGCTCATGTGGTGCGAGTAACGCTTGAGGCGGGTTGCGAGGCTGGAGTTTGCGCGGAGGGCGCTCAGGGCCATGCGGCGGTGAGCAAATGCGCGAATTGCGGGCGGAATGAGGGCGTGCATATGTGGAGCTCCCGTATCAATTTGAGAGCTGCCACGTTCGCGACCAAACGAATGGGTGGCAGCCGTGCGCAGGTTGGTCGACCGGAGATACAGAAATCCGGCACGCCCGAAGGCGTCCTGCGCACAGCCGCCATAAAACGAAACTGCGGGCGTAAAAAAAGCGCCTGCAATCGTAATAGGGGCGCTGTTGCGCCTGTATCTACTCGGGCGACCAAACCCGGTCACTGAATTTGCAGTGACGGGCGAACCATACCGACGAGCACGATTGCTTGCAACAAAAGTTATCGACCGCTCATCGCCGATCATGAGCGAGGCGTTCATGCTGCCACCGGGCGACGAGGAGCATTTGTGCCTTTGAGCATAGCCAGCACGCTCTTGGCGCGCTTGTATTCGGTGGGCGGCAAGCTGTAGCGAGTCACAAGGCAAGGCAGTCCCCAGTGGTTCGGCACGCGCTCGGACTTGCGGGCGAACTTCAGGCCGTAGCCGTGGGTCAAGCTGCTGATTGTGCTGTGGAGGCAGTGATCGCCCAGGCGTTCGGCCTCGAAGCGATTGAGGCTGCGGTCCTGGAGCAGATACGCCAGGACGCGGCTGATCTTCGTCGGCGCTTTTCCTGTGCTGGTGGTACTATCGGCGTGAGATTTTTCTGGGCTGGCCTTTATGGGTTGGCCTTTTTTTTGGTCGGTCATTTATGCCGCCTCCCCTCGCAAGGCGATGCGCTGGCGCACCCAGGCATGGACCTCGGCCAGCACAAAGCCAACTGGCGAACCACGCGACTTGCTGTTGCTCAGTGGCACAGGGCGGGGGAAGGTCGGATCGTCTTTTAGGCGCTTGTAGACGGTGGGACGGGCGAGGCCGGTGATGGCTTCGAGATCCGGCATGCGAATCAGGGTGATCGCCGGGTCGAAGTTATGCGCGGCGGCAGCAGAAGGTTGATGCGGTGCGTGAATGGTGTGCATTGTGCGTTTCCCGATACTGATTTAGACGGGAAACAGGTTCGCTTTTAGCTCATTATCGGTCACCGCAATTGCGGAATTTAGTACCGCAATCACGGATTCCGACGAGATTAATCACGGTCCTTCATGGCCTTGTTGGCAATGGAAAAGATTTTCTCTAGGTTCCTTTTGCTGAAACCTCTCATATGGGGATATGTCTCCAGCATCTCGGAAATAATCGCCGACTGATTGAGGCCGGTACGGCTGGGCTTTCCGATTAGAGCGATCAAGGCCGCGATGACGGGGTAGCTAGATAAGGTATCCGCCCCTCTGTTGTTATTTGCTTTGATGCCGCGGATATGTGATCCGTTGATTGTCGAGACCTTGTGAAAAACAGTCTCGTCGTTTTCATTGAGGCTCCAGATTCTATTTTCTCTGGGCGGCGGCGTCAGGGTGGTTGACGGCAGAGACGAGTTTGCCAGTTCAGCAATTCGCAGGATCTCTTCGGGGTGTACCTGTACTAGCTCGAATGGCTCAATCGGCGTCAGCCGCTCGGTTGCTTCATCGAACGTTAGGACTTCGCCATGATCGCTGCGATCCACAAACCATGCATAGGTGACACCGTTGAGGCAGTGCGCGGGCGCGGCACCCAGTTCTGTGTCGATCATTTGCAGGGCGTCATTCAGATTGAATGTGAATATTCTTTGTGGTCCGTCTACTACGGGCTCTTGAATCAATGTCCATACTTTTTTTCCTGGGTACGGTTCTTCCATTGGCATGCCGGTAAATGGGCCGCCGATGCTGATATTTAGATGCCCGTCGAGGTAGAGATCGAACAAGTCGTCAGCGCTTGCGGCCTCACCTATTAAACTTTCGAGCCATTGCGCAGCACGCGCCAGCGGCAAACCTGATTTGAATCTGGTGAGTTTACTGGTCATTGATTCCTGCCTTTTGCAATTCCATTAGCGAATGTCATGCCCGTTTGCCGAAGTCCCCTTGAACAACCACGCCGCCAGCCAGGCCGTCGAGGTAGTTCGCATACCATTGCATCATCTTCGTGCGCTGCGGCAGATACTGGGCCTTGTTGTAGACGCCAGCAACACCAGGCTTCTTGTGCGATAGCTGGGCCTCGACGTGGTTCTCGTCGAACCCGTTTTCATTGAGCACCGTCGACGCGATATGCCGGAAGCCGTGGCCGGTTTGTCGGCCTTCATATCCCATACGGCGCAACGCCATCAGAAATACGGTGTCACTGCGTGGTTTGGTGTGGTCGCTACGGCCGGGGAACAGTAGGGGATAGCTGCCGGTGTACTGGCGCAGCTCCTCCAGCGCCTCGATCGCCTGAGACGAAAGCGGCACCAGGTGCTCAAGTCCCTTTTTGCGGCCTTTGCGCTCGACGGGGATCGTCCAGACCTTCTTGGCGAAATCGAACTCCGACCACTGCGCCTCGCGCAGCTCGCTGGGGCGCACGGCGAACAGACTCAGCAGGCGCAGACCGAGGCGCACATCGTGAGCGTGAGGATAGGCAGCGATGGCGCGGATCAGGCCGGGAAGCTCATCGGGTGAGACGTGGGCGTAGTTCTCGGCCTTGCCTGACTGGAGGTATTTTTGCAGCCCCTCAAGCGGGTTATGGGTCGCCCGGCCAGTTACCCGGGCCAGGTCGTAGGCGTCTCGGCAGTACGAGCGCACCCGGCTCATTTGCTCAAGGATTCCCTGCTGCTCCATACCGCGCAGAAACTCCATCCACTCAAGCGGTGTGATGTCGGCGTATGGGCGCTTGCCGAACACCGGGAAGACGTGACGCTCCAGGGCGCCGATGATTCGCTTGGCGGTGCCCGCGTCCCAGTTGGTGAGGCGAGAGGCGTACCACTCTCGCGCCAGTGGCTCGAATGTCTCGCCGGCGACATCCCTTTCTGCTTTCTTGCGGGCTTGCTTGGTAACGATCGGGTTTTTGCCGTCGGCGGCGTCGGTGCGCAATTCGGCAGCTTTCTGTCTGGCGACTGATCCGCTCACCTCGGGGTAACCGCCAAGCCCAAGCCATGACCATTTGCCGTCGGGCTTCTTGTAGCGAAGCTGCCAGGACTTTTGGCCATCAGGCTTCACGCGGAAATAAAGGCCGCTCCCGTCCAGCTCGCGATACTCGTTGGCATCAGGCTCCAGGCCGGCCAATGCGGTATCGGAAAGGGGGCGGCGTTTTATCTCGGATCGCTTCATTTTGGCTTGTATCCCCTCGGTTCAATTATTTGTCGAGGATACACAGGGGGATACACGGAGGGAAGGTATAGGGGGATACAAGGAGAGATAGCCAGAAACAAGAAAGCCCGCACTAGGCGGGCTTCTTGAGGTTGTTTAGAGACTCATGGAGACATCTGTAAACAGGTACTTGGTGGCTACACAGGGACTTGAACCCCGGACCCCAGCATTATGAATGCTATGCTCTAACCAACTGAGCTATGTAGCCAAGTGGCGCGCATTATTCGCTCGGAACGGCAATGCGTCAAGTCTTTTTGTTGAATTTTTTTCTACGCTTTCAACCGTTTAACCGAAAACACTGCTTTGGGTGACAGGCGGCAGGGAGGGGCGCTGGCCGATGCGCTCTGTAGCGGTGGGCAGATGCAGAGCATTGGCGTCTATCAGGCCAAGTCTGACAGTGTTGGGCAGATATCCCTGTCGCCCAACGCTTGCCCGGCTAATTCAGCTTAGCGATGCAGGGGGGTGTGGGTCACGCGCTTGAGCTGTTCGCGTGCCCGTGACAGGCGCGAGCGCACGGTGCCGATAGGGATATCCAGTACGTCGGCGGTGTCCTGATAGCTACCGTCGGTTTCCAGTGAAGCGTACAGCGTCTTGCGCATCTCGGTCGGCAAGTGATCGATAGCGCTCAGGGTATTTTCCAGGCGCCGGTTGATCTCAAACTCCCAATCCAGACTGTGGGTGTCTTCCTGGCCATGCCATAGCGACTCATCGAATTCGCAATGTGCGGGTTTGGCATACAGGCGCCGAAAGTGATTGCGGATCAGGTTCTGCGCGATGCCACACATCCAGGTGCTGAGCGTTGCGGTGCCGCTGAAACGTTCGCGATTACGCCAGGCTTCCAGGTAGGTCAATTGCAAAAGATCATCCGCATCTTCCGGGTTAAGCACGCGTTTATGAATAAAGCGGCGAAGCTTTTTCTGTTGATCGTCTGTCAGATGAAGCATGAATTGAGGCGAATTGCCACCAAGGTGAACTAAGGCTTCAATAGGAATATTCATGATTTTTTCCTTAAGGTAGACGCAGTCGAAACGTATCGACAGGAACCCGATTGCACTGCTTGTGCCAAACAGAAAAAATCACGTAACTACTTAATTTATATATATAAATATCTTGAATTGATGCTTTTTTACGCAGGCTTTTGCACGTGAGGATTAGAGGTCCGTGCAAGTATTTTCAAACGTGCCGTCGTCTCGAATTTCAATGGAACCGTATGGGGAGGCTTTGCCACACAGAGACACACTCTTCCTGAACTGGCCTGTCCATGAAAGTCGAATCGCGCAACGATGTGCCAACGGTCCAACGCCTGGATCAACCTGTTATCAGCAATACTGCCGTGCCTGCGCCTGCGAAGGGTGTTGATGAACTGGCCCAACTGTTCAATCAGGAAGTAGAGCTCAATAAACTTCCGCTGGCCCAGCGGCAGATGGCCCAGCGCGTGCCTGCTGCGGAACAACTGGTGCAGCTTTATGACCAGTTGGGGCATCCGGCCCAGGCGAGCATGGCCTCGGTTTCTCGCCGCATCAGGATGCAGTTACTGCAAAACGCCAGCGTCGACAAATTGCTCGACCTCACAGGCGGCGACCCGGCGCGTGCGTTCGTGGTCCTCAAGCACGTGGCAGGCCAGGCGGACGCTGAACTGCGTAAATCCGAGGCTGCCTTGGCCCGCGCAGCCATTGCCAAATTCGAGGCGCGTTTCAAGGGAGAAATCCAGGCTGGCCTGAACATTGCCGTAGCATTGCAAGCAGCCGGCGCGGACCCGCAGGAACGCCAGGCGCTCCGCGCGCTCTACTATGCCAGCGTGGTCACGCGCCAATCGCTGGCGACCATGATGCAAGCCCTGCTGGGCGTATACGGCGGCGAGCGCTTCTATGAAGGGCTCAATGTGATGCGTAAAGCCTTGGCAGACGATATCGCGGCCCGGGTGTCATCGATGCCCACCCCACTGTTGCGTTCTGTGCTGCTGGGCCTGCGAAGTTGCGGGCAGTTGGGCACCGTATTGGCCGATTGCCTGGCGTTCAACCTGCGACTGGGCATCGATCATGACGCCGTTTCCCTGCTGCAGCGCCTGCTTGGATACGCCGATAGCGGCATCGCCGCCGATGAAATCCTGCGGTTGGGGAATGAGATGGGGAGTGGTTCGCCCTCCAGGCAACTGGCAGCTCTCAACGCGCTTTACCCTCTTATCCGGCAGTTACCGTTGGCCTTATGGTCTGACAGTAGAGTCCGCGAGGAAACCTTGTTCAGGTTTGTAGCGGTGATGGACGAGCTGAACCGGATCGACGGTGGTACCCAGCGTTTTCCTGAGTTGGCCGGGGTTATGACGTGACCCTGCTGTCGACCATCAACGGCTTGCTGCTCAAAGTGGCACAGCGCGCAGAAGTGCTGGGCGCCGTGGTGGTCATGGCCATTGTCTTTATCTTTATCGTGCCACTGCCGACCTGGCTGGTAGATATTCTGATTGCGCTCAATATCTGCATATCTTGCCTGTTGATCGTACTGGCGCTTTATCTACCAGGCCCTCTGGCGTTCTCATCGTTCCCATCGATCCTGTTGCTGACCACCATGTTTCGTTTGGCGCTGTCGATTGCGACCACGCGCTTGATCCTGCTGGAACAGGACGCCGGTGACATCGTCGAGGCCTTCGGCAATTTCGTGGTGGGGGGAAACCTGGCGGTAGGGATGGTGATCTTTCTGATCCTGACCCTGGTCAACTTCCTGGTGATCACCAAGGGCTCGGAGCGGGTCGCCGAGGTGGCGGCGCGGTTCAGCCTGGATGCGATGCCGGGCAAACAGATGTCTATCGATAGCGATCTGCGTGCAGGGCTGATTGACGGCATGCAAGCGAGGGACAAGCGTGAGCAGTTGTCGCGTGAGAGCCAACTGTTCGGGGCCATGGATGGGGCCATGAAGTTCGTCAAGGGCGACGCCATCGCCGGCTTGATCATCGTCGTGGTCAACCTGTTGGGCGGCTTCTCCACAGGAATGTTCCAGCACGGCTTGAGCGCAGGCGATTCGATGGCGTTGTATTCGGTACTGACGATCGGCGATGGCCTGATTGCACAGATTCCGGCGCTGCTGATCTCTTTGACTGCGGGCATGATCATCACCCGTGTTGCGCCGGATGGACGCAAAGGCGTCAGTAACATGGGCGTCGAAATTGCCCGGCAAATGACCAGCGAGCCCAAGAGTTGGGTGATAGCCTCGGTGGGAATGCTTGCGTTTGCCGCGGTCCCTGGCATGCCTACCCTGGTATTTATCCTGATCGCGCTGATCACCGGCAGCGTGGGTTACTACCTGGTGCGCCAGCGTCAACACCAGGCAGGGCCTTCCAACGAGGCCGCCGAAGTCGTTCGCCCTGAAGAGAACGGTAAAGAGGACTTGCGCGGCTTTGACCCGTCGCGCCCTTACCTGTTGCAGTTTTCCCCTGTTCTGCGTGGCACGCCTGAAGTGACGAATCTGATTCACGGGATTCGCCAGGCGCGAAATTCGCTGGTCGCCAATATTGGCCTGACATTGCCGCCGTTCGAAGTCGAGCTCGATGACTCCCTGGCCCCCGATGAGATGCGCTTTTGTGTGCATGAAGTCCCCATGGTCAGGGCGTCAGTGGTCAATCATATGGCCGTTGAGCGCATGGCACTTGAGGTTGAGCCAGAGCACGCCATCGCCGGGTTGGCTGAGCGCGATGAGCAGGATTGGCTCTGGTTGGCCCCTGACGATCCGCTGCTTGATGATCCGCAACTGGAGCGCTTCACCGCCACGAGCCTGATCCTGGAGCGTATGCGCAAGGCGATGATGCTCAGCGGGCCACAGTTCCTGGGGATTCAGGAGAGCAAGTCGATCCTGAGTTGGCTTGAGCATAATCAGCCGGAACTGGTGCAGGAACTGCAGCGCATCATGCCGCTGTCGCGTTTTTCTGCGGTGTTGCAGCGCCTGGCCAGTGAAGGTGTCCCCCTGCGGGCGGTGCGCCTGATTGTCGAATCGCTGATCGAGTACGGACAGCATGAGCGTGAGCCGGAAGCCCTGGCCGACTATGCACGCATTGCTCTCAAGGCGCAGATCTATCACCAGTACAGCGAGGCCGACGGCCTGCACGCCTGGCTGTTGTCTGCGCAAAGCGAAAACATCCTGCGCGAAGCCCTGCGCCAAACCCAGACCGGGGTGTTCTTTGCGTTGGACCAGGATCACAGCGCGGCGTTTATCAACCTGCTCAATCAGGCCTTTACCTTGAGGGCCAAGAGCAAAAGCGTGATGTTGGTGGCGCAGGACTTGCGCAGCCCCTTGCGGACTCTATTGCTCGAAGAGTTCAACCATGTACCGGTGCTGTCTTTCGCTGAGTTGGGGAGCGCATCCAAGGTCAAGGTGTTGGGGCGCATTGACCTCGGTCAGGAAGCATTGATGCGTGGCGCAGCGGCATGATTTCGCAGCCATGGACAGTACGAAGGAGGGCTCGATGATGTATGAGTTACGCGTGCTTGATGGGCTGCGCCAGGGCGCTGCGTTGCCGTTGTTCGGCGAGCGATGGAGCATCGGTGCCCAGCCGGACGCTGACCTGGTGCTGAGCGATCCAGGGGTCGCCGAGCATCATGCCCTGCTGCAGTTTTGCGACGTTAACTGGTCGGTGCAGGCCCAGGCGCAGTTGGTGTACGGGACTGATGGCCAGGCCCTGGCGCAGATCCCGAGCCTGGCGTTGAACGTGCCCTTTCTGGTGGGTAGCGTGAGATTGTGCGTCGCCTTGGCAGATCATCCATGGCCTGAGCCTGTGCCTGAGGCCCCGGTATCTGCGGCATTGCCATCACCGGAACAACCTGTGCAGACACTGCCGTTATCGTCGATATCACCCTCGCAGCAAAAGCGGTTGATCAGCCTGATGCTGGTGGTGGCGGTAGTCATCGCAGTGGTGGGCATGGTTTCGACAGGGGAGCATGACGCGCAGGCTTCCCTGATGCCATCGGTGATTGGCAAACACGAATTGGGCTCACCGTTTGATGTGCGTCAGCAGTTGTTGAAAATGCTCGGCGAGCGTGAGCTGAGCCAACGGATCGACCTGCAAGTCATCAACGGTCAAGTCGTGCTCAACGGCGATGTTTCCCAGGACGATGTGGAGCTGGTGTCGCGGATGCTCAGCCGCTTTGGTGAGCAATTCGACAGTATGGTGCCGGTGATCAGTCGTGTACGTGTGCGAGATGACGCCTTGCCGTTCAGGATCGTGCAAATTGTCGGCGGACCTAACGGTCATGTGGTTCTGGAAGAGGGTAGCCGGCTCTTTTTGGGGGATCAGGTGGACGGCTTGCGCCTGGTGCTGATCGACAACAGCAAAGTGGTTTTTGATGGCGCACAGCGTTACGAGGTGCACTGGTGAGTACCTCCGAGCAAGCGCGTCTGGACGCCTGGCAGCAACGCCAGGCCCAGGCGCTCGGCAGCTTTGCGCCGGTGTCCATGCGCGGGCGAATCCAGCGCGTCAACGGCATGCTGCTGCAGTGCCGGCTGCCTCAGGCGCGTATCGGTGATTTGTGCCAGGTGGAAAAAGGTCCGGGTGACTGCATGCTCGCTGAAATCATTGGTTTTGATCAGCAGGATGCGGTGCTCAGTGCCCTTGGGAACCTGGAAGGCGTGCGCGTGGGGGCGCCTGTCGAGCGCCTGGGCGTGTCGCATAGAGTGCAAGTCAGCGAGGCGCTCCTGGGCCAGGTTCTGGACGGTTTCGGAAGGCCGATTACGGGCCAGGGTGCCAGCGCATTTGTCGAATCCGAACTGCCGGATACCAGCCCGGTGTTATGTGAAGCGCCCTTGCCCACCGAGCGGCCGCGTATCAACCGTGCGCTGGCCACCGGGGTGCGGTCCATCGATGGATTGATGACGCTCGGTGAAGGCCAGCGTGTCGGTCTGTTCGCCGGGGCCGGTTGTGGCAAAACCACCTTGTTGGCCGAGATCGCCCGTAACGTCGAATGCGATGTCATCGTGTTCGGCTTGATCGGCGAGCGGGGGCGCGAGCTGCGTGAGTTTCTCGACCATGAACTCGATGAGCAACTGCGCTCTAAAGCGGTACTGGTGTGTGCCACGTCTGATCGCTCCAGCATGGAGCGTGCCCGCGCCGCTTTTACCGCCACGGCACTGGCTGAAGGTTTTCGGCGCAAGGGCCAGCGGGTGTTGCTGCTGATCGATTCCCTGACCCGTTTCGCCAGGGCCCAGCGTGAAATCGGCCTGGCTGCCGGCGAACCCCTGGGGCGCGGAGGCCTGCCGCCTTCGGTGTACAGCTTGCTGCCGCGCTTGGTGGAGCGCGCCGGGTTGACCCGTGACGGCGTGATCACAGCGATCTACACAGTGCTGATTGAGCAGGACTCCATGAACGATCCGGTGGCCGATGAAGTACGTTCATTGCTCGACGGCCATATCGTGCTGTCGCGCAAATTGGCTGAGCGTGGGCACTATCCGGCGGTGGATGTGTTGGCGAGCCTTTCACGAATATTGAGCAACGTTGCGGCGCCAGAGGATATTCAGGCGGGCACGGCGTTGCGACGGTTGTTATCGGCGTACCAGCAGATCGAGTTGATGCTCAAGCTGGGCGAGTACCAGCCTGGCAGCGATGCGTTGACGGACCTGGCCGTGAACAGTCGCCAGGCGGTGGACGGTTTCCTGCGCCAGGATTTGCGTGAGCCGACACCGATGGCCGTCACGCTGGAGCAACTCAAGGAGCTGACGACCTATGTCCCCTTCTGATGTGCTGCACGGTGAAGTGCAGATGCTGCGTTGCCTGCGCAGGCACAGGGCTGATCGTGCCGAACGTGCCCTGCGTGAGGCCAAGCGTGCGCAGCAGGCCCTGCTCGCGCATATCCAGCAGGCCCAGGATGCACTTGAACACACTCGGCAGGAGCAAGCCCGGCAAAGTGCTGAGTTGCTCAGTCAGCACCAGGGCCAGCTCTTGACCTTGGCGGGCCTGAAATCCTGGAACGCACAGGAGCGCTCCTTATCCGCCAGTACCCAGCGCGAAGAGGGGCAGCTTGAGGCGCTGCGCAACCAACGGCAAGAAAAGGAACACCACGTTGGCAGTGCCCAGAGGCAAGCCACCGAATGCCTGCGGCAGGTGGAAAAGTTACAGGAGCTATCACTTTTGCTTGCACAGGAGCCGACATGACCCAGGTTGCGAATAAACCCACCGAACGACCCCCCCTGCGTGAGCCCCGCGAAGAGCGTGACTCGGGAGCAGCGGGCATGGTTGCGTGGGAACAAGGGCGACTGTTTACGCGGTTGTTTGCGGGTGATGGGGAGGGCGCAGGGACGAGCGCCTCCTTGTCGCGAAAAAAATCTGCGGCCGGTATTGCCATGATCGAGGCGCTGGCCGAACAACTGACGCCTCGTGTGTTGGCCGGTTCGCAGTGGCCGTTGCAGGCAGTGTTGTACTTGCCACGCCTGGGACGGATCAACGCCAGCGTGCGCCGAGAGCAGAGCGGCTGGGCCATTGAATTGGAAGCGGAACACGACGCCACGGCCCGCTGGCTCAGCGGCGTACGGCAACAGTGTGAGGACCGTTTTACGCAAGCGCTGGGTCTGCCGGTCAGCCTGCTTCTGCCAAGCGTCGGCAACCCATGATCGTACCGCTACTGACATTACCTTCGATCAAGAGCGACGGGGTTGCCGCGCGCCGCCAGCTGGGCCGCGGCCTGTACCTGCCGTTCCATGTTGCGGGTCAGGCCGGTGAATTGCGGCTTGAGCCTGGACGTGCGCCTGTTGGCGGTGACGTGGTGTGCTTCGACACGCAGTGCGGTGTGCTGGCGCTCGCTAAGGCGGGGCCGTTGCTTAGCCTGCTGGGTGAATGTCCGGTGACCCTTGCAGGGGCCGACAACGAACCGGATTCCTGGTTCTGGACGTTGTTTCAGTATTACCTGAGCCCCGAAGTGCGAGCGCTGTTGGGTTATGTGCGATTGCTACACACCGGGCGACCAAAAGGCTTTGGCTGTCGCCTCACCGTGACCCTGGGGGCATCGTGGGTTGAGGGTTATGTGTGGTTGAGCCCCGAAAGCTTTTTGGCGTTGTACGAGGCGGGGGCCTGGCGGGCCACGGCTGCGCCGCTGCCGTTGTCGTTTCAACTGGCAATTGCCGTGACCCTTGGGCGGTTGCGGTTACCGATTGTACAGGCCGGCAGTCTGCGAGCTGGCGATGTGCTGGTGCTTGAACAGACCTTTTTTCAGGCCCGGGGCAGCGGCTATGTGTCGGTCGGCAGAGAGCGCCTGCATGGCGGCATTGACGATGACACCGGGTGGTTACGTTTCACTCTTACTTCTATCGAGGACGTGTCTGTGGACGAAGATTTAGATGTACCTCATCACTCGGGGCATGAAGACGATGAACCCGTAATGGACGTATTCGGCCCCGAGCCGTTCGATGAATTGAGCATGACGCTGAGCGTACGCTGCGGAACACTGAACCTGACCCTGGGGGAGTTGCGTAACCTCGTGCCCGGCTCGGTACTGGGCATTACCGGCTTTGCCCCAGGCATGGCGGGTCTGTTTTATGGCGATCGGCCCATCGGCCAGGGGCAGTTGGTGGAAGTTGACGGGCGCCTTGGGTTGCAGTTGTCCCGAGTGGTGTTCGGTCGATGATACTTCAAGGGCTGGACCCGATCGTCCTGGCGATATTTCTGGGCGCGCTGTCGTTGATGCCCATGCTGTTGGTGGTCTGCACAGCCTTCTTGAAAATCGTGATTGTGCTGATGATTACCCGCAATGCCATCGGCGTACAGCAAGTACCTCCGAGCATGGCCATCAACGGAATCGCTCTGGCGGCTACCTTGTTCATCATGGCGCCGGTGGGGTACGAAATCGCCGAGAATATCAAGGCGTCGCCTCTGGACATGAGCAACGTGCAAACGTTTCTGCATACCGGCAATGAGGCCATCAACCCCTTGCGTGCATTCATGTTGCGTAATGTGGACCCGGATGTGCTGACCCATCTGCTGGACAATACCGCACGTCTGTGGCCTGCGAAAATGGCTCAGGAGGTACAGCGTGAGGATCTTATCCTGCTGATCCCGGCCTTTGTGCTTTCGCAATTGCAGGCGGGGTTCGAGATCGGTTTCCTGATCTACATTCCCTTCATTGTGATCGACCTTATTGTTTCCAACCTGTTGCTGGCGTTGGGTATGCAGATGGTCTCGCCGATGACCATTTCCCTGCCGCTCAAGCTGCTGCTGTTTGTGCTGGTGTCTGGCTGGTCGCGGTTGCTCGACAGTCTGTTCCTTTCCTATCTCTGAGTGGCGTATGGAACCTATCGTGCTGTTCAAGCAGGGCATGTTGCTGGTGGTTGTACTGTCTGCACCGCCGCTGATCGTGGCGGTGGTGGTGGGGGTGCTGACCTCTTTGGTACAAGCGCTGATGCAGATCCAGGACCAGACATTACCCTTTGGTATCAAACTAGTGGCGGTGGGTGTCACATTGATCCTCACGGGCCGATGGATTGGCGTGGAGTTGATCCAGCTGATCAACCTGACGTTTGAAATGATCGGCCGTTCGGCCCTGAACTAAGGCGTTGCCTGTGCTGCTTTATCTTGAGTATCTCCCCAGCCTGTTGATCGGCATGGCGCGTATCTACCCCTGTGGCATCCTGGTAGCGGCGTTTTGTTTTCAACATGTGCGCGGCCTGCCCCGGCACACCATCGTGATGGTCATGGCGTTGTTGCCCGCTCCAGGTATTCATGCTGCTTTGGCAGGGCAGGACTATTCAGCATTGATGCTCGGTGCGCTGATGCTCAAGGAGGTAGCGTTGGGGTTGCTGCTGGGGGTGTTGTTGGCGATGCCGTTCTGGATGTTCGAGTCGGTGGGAGCGCTGCTGGACAACCAGCGTGGAGCCTTGGCCGGTGGCCAACTTAACCCGTCACTGGGGCCGGACGCGACGCCGATCGGGCACATGTTCAAGCAACTGGCGATTTACTTGCTGATGGCCATCCTGGGGTTGGGCGCACTCACCCAGGTGATCTGGGACAGTTA
This sequence comes from Pseudomonas sp. B329, assembly GCF_023127835.1. Classification (NCBI taxonomy): domain Bacteria; kingdom Pseudomonadati; phylum Pseudomonadota; class Gammaproteobacteria; order Pseudomonadales; family Pseudomonadaceae; genus Pseudomonas; species Pseudomonas sp. B329. The sequence goes on along the minus strand of NZ_SPKP01000022.1, from coordinate 332,963 downwards.
CCTGATCTGGCCACCCACCGTGTGGTTTCCGCTTCCAGCAGCTAATGGCATGAGCGTATTTGTTGGGCTGCTCAGTGACACATTCATGCACATGATGCTTTATGCCGCGCCCTTTATTGCCGTGCTGTTGCTGTTGGAGTTCGGTATCGCGTTACTGGGGGTCTACAGCCAGCAATTGCAAGTGAGTACCTTGGCTCCGCCGGTCAAGTGCCTGGCGGGAATCGGTATTTTGTTGCTGTACTTCGCACTGTTACAGGATCTTATTGTCGGGCGTATGAGCCAGCTGGGTGACCTTAAGCACTACCTGGGGCTTTTGTTCAAGGTCTCGGCGCCGTGAGTGATTCGGGGGAAAAAAAGCATCCGGCGTCCGCCAAGAAGCTGCGTGACCAACGTAAGAAAGGTCAGGTTGCGCAGAGCCAGGATGTGAGCAAGCTGCTGGCGCTGACGGCTATCAGTGAGGTCGCTTTGTTCACTGCCGAAACCAGCTTGCAACGCTTTCAGCAACTGCTGGTGTTGCCGATATCACGCTTGGGCCAGCCGTTTGCGCGGGTGCTGGAAGAAGTGCTGGTGGAGGGCCTGGTGATGTTTTTCTCGTTCTCTCTGTTGATGGCCGGGCTTGCGATTGCCGCGAAGCTGATTGCCAGTTGGATGCAGTTCGGCCTGCTGTTCGCGCCGGACACGCTGAAGATGGATTTCAATCGCCTCAACCCTATCAGCCAGATCAAGCAGATGTTCTCTGCCCAGTCGTTAATGAATCTGCTGATGAGCATCGCCAAGGCGTTCCTACTGGGCCTGATTGTGTACGTGGTGGTCTGGCCCGCGTTGGGGGCGTTGATTAACCTTGCCAACAGCGACCTGCAGAGCTATCTGCTGGCGCTGATCGCGTTGTTCCGTCACCTGCTGCATGCCTGCCTGGGGCTGTTGCTGGTGTTGGCGCTGATCGATCTGACTTTGCAAAAGCACTTCTTCGCCAAGCGTATGCGCATGACACAGGTTGAGGTCGTCAAAGAGTACAAGGACATGGAGGGCGACCCGCATGTGAAAGGCCAGCGCCGTCAGTTGGCGCAGGAATTGGCGCAAGAGGAGCCGAAGGTCAAGCTGCCCAAGCTGGAAGAAGCCGACATGTTGGTGGTCAACCCGACGCACTTTGCAGTCGCGCTGTACTACCGCCCAGGCGAGACGCCTTTGCCCCTGCTGATCAGCAAGGGCACGGACGACGAAGCGCGAAAACTGATCGCGCGCGCAAAGGTCGCCGAGGTCCCGGTGATTCAATGTGTGTGGCTGGCCCGCACGATCTATACCAAGCAGCTGGGTGCAAGCATTCCTCGCGAGACCTTGCAGGCCGTAGCGTTGATCTACCGCACCTTGCGCGAGCTGGATGACGAAGCCAAGCGCGAAACGCTGGAATTGCCTGAGCTTGATCAGCGCTGATCAGCGACTGGAGCCTGGGTCCAGAGCGCTGAGATTGGCCAGCGAGAGCATCCTGCTGAGGATCCTGCCCGGATTGCAGTGGGAGGTGGGCAATGCGTGCCAGATCACCAAGGCGCCCTGGGTATCGAGATAGATAAAACAGCCATCAAACACCTGTGCCTGCTCAAAGCGGCGCTGCAATACGCGTTGTAGTTGCCCGGCTTGCAACGCTTCGCGAATGATGTGCAAGGCCAGTCCAGGGTGATTACCCGCGTTGAGCGCGCGCACCTCGATGCCCCGAGTGAGAACCTGGTGAGTGGCAGCGCCGCTCACCAGGTTCTCCAGAAATACCTGGCGTGGTTCGTCGGGTATTTCCTTGATGCTCATCGTTCCAGCGATATCGTCTGGTAATCCGCTCGCTCCCCGGAAGGGCCGGGCTCGACGCGCATGTGAGATGGCCACCAGATCACCATCTTTTGTGCGGTCGATTGGGGGCGTGAGCAGGAGTCGCCTTTGCACGTGGGGGTGCAAGCGCTGACAAGCAGCGCCGTACCGATCAGAGTGACGCACAACAATTGATGTTTCATGGGCGAACCTTTTGAGATGGCGTAATCAAGGTGGGGCGCGGTACGCTGAGGTGTTCATCCTTCACCACCGGACGCATGGCAATAAATACCTCGGCTTCCTCTCCCGGTTTCAACCAGGCGTGTGGCCACACGGTGACGGCAAGCGTTTGCGAGTTGCTGCATTCTTTTTCATCGATGCGCACATTGCGGTTGAACTGGTTGCGTAGTACTACGACTGCAACGTTGTACTCAGGGCCTGCATACCATTGGCTGCGCTCGGTACTCAGTGCGAGCAGGTCGCGGGTGCTGCACAGCGTGTTCAACCCCAGAGGCATTGGCGCCAACTTGAAGGCCTTGGGCACTTGCCCAGTCACCAGGTGCGCCAGGGTACTGATCACGTCGCTACGCTTGATCACCGGCTGGTGAGGGGCGTTACGCCTGGCCAGCGGTGCCAGCGCCGCCTGCAATTGGGCCTGATCTGCCTGGGGTAAATAGCGAGACGGATCGGCCTGGTCGCCGATGACGCGCGGCGTGATGATAAAAAGGCGTTCACGCCGATTGTTCTGCCTTTCGCTGGAAGAGAACAGCGCCTTGCCCAGCAACGGGATATCACCCAGCAGTGGCACCTTGCTTTGCCTGTCGGTGCTTTCCGTGACGTGGAAGCCGCCTACAACCATAGAGCGCTTTTCCGCCATGACGGCCTGGGTGCTGACGTTACCGCGGCGAACATCCAGGTCCCTGAGGTTACGGTTGGGGTTGGATTCGTCGAACGTGCCGTCCTCGATATCCACGACCAAGTGAATCTGATGGCTGCCGCGGCTGGTGATGACGCGGGGTATGACCTGAACGCTGGTCCCCACGGTGACCGGCAAGATGGTTGCGTTCTGCCGACCAGGTGTCAGGTATTGAGTGCGGTTGAAGTCGATCACCGCCGGCTGGTTTTCCAGGGTGAGCACGGACGGGTTGGAAACCATCGTCGCCAGCCCCTTGGCTTCCAGGGCGCGTATGTCGGCATAGAAACGTTCGCGATTCTCAAGCGACAACTGTTGGGATGACGAACCTGCACGGAACCGGCTGTTCTGAAACCCCCAGTTCACGCCGAACTCATCCAACTGCGTACGCTCGATATCCAGAATGATCGTGTCGATCTCCACCAGTTTGCGCGCCACATCGAGTTGAGCGATCAACTCGCGGTACATGGCCTGGCGCTCTGGCAGGTCATAGATCAGGACTGCGTTATTGCGAATGTCGGCTTCGACGCGAATCCGGCTGCTGGGTATCGGTGCACGCGGGGGGAGTGTGGCGCCAATATCCAATGGCATGGTGTTGCTGTTTGTACCGAGTATCTGCCCCAGCATGGGATTGCTCAAGCGGGGAACATTCGGCGCAATAGGCGAGGGCTGTGAGGAAGGGCGCTGGCTCAGCACCGAGGAGATCGGATTTGAACGGGGCTCCAGCAGCCCTTGCACAATGCTGGAAACACCGGCAATGGTCAGCTTCTGGCCGCGGTAATCCACTTGACGATCAGCGGCATTGGCGAACTTCAGCGGGAAGCTCAGCACCGTCTGTTTTTCATCCACGGTGCGGCGTTGGCTGCTGAACTGCTTGATTTGTTCGATATAGCGCCGAGGTCCGGAGACGAGCACGACGCCATCCTCGGGCAACTCACCCCAGCCGAAGCGACTATCGAGCAGGCCAATATCAGTGAGCGCCTGCTTGAGGTCGGCAATGGTCTCAGAGGAAACCTCCAGGCGCGCGGACTCTTGCTGGTCCAGGGTGCTGATGTAGAGTGTGTTGTTGTACAGATACCATTGGAAGCGATGTTCTACTCCCAGCCGGTCGAGCAAGGATTGTGGGGTATTGGCGCGTATCTTGCCGTTGACGGTGCCCTCCAGCAGGCCCTCTATTTGCAGTTGCGTACCGAAGGTTTGGGCGAAGTCGTCGAGCACGTCCCGAACTGGCTTATGCTCGGCTTCATAAGCGTAGGCGGTGTTCTTCCATTCGGCGGGGATCGCCGCCACCGCGCTTTGAGTTGAAACCAGCAGCCAGGAAAACAGGAACACATTCCGCCAATGGGCTCTTTTGAATGAAGCATCAGGCGAGTCAAGGCACAAGCGGCCGCCCTTATGGGTCTTGTTAGGCATAGACAGTTCTCTGATTAGTACGCGCGTGAACGTAGCGGGGTGGGTTTGAGGTTTTGGGCTGGACGAGCAAGACGCGCAACGATGGCGCGCCATGTGTCACGTTGGTTCAGCAGGGTCTCGAGGCAATTCAGTACGTGGGCTTCACCACGGTCGGTGCGCAGACTTTGAATCAGCCATAGCGCACCTGTGTCAGCTTTTTGAGCCAATGCACCCTGAAAATGGTTCAAGCTGGCAGCACCCAGGCGCAGCCAGCCTTGCAAGGCTGAGTTATCTGTCACCGCTGAGGTCAGTTGAACACCCAATAAAACGGCGTCGCCCTGACGTCGCAAGGTGACTTCGTCGTCACCTTCAAATATGGCGATTTTTTCCTCCCTGCCGCTCAACCAGTCACCCACGAGCGCTTTCATTTACTGAAAACTTTCAATGGTTGTTTTGAGCATCTGATTGACTGTTTTACCGTGCTCACTATAAAGCGCAAAGGTGACCTCTCTGCGCGTTACTAAATTGTGAAACCGCTCGCTGTCTTCTGCCGCCAGGCTTTCTTCAAAACCGGACTTGAACTCTTTGTATGTAGAAGTTTTATTTCTGGCAATCGAATGAGTCAGCTCTTTGAAAAAATCCATGATTTCCCTCTGATAGCTATGTTGATGGGTGAATTTAAACAGTTAGTTCTGAGCGGAGAATATAAATAAAGTCTCTGTGCTCGTAGGATTAGATCTCGATCGAGTACTCTTTGCCCTGATTGAAAAAAGTGTCGAGCATGGCATTCCAGCTGATACGGAAGTCCCCCTCATCTGTTTTCAATACGAGTGTTTGAGGATGAACCGTGTCGTCGGCGTTTAACTTCCAGAATCTGCTCTTGTGACGGGCAAGGCCCTGCCTTATCTCCTCAAGATCATGGGGATGACAGAGCAACGTCGCACTGACTTCCTGAACTTGGCTATCCAGCAATTGTTTCAACAGCGCTGCGAGCCGTTGCGGGGCAGTTGTCTCGTCGAGCAGACAGCGAATGGCTTGGTTGGTGATGGCGGTCGCGTAGTGTTCAAGGTTGTCGCACATCGATTGACGGTCACGTTCCCATTGTTTGAGTTGAGCGTCGGCGCGTTGCCAGATTTCCAGTGAGGCTTGTTCAAGCATGGCCTCGCATTTTTTTTCGGTCATACGTATCAATTCGTCGGCCTGGGCATTGGCGTGGCTCAAGAGATGGTTGGCCTGTTCCCAATTGGCTAGCTCTTCGCGCGGGATAAGGTTGGCTCGCGTGCCGGATGCGTCCTTGCGTAACTCAATAGTATGTCGGCATAACATCGCTGCTTTCCTCATCCTTGCGAGACAGGGGCATGTTGTCGCTCGCCATGCTTGCGACGCGCCAGACGACGGCCTGCCAGAGGGTGTTCAATCGGCTGCTCGCACTTTCGAGTGGGGCGTCTGCTGTTTCAGCCTCGCTCACACGTGTACGGGGGAAACGCAATCGAAGGCGCTGCCAGGTAGCGGGCTCAACCCAGCTATGAAGTAGTCGCAGCGGATCGGAATGTGGGGGCAGCATGGAAGGGTGCAGCGCCATGGAGAGGCGCATGCACCACTCATGATGATCTTCACTCAAGGGTGATGCTGCCTGGGGATTGAACGTGTGGTTGGCCAATGCCAGCGCCAGGTTGAGTTGGTCCGTGGAGGCCAGGGCCAACCGAAGCACAGTGGCATGAGGTGCAGCCGGCAAGCAGGCGACAAAACCCGTAAGGTCTTCTGGCGCTGACCGACCGCTATAAAAAAGCCTTTCAATCGCACGATACTTGTCGCCTCTCCAGTCTTCGTGGGCCTGTTTCCAGGGAAAAGCCCACCATTGAGCCCAGGCCAGTTGTTCACGCATCAGATGATCGGGTCTAGGTGCCATGCGTTGGCCCCGTTGAGTTTCCTGTAAGCGCGGGCTCCAGATGAGGACGCTTGCGCCGCGCTTGCAGGAAGATCATGGCTGCCACGGCCGAAGCCAGACCGAGCAGCAAGATCATGATGCTGGATCGCCAGAATCCGAGATCGTCGCCGGGCACCAGGAAGGGGCCGAAATACACCAGGCGTTGTTGTTCCTGATAAGTGGAGGCCGGTACAAACACCACCGTGAGTTTTTGCGGGTTATCCACTGCGGTGGTCATCCCCGGGATACTGCTCGCCACCATTCTGCGGACCCGGGCGCGAATGTTGTCGGGGTCCAGGCGTGGATCATGCTTGATGAATACGGAAGCGGATGCGGGTTGGACCGGCTCTCCTGGCGCTATGCGTTCAGGCAATACCACATGCACACGTGCGACGATCACGCCGTCGATCTTGGATAACGTGGTTTCAAGCTCTTGAGATAAGGCATAAATGTAGCGGGCACGCTCTTCCAGAGGGGTGGAAATTACCCCTTCCTTGCGAAAGGTATCCCCCATAGTGGTCCGGGCGAGCCGGGGAAGGCCGGCGGCTTCCAAGGTACGTACGGCGCGCCCGATGTCGCTTGTATTAACCGTTACGACGACCCCGTCTTTGGCCGGTACCTTTTGCGCGCGAATATGTTTATCAGCCAATTCGGCTACAACCTCATTGGCTTCTTGTTCGGACAGTTGGCGATGCAGTTCTACCCGGTCACCACATCCGCTCAATATAAAAGTCATACTCAAAACTAAAGCGACAAGCAGAGAGTTATTCATGCTCAAGACTGCATGTTGCTGATCTTGTCAATGCACTGCGTTGTCTTGGCAAGACATTTCACCATCAGTTGTGTTGTAAGTTGTGCGTTATGTAACTCGCGTGGGTAATTTCCTATTGCCTCAACATCAATCCCCTTTTTGGTTGAGCGGATTATTTTTGCGAAGCCATCTCTTGAGTTGCTCAGGTGCTTTGATGCTTCTGTCAAAAGGAGTGAGCCTTCAGGCTTGGCAGAGATTGTGCTTGTGGGATGGGAGCCTTCGAACAGTGACGTGAAAAAACTGACGTCCGTACCGCCTGCCGATTGTTCCGGTGGCTTACGGTCGTGTTCGGTATTGCTGCTTTTCTGTGAAAAGCGGTCGTTTACTATTTGCATGGAGTGTCTACTCATTCAGGGTGGATAGCGGCTCTAGAGCACTAAAATGCTCTGTCGGGCCGGTTGGATGATTACCTTTCGGGCTGCAAAGCCTGAAAGGTAATCGATCACCTCGCGATTATTGGCCTGAGCCCGACCGGATCAATGCTTGAATATTTTTTACTTCAGCACTCTTCCAGCCATTTTTTATTGCATCAGCCTTCATTTTCTCGAAGATAGCTTCGGCTGAGCCCTCGTTCGCGCCTCCAGCTCCAACCATATTCCCTGAAGATGTCTGCGGTATAGAGCCTGTACCACTTCCTGCGCCAACAATCATATAGAAATCCTACTATGGGTTTTTGGGGTCTTTATTTTTCCATCGGTCAAATCACGGAACATCTACGTGTTACAGAGATTTGCTTCTGGCAACAACTGTGTGGCCCGTATTAGTAATGCGTTCCAGATGTTTCCAGGTCGCGATGTAACTAATTGTTTTCTTGAGTGGTTGTTTGATCAGGTCTTTGGCGATACAGGGTTTTTATGGCCTACTTATTAGCTGTGAGAGGAATGATTGAGCTTATGCCAGTGATATATTCAAGTGTTTCATCCTGTAATACAGCGTGCGCTTAGCGACCCCCAGTTCAATTGCTACGGTATCTACACAGTGGTGGTGGCGGTACATGGATTCTTCAATCAATGCTTTTTCAATTTGTTGGAGGCGTGTCTTCAGGTCCGTCTGAAGTGGTTGCTGTCTGCAGGCGGGAGTTGAGAGCGGCGGGAGGCCCAAGACGAACCGTTTCGCCGTCGAACGTAGTTCGCGCACATTACCCAGCCAGGAGTGACAGAGCAGTTGATGCAGCAGGCTGTCAGGAGGCGATGGGGCACTGCATTTGAACTGCTCCGCTTCTTCCTGAACCATTTCCAGAAACAACGGGATGATGCGTTCGCGCCGATATCGCAGGGCGGGGAGCTCGATGTTGACCACATTCAAACGAAAGTAGAGGTCACGCCTGAAGGCGCCTTGTTCGACCATGATTTGCAGCGACTGCTGGGCTGATGCGATGACGCGCATGTCCACGGAGATCAACCGAGTCGAGCCCAGGCGTTCCACCCCACGGCACTCCAGCACGCGCAGGAGCTTGGCTTGCAGGTTCAGGGGCATGCTGTCGATCTCATCCAGGTACAGGGTACCCAGGTGGGCTGCTTCGACGAATCCAGCCCTTGATTGTATTGCCCCGGTATAAGCCCCGCTGTTGACACCGAACAACTGGCTTTCCGCGAGGCTTTCTGGGATTGCCGCACAGTTCACGGCAACAAAATTACCGCGTCGCCCCGATAAACGATGAATCCGCTGTGCAAGAGTGTCTTTTCCGGTGCCGGTTTCTCCCAGCAACAGAATGTCAACGTTGAGCGCGGCAGTGTTGTTAAGCGTGGTTTCAATTTCCGGACCTTCGATGAGTGAAACGTCTGTTTTATTATCCTTCTGGACGTAGGTCGACATGAATTGATACTCCCTGTTCGCTATTACTTCACTGTTGCAAATACGGTGTGCAAGCGCCATTTCAGTAGAACGTAGATTATAAAAGTTGTCACTCGGTGTAGAGAGGTTTAAGCGGAGGAGTGATGTAGGAAAATGATGGTAAGTTAAGGCTTGTTGGTTGCAGGAATAAGTGCGGGGTTAATCGGTTGTTTGGTAAGTAGGAATATTCTGAGAATCTATTTTTTTTGGATATAAGTCTTTTTTCATAAGCGCTCGCCCACAAAAAAGCCGATGCAATGCATCGGCTTTTCTGGTCCCGCAGTCAATACCGCGGGTTGTACTTACACGTTAAAACGGAAGTGCATTACATCGCCATCCTTGACGACGTATTCCTTGCCTTCCAGGCGCCATTTACCGGCTTCCTTGGTGCCGGCTTCACCCTTGTACTGAATGAAGTCGTTGTAGGCGATCACTTCGGCGCGGATGAAGCCCTTTTCGAAGTCGGTGTGGATCACGCCGGCAGCTTGTGGCGCGGTAGCGCCAACCTTGACGGTCCAGGCGCGAACTTCTTCGACACCGGCGGTGAAGTAGGTCTGCAGGTTGAGCATCTCGTAGCCGGCGCGGATCACACGGTTCAGGCCAGGCTCTTCAAGGCCCAGGGCCTCAAGAAACATATCTTTTTCTTCGCCGTCATCGAGCTCGGCGATTTCAGCTTCGATCTTGTTGCATACCGGAACAACAATGGCGCCTTCTTCCTCGGCAATGGCCTTGACCACGTCGAGCAGCGGGTTGTTCTCGAAGCCGTCTTCGGCGACGTTGGCGATGTACATCACAGGCTTGGTGGTCAGCAGGTGGAAGCCCTTGATCACAACCTTCTCATCGGTGCCCATGTTCTTCATCAGGCTGCGTGCCGGCTTGCCTTCAGTGAAGTGCGCGATCAACTGCTCCAGCAGGCCTTTCTGGACCACTGCGTCCTTGTCTCCGCCTTTGGCGTTACGCGCGACTTTCTGCAGTTGCTTTTCGCAGCTGTCGAGGTCGGCGAAGATCAGTTCCAGGTCGATGATTTCGATGTCGCGCTTGGGGTCGACGCTGTTGGAGACGTGGATCACGTTCTCGTCTTCAAAGCAGCGGACCACATGGGCAATGGCATCGGTTTCACGGATGTTGGCCAGGAACTTGTTGCCCAGGCCTTCGCCTTTTGATGCGCCAGCGACCAGGCCCGCGATGTCGACGAATTCCATGGTGGTCGGCAGGATGCGCTTGGGGTTGACGATCGCTGCCAGTGCCTCCAGGCGTGGGTCCGGCATCGGCACGATGCCGCTGTTGGGTTCGATGGTGCAGAAGGGGAAGTTCTCCGCCGCAATACCGGACTTGGTCAGGGCGTTGAACAGGGTGGATTTGCCGACGTTGGGCAGGCCGACGATGCCGCAATTGAATCCCATGGTGTTTCCCCTCGGGTAAAAGTCAGGCCTTCTGGCTGTGCAGGTTTTTCATCGCGCGGTTCCATTCACCGGCGAAGATATCCGGCAGCACGCCGAGGGCAAAATCGATGCTGGCATCGAGTTTTTCCTGTTCGGCGCGTGGCGCACGACCCAGGACGAAATTTGAAACCATACTGGCAACGCCTGGGTGGCCAATGCCGAGCCGCAGACGGTAAAAGGTATTCTGATTGCCCAGCTGCGCGATGATGTCGCGCAGGCCATTGTGCCCGCCGTGTCCGCCGCCTTGCTTGAGCTTGGCAACGCCGGGTGGCAGGTCCAGTTCGTCATGGGCCACCAGGATTTCTTCGGGTTTGATCCGGAAGAAGCCCGCAAGCGCCGCGACAGCCTGGCCGCTGCGGTTCATGTAGGTGGTGGGAATCAGTAGACGAATATCCTGACCCTGGTGCGAAAAGCGCCCGGTCAGGCCGAAATATTTGCGATCGGCCACAAGGTTGATGCCTTGGGCGTGGGCGATGCGCTCAACAAAAAGGGCCCCCGCGTTATGCCGGGTCTGTTCGTATTCGGCGCCTGGATTTCCCAGGCCAACGATCAGTTTAATGGCAGTCACGACAGGGGCCCTTCCTTTGGAGTTGTGGATAACATCGCTACACAAGTGTGCGGCGAAAGTGGACGACAGGAGCTCACTTATCCAGAGATAAACTTCGCGTTGTTGCCCGCTTTCTCGCTACGTTTCGGTCCGCGATGTTCCCTCAAGCTCCTTCGTTGCAGAGTGTATTACTCGGCAGCGGTTTCGCCGGCTTCATCTTCTGCTACAACACGTGGCGCGTGGACGTTGGCAACAGCCTTGTCGTCGTTGTGAGCCAGTGCAACGAACTCAACGCCTTTAGGGGCCTTGAGGTCGGACAGGTGGATGATGGTGCCGATTTCAGCAGCCGACAGGTCGACTTCGATGAACTCAGGCAGGTCTTTCGGCAGGCAGCTTACTTCCAGCTCGGTAGTGGTGTGAGAAACAACGCCACCTTTCTTGACTGGAGCTTCTTCGCCAACAAAGTGCACAGGCACGATAGCGGTCAGTTTCTGACCGGCTACGACGCGTACGAAGTCAGCGTGCAGTACGTGGCCCTTGGAAGGGTGGCGCTGCAGGGCCTTGATGATAACGTTCTGCTTTTTGCCGCCAACGTTCAGTTCGATAACGTGGCTGTAGGCAGCGTCGTTTTCGAGCAGTTTGGCAACTTCTTTGGCCAGCATGCTGATGGATTCAGGGGCTTTGTCGCCACCGTAAACTACAGCTGGAACCAGGCTTGCGAGACGACGCAGGCGGCGGCTCGCACCTTTCCCCAGGTCGGAACGCACTTCAGCATTCAGAGTAAAATCGTTCATGTTGTATCTCCAAAATAACCACATTCGCCCCAGCGTTTGCGACCAGCGCTAAAGGCGATATGGGCAAAAAAGCCCCGCCCCAACAGTATGTTGGGGCGGGGCGCTTTTCGTCAGTGAGGTGCTCCGAAGGTTTGACCCTTAACGGAACATCGCGCTGATCGATTCTTCATTGCTGATGCGGCGAACCGCTTCGGCAACTACCGGTGCGATATCCAGTTGACGGATACGCGAACAGGCTTGAGCAGCAGCGGACAACGGGATGGTGTTAGTCACCACCAGTTCGTCCAGCATGGAGTTCTCGATGTTCTCGATCGCTCGGCCCGACAGCACAGGGTGTGTGCAGTAGGCGAAGACTTTTGCAGCACCGTGCTCTTTCAGGGCTTTCGCCGCGTGGCACAGGGTGCCGGCGGTGTCGACCATGTCATCAACCAGAATACAGGTACGCCCTTCGACATCACCGATGATATGCATCACTTCAGAGTGATTGGCTTTTTCACGGCGTTTATCGATGATCCCGAGGTCCACGCCCAGGGATTTGGCAACGGCCCGTGCACGCACGACGCCACCAATGTCCGGGGACACGATCATCAGGTTTTCAAAGCGCTGGTCTTCGATGTCATCCACCAGAACGGGGGAGCCGTAGATGTTATCTACCGGAATATCGAAGAAACCCTGGATTTGGTCAGCGTGCAGGTCAACCGTGAGAACACGGTCGATGCCTACCACGGTCAGCATGTCAGCAACGACTTTCGCGCTGATAGCCACACGTGCGGAACGCGGACGGCGATCCTGACGGGCATAACCAAAGTAAGGGATTACAGCTGTGATTCGAGTCGCTGAGGAGCGGCGGAAGGCATCAGCCATCACGACGAGTTCCATCAGGTTATCGTTGGTCGGAGCGCAGGTCGGCTGAATAATGAAGACGTCTTTACCGCGGACATTTTCATTGATCTCGGCTGTAATTTCGCCGTCGGAAAACTTACCGACAGAGATGTCACCGAGAGGGATATGCAGCTGACGTACGACACGTCGAGCCAGATCGGGGTTGGCATTCCCCGTAAAGACCATCATCTTGGACACGCGCAGTACCTAGAGGCTGAGGGTAACCTGGATGAGTATTAGAAAATGGCAGGGGCGGCTGGATTCGAACCAACGCATGGCAGGATCAAAACCTGCTGCCTTACCGCTTGGCGACGCCCCTGTATCTGTTGCAACGAGTGCCTAACACTCGATTCCTTTTAGAGCAGACTTTGCAGCTTGCGATGCAACATCGAAACGTTGCTTCCCTTTGCTACAAACCCTGTAAGGGTCTCTGTAAGAAGGGCCGAGACTTTATCAGCTTCAGCTTTGCTTGGGAAGCCCCCAAACACACAACTTCCAGTTCCGGTTAATTTTGCTTCGGTAAATTTACCTAACAAATTCAAAGCGTTACGTACCTCTGGATAACGCCTTGCTACAACCGGTAAGCAGTCATTTCGACTGTTTCCCTTGGGAACGGGGCGCACTTTAATGGGAGAAGAGTTACGTGTCAACAACGGATCTGAAAAAATTTCTGCTGTACTTACAGATACTTGCGGCACAAGCACGACATACCAAGGTTCTTCGGGCTCTACAGGGGTAAGTTTCTCCCCTACGCCCTCAGCAAACGCGGCGTGGCCGCGCACGAAAACCGGGACGTCCGCGCCCAGCGTCAGGCCCAGCACAGCCAGGCGATCGTGGTCCCAGCCCAGTTGCCACAAGTGGTTCAGCCCCAGCAACGTCGTTGCAGCATTCGAGCTCCCGCCCCCGATACCTCCGCCCATGGGCAGGATTTTGTCGATCCAGATATCTATCCCGAGCGGGCAGCCGGATTGTTGCTGAAGTTTTTTCGCCGCCTTCACGATCAGATTGCTGTCGTGGGGCACGCCTTCGAATTCGGTGTGCAGCTGGATCACGCCATCGTCGCGTACGGCGAAGGTCAGCTCATCGCCATACTCGAGGAACTGAAAGAGGGTCTGCAGCTCGTGATAGCCATCTTCACGGCGACCAAGAATATGCAGCATCAGATTGAGTTTCGCAGGCGAGGGCAGGGTCAGGCGTTCTGTCACGTTATTGCCCCAACTTGCGCGGTTGCCAGTCCTTGATCACCAGCGTGACATCAAGGTCGGTGCCGTGCAGCTTGATGCGCTCGGGCAGCCAATAGCCGTTCTGTTGCACGTAGCTCAGGTACTCCACCTGCCAGCCGTCCTGCTCCAGGGAGGCAAGGCGACTGTCGCCATTGAGGCTCAGGCGACTTTTGCTCTCGGGCGCCGGAAGACCGCGCACCCACCAGACCAAATGCGAGACAGGCAGCTTCCAGCCGATCTGCTGCTCCAGCAGTTCCTCCGGGGAGGTCGCTTCATAGCGGCCCTGGTTGGCCACTTCCAGGCTCACCTGCCCCGGCCGGCCCGTCAGGCGAGCCGCCCCCCGGCCCAGCGGGCCCGAGAGGCGAATGTCGTAATAATCCTGGCGTTGCAGCCAGAACAGGGTGCCGCTGCCGGAATCTTTCGGCGCGCGAACCCCGACCTTGCCCTCGATCTGCCAGCCGTCGATGCTGCTGAGCTGATCCTTGTGTTGTTGCCATTGCGCCGGGTTGCCCTGGCCTTCAACGGATTCACGGGTGCCTACGCCCGCGCAACCGGCGAGCAGGGCGATAAAACTGAAAACGATAATGTGGCGCAAGAACATAAGCTTAAAGGGTCTCGGATCCGGTCAGGCGCTTGATGGTGCCGCGCAGGATTGGGCTTTCGGGTTGTTCCTTGAGGAATTTTTCCCAGATTTGTCGTGCTTCGCGTTGCTTGCCCTTGGCCCAGAGCACTTCGCCCAGGTGCGCGGCAACTTCTTGATCGGGAAAGCGCTCCAGTGCCTGGCGCAGCAAGCGCTCGGCCTCGTCGAGGTTGCCCAGGCGGTAATTCACCCAACCCAGGCTGTCGAGTACAGCCGGGTCTTCAGGGTTGAGCGCATGGGCCTGTTCGATCAGTACCTTGGCTTCGGCGTAACGCGTGGTGCGGTCGGACAAGGTGTAACCCAGGGCGTTGAGTGCCATGGCGTTATCCGGGTCGCGCTTGATGATCAGGCGCAGGTCCTTTTCCAGTTGGGCCAGGTCATCGCGTTTTTCTGCCTGCATGGCGCGGGTGTACAGCAGGTTCAAATCGTCGGGATATTGCAACAAAGCTTGTTGCAGCAGCTTCCAGGCGCGTTCGCCCTGCTTGTTGGCCGATAAGGTCTCGGCCTGGATCAAGTACAGTTGGATGGCGTAGTCCGGCTCGGCATCGCGGGCCGCCGCCAGGCGTTTTTCCGCTTCGTCGGTACGGCCATTGCTCATCAGGATGTCGGCCTGGCGCAACTGGGCGGGCAGGTAGTCATTGCCGGGGCCGACCTGGGCGTACTCGAGCAGGGCGGCCTGCGGGTCGTTGCGTTCTTCAGCGATGCGGCCCAGGTTCAGGTGCGCCGAGTCGACATGGCTGTCACGTTCAATCAACTGTTCCAGGTAGCCCTTGGCCTCATCCCAGGCTTTGGCTTCCAGGCACACCAGGGCCAGCGAATAGCGCAGTTCGTCGTCGTCGGGGTATTGCTGGACCAGGTTGGCGAACTGCACTTTGGCGTCTTCCATGCGGTCCTGCTCAACCAGCATTCGCGCATAAGTCAGGCGCAGGCGCTTGTCGTCCGGGTATTTCTTGATGCTTTTTTCCAGCAGAGGAATCGCTTCCTTGCCGCGGTTGAGGTTCTGCAGCAGGCGTGCTCGCAGCAGGATCGGCGCGATCTCGCCGTCTTCCGGCGGGTTCTGCTCAAGCAATTTGAGTGCGGCGTCGGCTTCGTCATCCTGTTGCAACAGCAAGGCTTTGCCGAAAATCAACTGGCTGTTCTTCGGATGCTTTTGCAGCAGGCGGTCGAAGCTCTTCATCAGGCCATTGCGGGTGTCCTGATCGGTGTCGGCGGCCGACAGTGCCAGGAAGTCGAAATGCGTGTCGCCCTTGCCCTGCAGGACTTTCTCCATATAGACCATAGAGTCGTCATAGCGGCCCGCGCGCGCCAGTTGCACGGCGGCGGCGCGCTGGGCTTCCAGATCATCGGGGGCATTTTTTGCCCAGATCAGCGACGTATCCAGCGCAGCCTGGTCGGCGCCCAGGTATTCGGCGATGCGAAACGCACGCTCGGAAATGCCCGGATCCTGGGTGTTGATGGCCTGGGTCACGTAATTATCCAGCGCAATATCGAAACGATTACGCTGGCCGGCCAGTTCCGCGGTCAGCAGGCTGTAGATCGTTTCTTCACTGAACGAGGAATAAACCTTGGGCTTTTCAGGGGCGGGGGAGGTGTCTTCTACCGGCGGCGTAGCCTCCGGCGACACGGGTGCCATGGCCTGGCAGCCGCTGAGAAAGACAAAAGCAAGGAGCAACGCGGAAGATCTATTCATATAGGAAGAGGACGACTAACCTGCGGTCGGATCATCATGACACAAGCCTTCGGCCAAACATAACCGAGTCTCAGTGGAGGCCTTTATAGGCATAACTCATTAGGACAATAGACGACGGTGGTTGTTCTGGATCTTTCGAAGTAGGACAATTGTCGGCTTCCCGACATCATCAGCGATATTGAATGGCCTTCCTCGCACTCGGTATTAACCACAAGACTGCCTCCGTAGACGTGCGCGAGCGCGTGGCGTTTACGCCAGAGCAGTTGGTTGAGGCCTTGCAGCAGCTCTGCCGGCTCACCGACAGCCGCGAAGCTGCGATCCTTTCGACCTGCAATCGCAGCGAGCTCTATATAGAGCAGGAACATCTTTCAGCGGATGTGGTACTGCGCTGGCTGGCCGATTATCACCATTTGAGCCTCGATGACCTGCGCGCCAGTGCCTATGTGCATGAAGAGGATGCGGCAGTTCGTCACATGATGCGTGTGGCGGCCGGTCTCGACTCGCTGGTGTTGGGCGAACCGCAAATTCTTGGCCAGATGAAGTCTGCCTATGCCGTAGCGCGTGAGGCCGGCACGGTCGGCCCGCTGCTGGGGCGCCTGTTCCAGGCCACCTTCAATTCGGCCAAGCAGGTGCGTACCGACACGGCGATCGGCGAAAACCCGGTGTCGGTGGCCTTTGCCGCTGTCAGCCTGGCCAAGCAGATTTTCAGCGACTTGCAGCGCAGCCAGGCGCTGCTGATAGGTGCCGGTGAAACCATTACCCTGGTAGCCCGGCACCTGCACGATTTAGGCGTGAAGCGCATCGTTGTCGCCAACCGCACGCTCGAACGGGCGAGTATCCTCGCCGAACAGTTCGGTGCCCATGCCGTGCTGTTGTCAGACATTCCGGCTGAACTGGTACGCAGTGATATCGTTATCAGCTCCACCGCCAGTCAGTTGCCGATCCTCGGCAAAGGTGCGGTCGAGAGCGCGTTGAAACTGCGCAAGCACAAGCCGATCTTCATGGTGGATATCGCCGTTCCCCGGGATATCGAACCCGAAGTCGGCGAGTTGGACGACGTTTACCTCTATAGCGTCGACGATCTGCATGAAGTGGTCGCCGAGAACCTCAAAAGCCGCCAGGGTGCCGCCCAAGCCGCTGAGGAGATGGTCAGCACCGGTGCTGAAGATTTCATGGTGCGCCTGCGTGAATTGGCGGCGGTGGATGTGCTCAAGGCGTATCGTCAGCAGGGCGAGCGCCTGCGTGATGAAGAGTTGCTCAAGGCCCAGCGTCTGCTCGCCAACGGCAGCAGCGCCGAAGAGGTGCTGATGCAATTGGCCCGTGGCCTGACCAACAAACTGCTCCATGCACCCAGCGTTCAGTTGAAAAAGCTTACCGCCGAAGGCCGCCTCGATGCGCTGGCCATGGCTCAGGAACTCTTTGCCCTCGGTGAGGGCGCGTCAGACAGCTCTTCGGATAAAAAACCGCAATGAAAGCGTCACTGCTCAATAAACTGGACGTGCTCCAGGACCGTTTCGAAGAACTGACCGCCTTGCTCGGCGACGGCGAGGTCATTTCTGATCAGGCCAAGTTTCGCGCTTATTCCAAGGAGTACGCCGAAGTTGAGCCGATTGTAGCCACCTACAAACATCTCACCAAAGTGCAGGCTGACCTCGAAGGCGCCCAGGCGCTGCTCAAGGACAATGACCCGGACATGCGTGAAATGGCCGTGGAAGAAGTCCGCGAGGCCAAGGAAAAACTCGCCGAACTGGAAGGCGACCTGCAACGCATGTTGCTGCCCAAGGACCCTAACGACGGGCGCAACGTGTTCCTCGAAATCCGCGCCGGTACCGGTGGCGACGAGGCGGCGATTTTCTCCGGCGACCTGTTCCGCATGTATTCGCGCTACGCCGAACGACGCGGCTGGCGGGTCGAGATCCTGTCCGAGAACGAAGGTGAACACGGTGGCTATAAAGAAGTCATTGCTCGGGTCGAAGGTGACAACGTCTACGGCAAGCTGAAGTTCGAATCCGGCGCCCACCGTGTGCAGCGTGTCCCTGCGACTGAGTCCCAGGGCCGTATCCATACCTCGGCGTGCACCGTGGCGGTGTTGCCTGAGCCGGACGAGCAGGAAGCCATCGAGATCAACCCCGCGGACTTGCGTGTCGACACCTACCGCTCGTCGGGCGCCGGTGGCCAGCACGTCAACAAGACCGACTCGGCGATTCGGATTACCCACTTGCCGTCGGGCATCGTGGTGGAATGCCAGGAAGAGCGTTCCCAGCACAAGAACCGGGCGCGGGCCATGTCCTGGCTGTCGGCCAAGTTGAACGACCAGCAAACCAGCGCCGCCGCCAACGCGATTGCCAGCGAGCGTAAGCTGCTGGTGGGCTCGGGCGATCGCTCCGAGCGCATCCGAACCTACAACTTTGCCCAAGGCCGGGTGACCGACCATCGTGTCAATCTCACCCTTTATTCCCTGGACGAGATTCTCGCGGGCGGCGTGGATGCGGTGATCGAGCCGTTGCTCGCCGAATATCAGGCGGATCAACTGGCCGCGATAGGTGAATAAATGACCATCATAGCCAGCCTGCTGCGCGCGGCCGACTTGCCCGATTCGCCCACCGCGCGCCTGGATGTGGAACTGCTGCTGGCCGCCGCCCTGGGCAAGTCCCGCAGCTACCTGCACACCTGGCCGGAAAAGATCGTCAGCAGCGAAGACGCCCTGACCTTTGGCGACTACCTGCAGCGCCGCCGCAGCGGCGAGCCGGTGGCCTATATCCTCGGCCAGCAAGGCTTCTGGAAGCTGGATCTGGAAGTCGCGCCGCACACGCTGATTCCGCGCCCGGAAACCGAATTGCTGGTGGAAGCCGCTCTGGAACTGCTGCCTGCTACCCCGGCCAAAGTCCTGGACCTGGGCACCGGCAGTGGCGCCATTGCCTTGGCGTTGGCCAGCGAACGCCCGGCCTGGCAAGTCACCGCCGTTGATCGCGTGCTCGAAGCGGTGGCCCTGGCCGAGCGCAACCGCCAGCGTCTGCACCTCAATAACGCGACGGTGCTGAACAGCCATTGGTTCAGCGCCCTGCAAGGCGATCGCTTTGACTTGATCATCAGCAACCCGCCCTACATTGCCGACAACGATCCGCATCTGGTGGCGGGGGATGTACGGTTTGAGCCGGCGAGCGCCCTGGTGGCCGGGCCTGATGGCCTGGACGATTTGCGCCTGATCATCAATGAATCACCTGCCTATCTGAATGCTGGCGGCTGGCTGTTGCTTGAGCACGGCTACGACCAGGCCTTGGCTGTGCGTGACTTGTTGTTGAGCCAGGGTTTTGAAGGCGTACACAGTCGTATCGATCTTGGCGGTCACGAACGTATCACCCTGGGGCACCGACCGTGCTGACCGATCAGGAGCTGTTGCGTTATAGCCGGCAGATTCTGTTGCAGCATGTCGACATCGAAGGGCAGTTGCGCCTGAAACAGAGCCGCGCGTTGATCGTCGGCCTCGGTGGCCTGGGCGCTCCGGTTGCACTCTACCTCGCCGCTGCCGGTGTAGGTGAGCTGCACCTGGCGGATTTTGACACGGTCGATTTGACCAACCTGCAACGCCAGATCATCCATGACACCCACAGCGTAGGGCAGACCAAGGTTGATTCGGCCATGCGTCGCCTGAACGCGCTCAACCCTGAAATCACCCTGACCGCCCATCGCGTGGCGCTGGATGCTGACTCGCTGGTCTCTGCAATCGGCGCGGTGGATGTGGTGCTCGATTGCAGCGACAACTTCTCTACCCGCGAAGCGGTGAATGCGGCCTGCGTCGTGGTGGGCAAGCCATTGATCAGTGGCGCGGCCATTCGCCTTGAGGGGCAATTGTCGGTGTTCGACCCGCGTCGCGCCGACAGCCCGTGCTACCACTGTTTATACGGGCACGGCAGCGACACCGAACTGACCTGCAGCGAAGCCGGTGTGGTCGGGCCGTTGGTGGGGCTGGTCGGTAGCCTGCAAGCGCTGGAAGCCTTGAAGCTGCTGGCAGGTTTCGGTGAGCCGCTGGTGGGTCGCCTGTTGCTGATCGACGCCTTGACCACGCGTTTTCGCGAATTGCGCGTCAAGCGCGACCCGGGTTGCAGCGTGTGTGGAACCCGGCATGGTTAAGGGCGCGCCCATCGGTGTGTTCGACTCCGGCGTCGGCGGCCTGACGGTGCTGGAGGAAATCCAGCAGTTATTGCCCCATGAATCGCTGCTGTATGTGGCCGACTGCGGGCATATCCCCTATGGAGAGAAAACGCCCACTTTCATCCTTGAGCGTTCTCGAACCGTCGCCGAGTTTTTCCGCGAGCGCGGTGCCAAGGCATTTGTGATCGCGTGTAACACCGCAACGGTCGCCGCCGTTGCCGATTTGCGCCAGGACTACCCAGATTGGCTCTTGGTCGGCATGGAGCCTGCGGTCAAGCCCGCTGCTGCCGCTACCCGCAGCGGCGTGGTGGGTGTGCTCGCCACCACCGGCACGCTGCAAAGCGCCAAATTCGCGGCCTTGCTCGACCGCTTCGCCACTGATGTACGAGTGGTGACCCAACCCTGTCCGGGCCTGGTGGAGCTGATTGAAGCCGGCGACCTGAACAGCCCGGCTTTGCACATACTGTTGCAGGGCTATATCGAGCCACTGCTCAGCGCCGGTTGCGACACCATCATCCTGGGTTGCACCCACTATCCCTTCCTCAAGCCGCTCCTGGCGCAGATGCTGCCCCCCAGCATTATCCTGATCGACACCGGCGCCGCCGTGGCGCGCCAGCTCAAGCGCTTGCTGGATGGGCGCGACCTGCTGGCAGCTGGCAATCCCGACACTGCACAGTTCTGGACCAGCGGCGATCTGACCCACCTAAGAAATATCCTACCGACACTTTGGAAACATCCCGGAGTTGTGCGAAGCTTTGGCTCGTGAAAATTTCGTGAAATGGTGCTGATAAAAGCTGAACTTCCGGCTCTACGTCAGCTTCTATAGCCAGTTAGCCTGTTTAAAACTATATAACTTCGTTTGGAAGGATGTTTCTTATGAAGCGCTTGTTCTGTTTGGCTGCGATTGCGGCCGCTGTGTTGGGACACTCTGTTTCAGCCCAGGCCGCCGGCCTGGAGTTCGGGTTGGGGAGTACCAGTGATTCGACGTTGACCTATCGACTGGGCCTGACTTCGGATTGGGATAAAAGCTGGATGCAAAGCGATGTTGGCCGTCTGACCGGCTACTGGAGCGGCGCCTACACGTATTGGGAAGGTGATGACCGTGCAGGTGCCAGCAGCCTGTCGTTCTCGCCGGTGTTTGTGTATGAGTTTGCCGGCCAGTCAGTCAAGCCCTACATCGAAGCCGGTATCGGCGTGGCGGTGTTCTCCCGCACTCGGCTGGAAGACAACAACATCGGCCAAGCCTTTCAGTTCGAAGACCGCCTGGGTTTCGGCCTGCGGTTTACCGGTGGGCATGAAGTGGGTATTCGCGCCACGCACTATTCCAACGCCGGCATCAGCAGCAATAACGATGGGGTAGAGAGCTACTCGTTGCACTACACCATGCCGTTGTAATTCAACAACAACGAAGCCCCCCCTGTGGGAGCGGGCTTGCTCGCGAAAGCGGTGTATCAGCTAGCACATGCATAGACTGACCCACCGCCTTCGCGAGCAAGCCCGCTTCCACATTTAGATCTTTGCTCATTGCAGGATCAGCGGTAGACCGTCGCGATGCCTTCTCGCTCTTCAAGACACTCCGGCGCTCCCATCTCGAACTCCCGGCAAATCAGCGGTCGAAGCGCATAGATCGTGCACATCATCGTGTCTCGATCCAGTGCCGCGCACCAGCCGTCGTCCAGGCGCAGCATCACTTCGCCGCCCCACTCATCGGTATCGATAAAGCGCTGCGGCACGCCGGTGTCGGTGATCAGCATGACTTCCAGCTGACAGCAGCAGGCCGCGCACGTCGAGCAGGTGACGGCCGGTTCAGTGATTTGGATATGGGGGATGTTGGTCATAGCCGCGCAGTGTAAGGCAAGTGCGTTAAACGTGTATGAATGCTCGGACAAGCGTCAGTGTTCTAGCTTGCGCGCGAGCCCGTGCAGCAAGGGGAACAGCATGGCCCATAACAACGCCAGACCGGTCAGAGTGGCTGCCGTGCCGTAGCCAAAACCCACACCGGCCAATTGGCTGCCGGCGTAATAAGACAAAGGCCCACCCACTGCGCCCAACAGGCCGGCCAGCCACCAGGGCCGTGCACTCCAGGCCAGGCAATGGCGCAGGGTCGTGGCCAGCAGCGCCCACAGTACGATCAACCAGAATGGAATCAACGGCCCAGGCTCGCTGAAGTGGAAAACGCCCAGGGTGCGCAACAGCGTGTCCAGCAGTGTGCCCGCCAGTGTCACGTTGAGCACGAGCATGCCGTCATCCGCCGGCGAACTTATCCACAGCAGATGCACGCCCAGTGCCGCCAAACCCACCAGCAGCCATGGGCTGTCGCCGCCGAGTACGCAGGCAAACCAGCCGCATTGGAACAGCGCGGCATTGGCCAGGGTTTTAAGCACTGAAGCGCCCAAGCAATGGCGGGTTGATCGCCGCGGGTTTGGCCAGCAGCAGTTGTGCGGTACCAATGGTGCGTTCCATAAACCCGCCTTCGCAATAGCACAGGTAGAACTCCCACAAACGCAGGAAATATTCGTCGTAGCCCAATTCCATGAGACGGCCATGGGCGCGGCGGAAGTTTTCATGCCACAGGCGCAGGGTACGGGCGTAGTGCAGGCCGAAGTCCTCCATGTGCAGCAGGTTCATGTCGGTGTCGCGGCTGACGATGTGCAGCATGTTCTGGACACAGGGCAGGGCGCCACCGGGGAAAATGTAGCGCTGGATGAAGTCGACGCTGCGCTTGGCCTGCTCAAAGCGCTGTTCGCGAATGGTGATGGCTTGCAGCAGCATCAGGCCGTTGGGCTTGAGCAAGTGCGCACATTGTTTGAAATAGGTCGGCAGGAACCGATGGCCCACCGCTTCGATCATCTCGATCGACACCAGCTTGTCATACTCGCCGGTGAGGTCGCGGTAATCGCTGAGCAGCAAGGTCACTTGATCTTGCAGGCCCTGCGTCTGGATGCGTTTTTCGGTGTAGGCGAATTGCTCCTTGGACAGGGTCGTGGTGGTGACCTTGCAGCCGTAATGCTGCGCCGCATACAACGCCATGCTGCCCCAGCCGGTGCCGATTTCCAGCAGATGGTCGCTGGGCTTGAGCGCCAGTTTCTGGCAGATGCGCTCCAGCTTGTTCAGTTGCGCTTGTTCCAGGCTGTCATCGGGTGTCAAAAACTGCCCCGCCGAGTACATCATGGTCGGGTCGAGAAACTCTTCGAACAGGTCGTTGCCCAGGTCGTAATGGGCGGCGATGTTTTTCTGCGAGCCCTTGCGTGTGTTGCGGTTGAGCCAGTGCAGGCCTTGGGTGAACGGGCGGGCCATGCGTGCCAGGCCACCTTCCATGGCGTCGAGCACTTCCAGGTTGCTGACCATCACCCGGACCACGGCGGTGAGGTCGGGACTGGTCCAGTAACCATGGATAAACGCCTCGCCGGCGCCGATCGAACCATTGGCGGCCACCAGGCCCCATACCGCCGAGTCGAGAATCTGAATTTCGCCTAACAGGTGCGCTTCCCGCGCGCCGAACACTTGTCGCTCGCCGTCTTCGATCACCACCAACTGGCCGTGACGCAGTTGGCTGAGCTGGCGCAGCACCGCCTTGCGCAACAGCGCAGCGGTCATGCCATTGACGTTCAGGCGGTTAGCCTTGACCGATAAACTAGGGTGTTTCATGGCGGCGATCCTTGGTGTACCCGACTGCGGTGCGAGAGGCGCCATCGGCGGCCCGGTGGGAAAAAATCGGTGTGCGCTTGAGCAGCAGGCGCAAGGCTTGCCAGTAGATTGCCAGGCAGGTCTTGGCGGTCATCCAGGGGAAACGCCACAAATATTGATGCAGGCTTGCGCGGCTGAGTGAGTGTTTTTCCAGGCTCAAGGTGGCGTCGAAAACCTTTTGCGTGCCCTGCCAGTCGGCCATGTGCACGCCGAGCCGGGCAGATGGAGGGCTGAAACTCATGCGATATTCCAGGTCGCGCGGTAAGAAGGGCGACACATGGAACCCCTTGGCCACGGCGAAGTGCTGATGCTCATCGGCGTCGAGGGGCTGGGCCGGCAGCACGTAGTGATAGCGCTCGCGCCATGGCGTGTTGGTCACTTCACACAGAATCGCGGCCAACTGCCCGTCGGCCTCGAAGCAGTAGAAGAAACTCACCGGGTTAAACGCCAGGCCCCAACTGCGGGCCTGGGTCAGCAGGCAGATAGCGCCCTGGGGTGTTCGCCCCAGAGCTTTGCCGACTTCGTGGCGCACGGCATCGCTCAAACTCATGCCGTGGCGCGTGAGTTCACGCAGGTAATCCTGCTGGCGAAAGCCGAAAGGCGCCAGGCGACCAGTGCCGGCCAGGGGTGAAAGCCCGAGTACTGCATCCTGTTCGCTGAGGTCCAGATACAGCAGGCCGATGCGGTAGCGAAAAGCGTGGGCCCTGGGCGTAAACCGGCGATGGGCGATCCAGCCGCTGTACAGGGCGCTGTTCACAGGCTTTCCCCGAACGCCTGGGCCACGCGCAGGGCACTGACCACGCCGTCTTCGTGGAAGCCGTTGGCCCAGTACGCGCCGCAGTAGAAGGTGTTGCGGGTGCCGTGCAATTCTTCCCAGCGTGCTTGAGCGGCCACGGCGGCCAGGCTGTACTGCGGATGGGCGTAGGTGTAGCGCGCGAGGATCTTCAACGGGTTGATCACTTGCGTCTGGTTGAGGC
Source organism: Pseudomonas sp. B329 (assembly GCF_023127835.1). Classification (NCBI taxonomy): domain Bacteria; kingdom Pseudomonadati; phylum Pseudomonadota; class Gammaproteobacteria; order Pseudomonadales; family Pseudomonadaceae; genus Pseudomonas; species Pseudomonas sp. B329. The sequence continues at coordinate 308,259 of NZ_SPKP01000022.1, read as the reverse complement.
TGACACAAAACGTGGTGTCGCTGTCGATGCCCTGCAGGATGTTCATGTCGTAGGTGACGGCGGCCTGATTCTGCGAGTGGCCGGTCAGCCGGTAATTCCAACTGGCCCAGGCCAGCTCGCGGTCAGGCAGCAAGCGCGTGTCGGTGTGCAGCACTACGTCGTTGTCGGCGTAGGGTAGGGCGCCGAGGATCTCTTGTTCGGCCTGGCTCGGGTCGTCAAGCAATGCCAGGGCCTGATCACTGTGGCAGGCCAATACCACCCGGTCGAAGGTTTCGCTGCCGTACGGGCTGTGGATAACCACGCCATTGTCGGTGCGTTGCACTTTATGCACAGGGCAACCGAGGCGCACACGCTCGCGAAAACTGCGGGTCAGCGGTTCGATGTAGCTGCTTGAACCGCCTTCGATCACGCACCATTGCGGCCGGTTGTTGACCGACAACAAGCCGTGGTTCTTGAAGAAGCGCACGAAGAATTGCAGTGGGAAACCGAGCATGTCCGAAAGGGACATTGACCATATCGCAGCCCCCATTGGCACGATGTAGTGGCGGATAAACCTTTGGCCGTAACCGCCGGCTGCGAGGTAGTCACCGAGGGTCATCTCGGCACTGATACGCTGCTCTTGCAGGTCCAAAGGCGCTTGGCGGTTGAAGCGCAGGATATCGCGCAACATGCCCCAGAACCCGGGCGACAGAATATTGCGGCGTTGGGCAAACAAGCTGTTGAGGTTGTTGCCGTTGTACTCGAACCCGCTGCTTTGGTCACACACCGAAAAGCTCATTTCGGTGGGTTTGAACGTCACGCCGATCTGGCCCAGCAACTGGATGAAGTTGGGGTAGGTCCAGTCGTTGAACACAATAAAGCCGGTGTCCACGGCATAGCGTTCGCCCTCTACGGTAACGTGGACTGTGTGCGTGTGCCCGCCGATGCGGTCGCCCGCTTCGAACACCGTGATGTCGTGGCGGCGGCTGAGCAGGTAGGCGCTGGTCAGCCCGGCGATACCGCTGCCGACAATGGCGATCTTCACGGAATGTCCTTTTTCGGTGGCGGGCTGCGCAACATGCGCTTGCCGATGATCAATTGCGCGCGGTTAGGCAACTTCGACAGCGGCCACAGGGTGGCAATGAACATGGCCGGGAAGGCAATTTCCAGCGGGCGTTTCTCCAGTTTCGCAAAGATGTGCCGCGCCGCCTTGTCGGCGGACCAGCTCAGGGGCATCGGGAAGTCATTGCGTTCGGTCAGCGGTGTGTCAACAAAGCCTGGGCTGATCACGGTGACGTCGATGTTTTCCGGTGACAGGCTGATGCGCAGGGACTCGAACAGGTAACGCAGGCCGGCCTTGGATGCGCCATAGGCTTCGGCGCGTGGCATCGGCAGGTAAGTCACCGCGCTGGCCACGCCCACCAGATGCGGGGTACGCCCCGCGCGCAACAGCGGCAGCGCGGCCTCGATGCAATAACTGCTGGCCAACAGATTGGTACGCACCACATGTTCGATGATCGAAGCGTCAAATTGCCGGGCGTCGACATATTCACAGGTGCCGGCATTGAGGATCACCGTGTCCAACTCACCCCAGACATGGGCGATGTGTTCACCGATCTCGCGCACGGTCTGGCTGTCGGTCAGGTCGCCGGCCACCACCAGCACTTGCCCTGGATAACGATGGGCGAGTGCTTCCAGCGGGCCTTTGGTGCGGGAACTGAGGGCCACATGGGCGCCACTGTTGAGCAGTTCTACGGCCAATGCGGCGCCGATGCCACTGCTGGCGCCGGTCAGCCAATAACGGCGGGGCGATGCAAGGCTCATCCCATTCTCCTTTTCAGCCAACTGATGACGCGGCCGAGAATCGGCACATGTTCATAAAGCAGTGCGCCCGCATCGAAGTAATCACGATGCCGGTAGACCTTGTCGCGCCACATCAAGTGGGAACAGCCCTCTACCCGGATCATCTTGCCTGCGGCCAGGCGCGGATGACGAAAACTCATGATCCAGCGCAGGTAGCCTTCGCCTTCGGCCGTCTGGTCGAAACCCTGAAACTCGAAATCCAGTTGGCTGACGTTGCTGTATAGCTGAGCGAAATAACGCTGCAGTTCGGGCAGCCCATGGACTTCATGCAGCGGGTCGGCAAATACAATGTCATCACTGTACAAACTGCCAAGCAGGTGCAGGTTGTGCTTGTCCAGCGTAGTGAAGGCTTCGGCGAAGCGGCGCAGGAAGTCACTCATGATCGGCCATCTCCTGACGTGAAGGCAGGCGGCGAAAGGCAGCCAATGCGCGTTCCCGAGAGGCTTTGAGGTCGACGATGGCGCAGGGGTAATCCGCCACGCCAAACAAACCGCCAGCCGCTGCCGGGTTATGCACTTCTTTTTTATTCAGCGTGGCCAGTTCCGGCAGCCAGCGCTTGATGAAAATGCCGTCGCCGTCGAATTTCTCCGATTGGCTCAACGGGCTGAAAATCCGGAAATACGGTGCCGAGTCGGTACCGGTCGATGAGCTCCACTGCCAACCGCCATTATTGGCCGCCAGGTCGCCGTCGATCAGGTGGCGCATAAAAAAGCGCTCGCCTTCGCGCCAGTCGATCAGCAGGTTCTTGGTCAGGAACATCGCCACCACCATGCGCAGGCGGTTGTGCATCCAGCCGGTTTCCAGCAATTGGCGCATGGCCGCGTCGATGATCGGCAAGCCCGTGCGCGCCTGTTGCCAGGCCGCGAGGTCTTCGGGGGCATTGCGCCAGGCCAGCGCTTCGGTTTCCGGGCGAAAGGCGCGGTGGCGGGACACCCGTGGGTAGCCGACCAGAATGTGTTTATAGAACTCGCGCCATAGCAGCTCGTTGATCCAGGTGATGGCGCCGATGTCGCCGCTTTCGAACTCGCCCTGATTGGTTTGCAGCGCAGCGTGCAGGCACTGGCGCGGCGAAACCACACCGGCGGCGAGGTAGGCCGAAAGCTGGCTGGTACCGGGTTTGGCTGGGAAGTCGCGCTCGTCCTTGTAATAGCTGATCTGCTCGTCGGTGAAGGCGTCGAGGCGGCGGCGCGCCTCGTCTTCACCGGCTGGCCACAGGGCGCGCAAGGTTTCGCTGGGCGACTCGAAACCGTCGACCGTGGTCGGCACCGGATCGCTTCTCACGTCGAGCCTGGCCTGAGCTTTCGGCGTTGCCACCTGGCGCGGCAGGGCGCTGTGCAGGCGGTTGTAGCAAACCTTGCGAAACTGGCTGAACACTTGGAAATAGGTGCCGGTCTTGGTCAGTACGCTACCGGGTTGGAAAAACAGTTGGTCCAGGTAGCTGTGAAACGTGATTCCCTGCGTTTGCAGCGTCTCTCCCACGCCAGCATCACGCTGGCTCTCGTGGATGCCGTATTCCTCGTTGACGTGCACAGACTCCACCGACAGTTCCCGGCACAGTTCGCTCAGTGCAGCGGGCGCCTGGTCCCAGGTCGCGGCGTAGCGGATCAATAAAGGGATGTTCAGTTCGCCCAGCGCCTGGCTCAAGTGCTGCAGGTTGCGCAGCCAGAAATCTATTTTGCACGGCGCGTCATCGTGGGCCAGCCACTGCTGGGGAGTGATCAGGTAAATGGCCGCGACGGGGCCACGCTGGCACGCAGCAGCAAGGGCCGTGTTGTCGTGCAGGCGCAAGTCGGTGCGCAGCCAGATCAGATGCATTTAGACGATTCCACGCTGGATCAATAATTGGTGGGCCGACAACGGGTCTTGCGCCATGAACAACTCAGGGATGTCGCGGGTGAGTACGGACAACTCGGCGTTGTGAATGCGCACCGTCGGGCCGGCAATCACTATTGGGCAACTGACGTCGCCCAATAGTTTTGTCAGTGTCGACAAATGGAGGGTCTTGCTCGAATACAACAGCACGGCGCGTGGTTGCAGGTGTTCCACCGCCAGGGCCAGTTCGCCGGCAGGCAGCGGCCAATCGAATACTTCCACCGGGCAGTCGGCGCTGCTCGCCAGCCAGGCGCTGAGCCACAGGTGCGGTTCCAGCGGTAAGTCGGAATGGTTGACCAGCAGCAGCGGCGCGCCGTGGAGTTGGCGATTGTTGTGATAAATCCGCGCGCCGAACTTGCTGCGCAGCCACGACAGGAAAAACGCCCGCTCCATCTGCGCGCCGAACTGGCCCTGCCACCGTTGTTCCAGCTCCTTGAGCAGCGGCAGCATCAATTGCTCGCACAAGGTGCGTGGCGGGTAGAGCGCCATGGCCTGGTTGAAGGCGTCATCGACCCGGCGTTCGGCCAGTTCGCTGATGGCATCCACCAAATGCTGGCGCAGGGCGTGCCACTCGTTTTCCATGGGCGCGGGGCTGGCCTGGGCTGAGTCGATCAAGCCTTTGACCTGACTGACCGGCACGCCTCGATTGAGCCAGGTGAGGATGGCGTGGATGCGTTGTACATGTTCGGCACTGAACAGCCGGTGCCCCTTGGGCGTGCGCTGGGGCACGATTAGGCCGTAGCGGCGCTCCCAGGCGCGCAGGGTCACGGCGTTGACGCCGGTCTGGCGCGCCACTTCGCGGATTGGCAACCAGCCGTTTTCAATGGCCAGGGCAATGTCTTCGCCGGGTTCGTCAAGCAGGGCAGCTTTCATGGGTTATATCGCATTACGCAGGCTGAGGTTTTCCGGGTGCGGTTGCAGGTAGGCCTGCTGCGCGATGTAACGGTCCGGATGTTGGCGAAAGTGATGCTTGAGCAGGGTGAGTGGCACTACCAGCGGCACGATGCCTTGACGGTACTGGCTGATCACGGTTTGCATTTCCTGTTTGTCATCGGCGCTGATGACTTGCTTGAGGTAGCCGCTGATGTGTTGCAGCACATTGCTGTGTGTGCCGCGGGTGGCGCACTTCTTCAGGCCCGTCATCAGCTCGCCGAAGTAGCCGTGGGCCAGAGCCTGGAGATCGACGTCCTTGCCCATGCTGCCGAGCAAATGGCCCAGGCTTTTGTAATGCGCCGGGCTGTGGGCCATCAGCAGGTATTTGTAGCGCGAGTGAAACGTCAGCAAGCCGTGGCGGGTGAGCCCCTCGGCCAGCAGTTGTTGCCAGCTGGCATACACGAATACGCGGGTCAGGAAGTTTTCCCGCAACACAGGGTCGTTCAGCCGGCCGTCTTCTTCTACCGGCAGGTTAGGGTGGCGCGCACAAAACGCCTGGGCGTAAATGCCGCGGCCGCCACCGTCAACGGGCGTGCCGTTGGCGCGGTACACCTTGACCCGCTCCAGGCCGCACGATGGCGACTTCTGCATGAAGATATAACCGCACAGGTCGGTGTGTGCCTGGGCCATTTGCTGGCCGTAGTCGTGCAGTGGCTGCGTGACGTTGAGTTCACGGTTTACCGTGCCAACGGCTTGCGGCTGCGCAGGGTCGCCTACCAGCCGGATTGGCTCGCGGGGGATGCCCATGCCGATGGCAACTTCCGGGCACAACGGCACGAAGTCGAAGTAGTCGCTGAGTGTCTGGGTGCACAGCAGCGACTGTTTATGCCCACCGTTAAAGCGCACGTTTTCGCCAAGGAGGCAGGCGCTGATGGCGATCTTCGGTTTTGTACTACTCGACATACCCAAAACCTCTGCAATAATCCTGTACAACTTATAAAGTTTGTACAACTACGTCTCATCATAGATTCGATGTTGTACAAGTCAAATAGTTTGTATAGGTTTTTTGCAGCGTTACTTCCAGCCGATTTTCCAGCACTCGGCGTTTTGCAGGGTCTGCCATGGCAGGCGTTCGGCACGGTGGGTCAGCACCGCTTGCAGCTCGATTTCCAGCACCGTGCCTTCGTCATCACGAAACAACTCGGTGACCAAAAAGTGTTTTTCCTTGTTGCGTGGCTGTGCTGCCGTCCATTTCGACAGCAGCAGCTTGCTGGGGTTGAGGCGGTTCATTGCAGGTGTGCGATCAAGCGTCGTGCCGCTTCCTGGCCACTGAGCCAGGCGCCTTCCACCCGGCCCGAAAGGCACCAGTCGCCGCAGACGAACAGGCCCAGGTCGGCATCGGCCAGTACGCCGAACTCATGGCTGCCCGACGGACGAGCGTAGAGCCAGCGGTGTGCCAGGCTGAATGACGGCGCGGGCATGGCGCTGTGCAGCAGTTCGGCGAAGGCGCCGTGCAAGTGCTCGATTACCGCTTCCTTGGGCAGGTCCAGGTGCGCCTTGCTCCAGGCGCTGGTGGCGTGCAGCACCCAGGTGTCGAGGGTGGTGTCGCGCCCGGGTTTGCTGCGGTTGCGCGCCAGCCAGTCAAGGGGGCTGTCTTGCACGAAGCAGCCCTCCATCGGTGTATCCAGGGGCTTGTCGAAGGCCAGCGCAATGGCCCAGGTCGGGTCCATTTTCACCCCGGCGGCGGCACTTGCCAGCTTGGGGGCAGCGGCCAGCAGGGCAGTGGCCTGAGGGGCCGGTGTGGCGATGATCACATGGCTGAAGGGGCCGTGACTCTCACCGTCGGCGTCGAGCAGGTTCCAGTGCTGTGTGCCCTGGAACACCTCGGTGATGCGGCAACCGAACTCCACCGGCAGGTCATCGAGCAGTGCGCGGGTGATCGCGCTCATGCGCGGTGTACCGACCCAGCGGATCTGTTCATCGGGGGAGGGCGTCAGTTGGCCGGACTTGAAGTTGTACAGCTGGGGCTTCCACTGTTCGGCCCAGCCATTGCTTTGCCAGCGCTGCACTTCGTTGACGAAGCGCCGGTCGCGGGCGGTGAAGTATTGCGCGCCCATGTCCAGCGCGCCGGCATCGCTGCGCTTGCTGGACATGCGGCCACCGCTGCCGCGGCTTTTATCGAAGAGTTGTACGGTGTGGCCCGCGTCTTTTAACGCTCGGGCGGCGGAGAGACCGGCTATGCCGGTGCCGATGATCGCGATGGGGACAGTCATGGGAGGCCTCGTTTTACCGTTGGGTACAGACTACGCCGACACCAATAGCTGTACAATATTGTTTTTTGGTATAAGTTTTGGCGTGCCTGATTGTGTGGCGTGACCTATGGTTAAGCTCAGGCTTGAACGCGCGTCACGCTCGATTATCAAATTGATCCCTGCTTATAAAATAGACCAGTGAGCGGCGGCGAACGTTACATGAGGAGAGTCCCATGCATATTTTGCTGACCGGCGGTACCGGCCTGATTGGCCGTCAACTTTGCCAACACTGGCTCGCCCAGGGTCATCGCCTGACGGTGTGGAGCCGGCAACCGGAAACGGTCGCCAGGGTCTGCGGCGCACAGGTGCTTGGGGTGGCTCGCCTGCAAGAGGTGATTGGCGCGGTGGACGCGGTGGTCAACCTTGCGGGTGCACCCATCGCTGACCGGCCCTGGACCCACAAGCGCAAGGCATTGCTGTGGAGCAGCCGCATCAACCTCACCGAAACCCTGCTGGCCTGGATCGACAGCCTGGAGCATAAACCGGCGGTACTGATCTCCGGCTCCGCAGTGGGCTGGTATGGCGACGGCGGCGAGCGCGAATTGACCGAAGCCAGCGGGCCGGTGCTGGACGATTTCCCCAGCCAGTTGTGTATTGCCTGGGAAGAAACCGCCCAACGTGCCGAAGCCCTGGGCGTTCGCGTGGTGCTGGTGCGCACCGGCCTGGTGCTGTCGGCGCAGGGCGGCTTTTTGTCGCGCCTGTTGCTGCCCTTCAAACTGGCGCTGGGCGGGCCGATCGGTAACGGTCGGCAGTGGATGCCATGGGTGCATATCAAGGATCAAATCGCCCTGATTGATTTTCTTCTGCACAAGACTGACGCCAGCGGTCCTTATAATGCTTGCGCGCCACACCCGGTGCGTAATCGCGAGTTTGCCAAGACCCTCGGCCAGGTGTTGCACCGCCCGGCGTTCATGCCGATGCCGGCGTTTGCACTAAAGGTTGGGTTGGGCGAATTGTCTGGTTTGTTGCTGGGCGGGCAGAAGGCCTTGCCTGAACGGCTGCTGGCGGCGGGTTTCACTTTCCAGTTCACTGAGTTGCGTGCGGCTCTGGACGACCTGTCCAGCCGCCTCTAAAGATAGGATGTTGCATGACCGATCACGCGTTGTTACTGGTCAACCTGGGTTCGCCAAAGTCCACTTCGGTGGCTGATGTGCGCAGCTACCTCAATCAGTTCCTGATGGACCCTTATGTGATCGACCTGCCATGGCCGGTGCGGCGTTTGCTGGTGTCGCTGATCCTGATCAAGCGCCCTGAGCAGTCTGCCCATGCTTATGCGTCGATCTGGTGGGATGAGGGCTCGCCGTTGGTGGTCTTGAGCCGTCGTCTGCAACAGCAGATGACTGCGCAGTGGACCCAGGGCCCTGTGGAACTGGCAATGCGTTATGGCGAGCCGTCGCTGGAAATCACCCTGACACGGTTGGCCGCCCAGGGTATCGGCAAGGTGACACTGGCGCCGCTGTATCCGCAATTTGCCGACAGCACCGTGACCACGGTGATAGAAGAAGCCAGACGCGTGGTGCGCGACAAGAAACTCGCTATCCAGTTTTCGATCCTGCAGCCTTTTTACGACCAACCCGAGTACCTCGATGCTCTGGTAACCAGCGCACGCACTTACCTGGAGCAGGATTTCGATCACTTGCTGCTCAGTTTCCATGGCCTGCCCGAGCGCCATCTGAAAAAGCTCGACCCTACCGGCGGGCATTGCTTCAAGGGTGCCGACTGCTGCAAGAACGCATCGCCAGAGGTGCTCGCCACCTGCTATCGCGCCCAATGCTTCAGCGTCGCCCGGGATTTTGCCGCGCGTGCCGGTTTGCCCGATGGCAAGTGGTCGGTGGCGTTTCAATCGCGCCTGGGCCGGGCCAAGTGGATCGAGCCCTACACCGAGGCCCGCCTGGAGGCGCTGGCCCGGCAGGGCGTGAAGAAGCTGCTGGTGATGTGCCCGGCGTTTGTCGCCGACTGCATCGAGACCCTGGAAGAAATTGGTGATCGCGGGCGGGAGCAGTTCCGCGAGGCGGGGGGCGAGGAGTTGGTGTTGGTGCCGTGCTTGAATGATGACCCGCAATGGGCGGCGGCGCTCAATACCCTGTGCGAACGAGCGCCCGTTGCCTTGTAGTCAAGCCTTGCGGTGACTCAAATGTGGGAGGGGGCTTGCTCCCGATGGCGGTGGATCAGTGACAGATATACTGCCTGATACTCTGCTATCGGGAGCAAGCCCCCTCCCACATTCAGTTTTATGCTCGTCAGAGATTGAGGGTCAGGCTGACGGTGAGGTTGCGCGGTTCACCGGGGTTGGTCCAATAGCGGCTGTAGGACCGCTCGTAGTACTTCTCATCGAACAGGTTATTCAGGTTCAGCCCCACGGTGACATTCTTCGTGGCCTTGTAGTGGGCCAGTAAATCCACGGTGTGGTAGGCCGGCAGTTCGAAGCCTGTGCCCGCCTCGCCGGAACGGTCACCCACATAAGTAAACGCCGCCCCCAGGTCTGAACCGCGCAACGCCCCATCCTGGAATTCATAAACGCCCAACAGACTGCCGCTGCGCTTGGCGACCCCGAGAATGCGACTGCCCGTGGGGATGGCTTTGTCGCCCTTGGTCACTTCGGCGTCGATATAGGCCAGTGCGCCAATCACGCGTATGGCGTCGGTCACTTGCCCGGTCACCTGCAGGTCAAACCCCTGGCTGCGCGCCTTGCCAATGGCGCGGTCGGTGTTGGTTGCCGGGTCCAGGGTGAGGACGTTTTCCTTTTCGATATGGAAGGCCGCGAGCGTCGCGCTGAGGCGCTCGTCAAACAGCTCGCTCTTGATACCCACCTCATAGCCCACGCCTTCTTCTGGCTTGAAGGATTTGCCGCCGGCATCCAGGCCGCTGTTTGGCTTGAACGAGGTGGATGCGTTGGCAAATACCCCGACTTGTGGTGTGAGCTGATAGAGCAGGCCGGCGCGTTGGGTCAGGGCGTCGTGGGTCTGGCGGCTTTTGGCGTGGTTGCGGGCGAAGTTCTCGGTGCTCTGTTCGAAGTGCTCGAAGCGCGCACCGATCATGCCTCGCAGGCGGTCGGTGAAGATGATCTGGTCTTGCAGGTTCAGCGCGTGGCTTTTGGTCTGTTCGAAGAAGTCGGTGCCGGAGCGTGCGCCATTGGGTTTGGCCTGGCCGTAGACCGGTTTATAGATGTCGATAGGGTAGTCACCGCCAATCGCCGTCACGCGTTCCTTTTTACGGTAATCCTCGTATTCGGTGCCGATCAGCAGTTCATGCTGCCAGCTGCCGATATCGAACAGCCCGCGCAGTTCCAACTGGGTGATGCTGTCATGCCAACCGGTGGAGCGTTCACGGTAGCGACGGCTGAGGGTGTGGCCATCCCCTTTCAATGCACGGCTTTCCGACGCATCGCCCCACAGGCTGCCCTGCTTGTAGTGGCTGGCCAGGCGCAGCTTCCAGGCGTCGTTGAGGTGGTGTTCCAGCGCGGCCTGGATGCGGTTGTTGTGGTTGCGGATATTGCCGTCGTTGGGCTCGCCGAGAAAGGTGGAATGGGACATGCCAGTATCGGCGACGATGCCCCGGTCGAAGGTGGAGCTGTGGCGCACGAATTCGCTTTCGACCAGCAACTGAGTGTCCGGGGTCAACTGCCAACTGAACGACGGCGCGACGAACACTCGTTTAGCGTCCACGTGATCGCGGAAACTGTGCTTGTCTTCAACCGCCAGATTCACCCGTGACAAGACGCGCCCCTCGCTGTCCAGCGGCGTATTCACATCCAGCGCAGTGCGGTAGCGGTCCCAACTACCAGCACTGGTTTGCAAGGTGGTGAACGCTTCGGGCTGGGGTTTCTTGGTGATGATGTTCACCGTGCCGCCAGGATCGCCACGCCCATACAAGCTGGCGGCGGGGCCTTTGAGAACTTCAATACGTTCGATATTTGCCGCGTCCGGCGTACTGGGGTAACCGCGGTTGGCGCTGAAACCGTCCTGGTAGAACTCAGACGTGGTGAAGCCGCGCACGCTGTATTCGTAGAGGGTCAGGCCACCGAAGTTGTTTTGCTTGGATACGCCGCCGGCAAATTCCAGGGCGCGCTCCACGCTGGTACTGCCCAGGTCCTTGAGCACCGTGGCGGGGATCACGCTGATCGATTGCGGTATGTCGCGAAGGGCGGTATCCGTTTTGGTGGCACTGGCAGAGCGGGTGGCGCGATAGCCTTGGACCGGGCCTGTGGCGGACTCATACGCCTCGGAGGTTACGCTGATGGTGTCCAGTTCCAGGGTGTTTTCTTCGGCGTAGGCAGGGTCGAGCAGCAAACCCAAGGCCAGGCCGGCCAAGGGCACAAACTTTCGAGACGGCATGATAGAGCGTTCCAATAGCGATATTGAAACAATATAACATGCCCAATGAGAATGAGTCGCCGCAAAAGTGGCCTTGCATGTGCCCGCGGACGGGCACTTGGGCGTATCGGCTACTGCTCTTCTTTTATCGGTGCGGTCGCCGGTGGCGGACGCAGGCCGATTTCCGCCGAGAGCTTGATCTCCTTGCCGTTACGCATGACCAGGATCGCCACCTTGTCGGTCGGTTTGATTCGCGCTACCTGGTTCATCGACTTGCGGCCATCACCGGCCGGTGCACCGTCGATGCTGAGGATTACATCGCCCAACTCCAGGCCGGCTTTCTGTGCCGGGCCATCGCGGAAGATCCCGGCGACCACGATGCCTGGGCGTCCGGTCAGGCCAAACGACTCGGCCAGTTCCTTGGTCAAGGGTTGCACTTCGATGCCCAGCCAGCCGCGAATGACCTGGCCGTGTTCGATGATCGACTTCATCACTTCCATCGCCAGCTTCACCGGGATCGCAAAACCGATGCCTTGGGAGCCGCCGGACTTGGAGAAAATCGCCGTGTTGATGCCGGTCAGGTTGCCATTGGCATCCACCAGCGCACCGCCGGAATTGCCCGGGTTGATGGCTGCGTCGGTCTGGATGAAATCTTCGTAGCTATTAAGGCCCAACTGGTTGCGCCCGGTGGCGCTGATGATGCCCATGGTGACTGTCTGGCCCACGCCGAACGGGTTGCCGATAGCCAGTGCTACGTCACCCACGCGCAACCCGTCGGAGCGACCGAGGGTGATCGATGGCAGGTTCTTCAAATCGATTTTCAGTACTGCGAGGTCGGTTTCCGGGTCGCTGCCCACCACACGGGCCAGGGTTTCGCGGCCATCACGCAGGGCGACCACGATCTGGTCGGCGCCGGTAGTCACGTGATTATTGGTGAGGATGTAGCCTTCGGGGCTCATGATTACCCCGGAACCCAGGCTCGACTCCATGCGGCGCTGCTTGGGGCCGTTGTCACCGAAATAGCGGCGAAACTGCGGGTCCTCGAACAGCGGGTGCGCCGGTTTGTTGATGACCTTGGTGGTGTACAGGTTGACCACCGCAGGGGCCGCAATGGTGACCGCGTCGGCATAGGTGACCGGGCCCTGCACCACCGTGTTGGTTTGCGGTGCTTGTTGCAGGTTCACATCCAGGGTAGGCAGGCCCACCCATTGGGGATAACGCTGAATAATCAGCATCGCGATCAGCACGCCAGCCAACAATGGCCATCCAAAAAAACGCAGTGCCTTGAGCATCAAGTAAGTCCTGACAGGTTGCAGGGGGCGGGCGAGCGCCCATAATGTCGCGCATTATACGAGGCTGCGATGCCTGCGAACCGGATATTTAGGAGTCTTTTATGGCCGTCCCTCTTACCACCCTCGTTGAGGAAGCCGACCGCTACCTTGGCAGTGCCAAAATTGCCGATTATTGCCCCAATGGCTTGCAGGTCGAGGGCCGCCCGCAGGTGATGCGCATCGTCAGCGGTGTGACCGCAAGCCAGGCGCTGCTGGACGCCGCCGTCGAAGCCGGGGCCGACCTGGTGCTGGTGCATCATGGTTATTTCTGGAAGGGCGAGAGCCCGTGTATCACCGGCATGAAGCAGCGCCGCCTGAGAACCCTGCTCAAGCACGACATCAGCCTATTGGCCTATCACCTGCCATTGGACCTTCACCCTGAGGTGGGCAATAACGTGCAACTGGCCAAGCAACTGGACATCACCGTCGAAGGCCCGTTGGACCCGAGCAACCCCAAGGTGGTCGGCTTGGTGGGGTCGCTGGCCGAACCTTTGTCACCGCGTGATTTCGCCCGCCGTGTGCAGGATGCAATGGGGCGCGAACCGCTGTTGGTCGAAGGCAGCCAGATGATCCGCCGCGTCGGCTGGTGCACCGGAGGTGGCCAGGGCTATATCGACCAGGCGATTGCCGCCGGGGTCGACCTGTACCTGAGCGGCGAGGCATCCGAGCAGACCTTCCACAGCGCCCGTGAAAACGACGTCAGCTTCATTGCTGCCGGTCATCACGCCACCGAGCGCTATGGGGTGCAGGCGTTGGGCGATTACCTGGCGCGACGCTTTGCCCTGGAGCATTTATTTATCGACTGCCCGAACCCGATCTGAGCCTTAGAGCGCGACTGAATGTGGGAGGGGGCTTGCTCCCGATGGCGATGGATCATTGAAATATGTACTAACTGACACACTGCTATCGGGAGCAAGCCCCCTCCCACACTTGAGTCTATTTGCGGCCAAACTGGTCGGTATATTCATATACCGTTTCGATCTAGATGGCGCCCTGAATAGAAGAAGGTGCTGTGCTAGCATGCCCCGCTCGAACACGGCCCGCCTGGCCGTCCATAAGATCGTTTTTCCGTGAGTAACCATGGTCGACAAACTGACGCATCTGAAACAGCTGGAGGCGGAAAGCATCCACATCATCCGCGAGGTCGCCGCCGAGTTCGACAACCCGGTGATGCTCTACTCGATCGGTAAAGACTCCGCCGTGATGTTGCACCTGGCACGCAAGGCTTTCTTCCCGGGCAAGCTGCCGTTCCCAGTGATGCACGTCGACACGCGCTGGAAATTCCAGGAAATGTACAAGTTCCGCGACAAAATGGTCGAAGAGCTTGGTCTGGACCTGATCACTCACGTCAACCCGGATGGTGTGGCGCAGGGTATCAACCCCTTCACCCACGGCAGCGCCAAGCACACCGATATCATGAAGACCGAGGGCCTCAAGCAAGCCCTGGACAAGCATGGTTTCGATGCAGCGTTCGGCGGCGCCCGTCGCGATGAAGAGAAGTCTCGTGCCAAAGAGCGCGTGTACTCGTTCCGCGACAGCAAGCACCGCTGGGACCCGAAGAACCAACGTCCGGAGCTGTGGAACGTTTACAACGGCAACGTCAACAAGGGCGAGTCGATCCGCGTGTTCCCGTTGTCCAACTGGACCGAGTTGGATATCTGGCAGTACATCTACCTGGAAGGTATCCCGATCGTGCCGTTGTACTTCGCCGCCGAGCGCGAAGTGATCGAGAAGAACGGCACGTTGATCATGATCGACGACGACCGCATCCTCGAACACCTGTCCGACGAAGACAAAGCCCGCATCGTCAAAAAGAAAGTCCGTTTCCGTACCCTTGGCTGCTACCCGTTGACGGGCGCGGTGGAGTCCGAAGCCGAGACGCTGACGGACATCATTCAGGAAATGCTCCTGACGCGAACTTCCGAGCGCCAGGGCCGGGTCATCGACCACGATGGCGCAGGCTCCATGGAAGATAAAAAACGTCAAGGCTATTTCTAAGGGGCTGTCATGTCGCATCAATCTGATTTGATCAGCGAGGACATCCTCGCCTACCTGGGCCAGCACGAGCGCAAAGAGATGTTGCGCTTCCTGACCTGCGGCAACGTCGACGACGGCAAGAGCACCCTGATCGGGCGCCTGCTGCACGACTCCAAGATGATCTACGAAGATCACCTGGAAGCCATCACCCGCGATTCGAAGAAGTCCGGCACCACCGGCGATGACATCGACCTGGCCTTGCTGGTCGACGGCCTGCAGGCCGAGCGTGAGCAGGGCATCACCATCGATGTTGCCTACCGCTACTTCTCCACCGCCAAGCGCAAGTTCATCATCGCCGACACCCCCGGCCATGAGCAGTACACCCGCAACATGGCCACCGGTGCGTCCACCTGTGACCTGGCGATTATCCTGATCGACGCCCGCTATGGCGTGCAGACCCAGACCCGTCGCCACAGCTTTATCGCCTCGTTGCTGGGAATCAAGCACATCGTGGTGGCCGTCAACAAGATGGACATCAACGGCTTTGACCAAAGCGTATTCGAGTCGATCAAGGCCGATTACCTGAAGTTCGCGGAAGGCATCGCGTTCAAGCCAAGTACCCTGGCCTTCGTGCCGATGTCGGCGCTCAAGGGCGACAACGTGGTGAACAAGAGCGAGCGTTCGCCCTGGTACACCGGCCAGTCGCTGATGGAGATCCTCGAGACCGTCGAGATCGCCAACGACCGCAACTACACCGACCTGCGTTTCCCGGTGCAGTACGTCAACCGCCCGAACCTGAACTTCCGTGGTTTTGCCGGCACTCTTGCCAGCGGCATCGTGCACAAAGGCGACGAAGTCGTGGTGCTGCCGTCACGCAAACGCAGCCGGGTCAAATCCATCGTCACCTTCGAAGGTGAGCTGGAGCACGCCGGCCCAGGCCAGGCCGTGACCCTGACCATGGAAGACGAGATCGATATCTCCCGTGGCGACCTGTTGGTGCATGCCGACAATGTGCCGCAAGTGACCGATGCGTTCGACGCCATGCTCGTGTGGATGGCTGAAGAGCCGATGCTGCCGGGCAAGAAATACGACATCAAGCGCGCTACCAGCTACGTGCCGGGCTCTATCACCAGCATCGTGCATCGCGTGGACGTGAACACCCTGGCCGAAGGCCCGGCGAGTTCGCTGCAGCTCAACGAAATTGGCCGGGTCAAGGTCAGCCTTGATGCCGCCATTGCGTTGGATGGCTATGACAGCAATCGCACCACCGGTGCCTTTATCGTCATCGACCGCCTGACCAATGGCACCGTGGCCGCGGGCATGATCATCGCGCCACCGGCCAGCCAGGGCGGTGCAGCGCAGCACGACAAATTGGCACACGTGGCCACTGAAGAACGTGCCCTGCGTTTCGGCCAGCAACCGGCCACCGTGTTGTTCAGCGGCTTGTCGGGTGCCGGCAAGAGCACGTTGGCCTATGCGGTTGAGCGCAAGCTGTTCGACATGGGGCGTGCGGTGTTCGTGCTGGACGGCCAGAACCTGCGGCATGACCTGAACAAAGGCTTGCCTCAGGACCGTGCCGGGCGTACCGAGAACTGGCGCCGTGCGGCTCACGTGGCGCGTCAGTTCAACGAAGCCGGTTTGCTGACCCTTGCGGCTTTTGTCGCGCCGGATGCCGAAGGCCGTGAACAGGCCAAGGCGCTGATTGGCAGTGATCGCCTGCTGACCGTCTATGTGCAGGCGTCGCCGCTGGTATGTGCCGAGCGTGATCCGCAAGGTTTGTACGCGGCCGGTGGGGATAACATCCCTGGCGAGTCCTTCCCGTACGACGTGCCGTTGAATGCCGACCTGGTGATCGATACCCAGGCCTTGTCGCTGGAAGACAGCGTCAAGCAAGTGCTGGAGTTGTTGCGTCAGCGCGGCGCGATCTAGGCTTTATTGCCGCACAAAAAAGCCCGCCACCGAGTGATCGGTGGCGGGCTTTTTACACATTCTCAAATGTGGACTCGGTCAATGTGGGAGCTGGCTTGCCTGCGATGGCGGACTGTCAGTTTATTTATCCTTAGCTGATCCACCGCTATCGCAGGCAAGCCAGCTCCCACATTGAATTGCATCCACATGCTGATCAGCGGCTGGCTGGAAAGTCTTTGTGCAACTGCTCCAGCAACGCATCCTTGTCTTCCCACAACCGGTTGATCCAGCCCTGGAACGCTAACCGGTACTCCCCATCCTGCTCATAATTCTTGCCAATGAATTCAGCCGGGATCTGCACCTCTTCAAAATGCACCACCACCTCCTTCACATTGCCGCACAGCAAATCCCAATAGCCTGGGCGCCCGGCAGGGTAATGGATGGTCACATTCACCAATGATTTGAGCTGCTCGCCCATGGCATCCAGCACAAACGCAATGCCGCCCGCCTTGGGTTTAAGCAGGTAGCGAAACGGTGACTGTTGCTGCGCATGCTTGCCCGGCGTAAAGCGTGTGCCTTCGGCAAAGTTGAAAATCCCCACGGGGTTGTCGCGAAACTTCGCACAGGTCTTGCGGGTGGTTTCCAGGTCCTTGCCTTTCTTTTCCGGGTGCTTCTCAAGATAAGCCTTGGTGTAGCGCTTCATGAACGGAAAGCCCAGTGCCCACCACGCCAGACCAATCACCGGCACCCAGATCAGCTCTTGCTTGAGGAAAAACTTCAGCGGGCGAATGCGCCGATTGAGCACGTATTGCAGCACCATGATATCGACCCAGCTCTGGTGGTTGCTGGTCACCAGATACGAATGCTGATAGTCCAGGCCTTCAAGGCCGCTTAGGTGCCAGCGTGTGCGGCGCACCAGGTTCATCCAGCCTTTGTTGTTGGTCACCCAGGCTTCGTGGGTGTGGTTCATCAGCCATTCGCTGAAGCGCTTGGCGAAGGGCAGTGCCTTGAACAGCGCGACAATAAACAGGAACGAGCACAGCAGGATCGTGTTCAGCGCCAGCAACAGCGAAGCGATCACCCCGCGTACGGCGGCAGGTAGAAAATCCAGCATTTAGATATCCATAGGTCGGTTGGCGGCTTGGATCGCAGTCAGCGCGATGGTGTACACGATGTCGTCTACCTGGGCGCCGCGCGGCAGGTCGTTGACCGGTTTGCGCAGGCCCTGGAGCATCGGCCCCAGGCTCACGCAATCGGCGCTGCGTTGCACGGCTTTGTAAGTGGTGTTGCCGGTGTTCAGGTCGGGGAACACGAACACCGTGGCCTTGCCCGCCACCTGGCTATTGGGCGCCAATTGCCGGGCCACGCTTTCATTGGCGGCGGCGTCGTATTGCAGCGGTCCGTCGATCAGCAGCGAGCCTTGCTGTTCGTGGGCGAGCAGGGTGGCTTCGCGGACTTTTTCAACTTCTTCGCCGCTGGCCGAATCACCGCTGGAGTAGCTGATCATCGCCACGCGTGGCGTGATGCCGAACGCGGCGGCGGAATCGGCGCTTTGCAAGGCGATTTCCGCCAGTTCCGCGGCGCTTGGGTGTGGGTTCATCACACAGTCGCCGTACACCAGCACCTGCTCGGGGAACAGCATGAAGAACACCGACGACACCAGGGTGCAGCCCGGCGCGGTCTTGATCAGTTGCAGGGCCGGGCGAATGGTATTGGCGGTGGAGTGGATGACGCCGGAGACCAGGCCGTCCACTTCGTCCAGGGCGAGCATCATGGTGGCGATCACCACTGTGTCTTCCAGCTGTTGCTCGGCCATTGGTGCGTTGAGGCTCTTGGTCTTGCGCAAGGCAACCATCGGCTCGACATAGCGCTGGCGAATCAGGTCCGGGTCAAGAATCTCCAGGCCCTCGGGTAGCTCGATACCCTGGGCACGGGCGACCGCTTCGACATCCGCCGGTTTGGCCAACAGCACGCAGCGGGCAATGCCTCGGGCCTGGCAGATGGCGGCGGCCTGCACCGTCAGCGGCTCGCTGCCCTCGGGCAACACGATGCGCTTGTTGGCGGCCTGGGCCCGTTGGATCAACTGGTAGCGGAACACCGCCGGCGACAGGCGCATCTCCCTGGGCGTGCCACACCGTTGGTGCAGCCAGCGTGCGTCGAGGTGGCTGGCGACGAAGTCGGTGATGATCTCCGCGCGCTCACGGTCATCGATGGGGATTTCCTTGTTGAGGCTATTGAGCTGGTTGGCGGTGTCGTAGGAGCCGGTGCTCACCGACAGCACTGGTAACCCGCCCTGGAAGGCGCCGCGGCACAGATCCATGATGCGCGGGTCGGGCAGGGTGTCGCTGGTCAGCAGCAGGCCGGCCAGCGGCACGCCGTTGATCGCGGCCAGGCTGACGGCGAGGATGATGTCGTCGCGATCGCCGGGGGTAACCACCAGGACGCCGGGCTTGAGCAGCTCTACGGTGTTGCGCATGGTACGGGCGCAAATGATGATCTTGGTCATGCGCCGGGTTTCATAGTCACCGGCGTTGAGGACCTGCGCACCCATCAGGTCGGCCACATCGCGGGTGCGCGGGGCATTGAGTTCGGGCTGGTAGGGGATGCAGCCAAGCAGGCGGAAATCGCCGCTGCGCAACAACGGCGAGTGCTCTTTAAGGCGCGCCGAGAATGCCTCCATGCTTTCGTCGGTGCGCACTTTGTTGAGGATCACGCCCAATACTTTCGGGTCTTTGGGGCCGCCGAACAGTTGGGCCTGCAATTCCACCCGGCCAGAGAGCTCGGTGAGCACTTCGTTCTCCGGCGCCGAGACCAGGATCACTTCCGCATCCAGGCTCTTGGCCAGGTGCAGGTTGACCCGCGCGGCGTAGCTGGCGCTGCGGGTCGGCACCATGCCTTCGACGATCAGCACGTCTTTGCCTACGGCGGCCTGCTGATACAGGGTGATGATTTCTTCAAGCAGCTCATCGAGTTGGCCGTCGCCGAGCATTCGCTCCACATGGGCCAGGCCCAGGGGTTGTGGTGGCTTCAGGCCGTGGGTACGTGCCACCAGCTCAGTGGAGCGCTCCGGACCGGTATCGCCCGGGTGTGGCTGGGCAATCGGTTTGAAGAAGCCGACTTTAAGGCCGGCCCGTTCCAGGGTGCGCACCAGCCCAAGGCTGATGGAGGTCAGACCCACACCAAAATCGGTGGGCGCGATAAAAAAAGTCTGCATGCGAATTCTCTGGAGGTGCATGGCTTGGGTGGCGCCCTATGCATGGGCGCCTACCGCGAATCAGGCGTCAAGGTTATCGTTATTCGCGCACTTGCGCACACCAGCCGCACGCAAAGGGTTGGCCTATTTTTTCAAGGCGTTGCGCGGGGTCGACGACCCAGGCGCGCGACTGCCACGGCGGCTGGTGGCGCAGGTGCTGGGTGTGGCCGCAGGACAGCTCGGCAACCCAGTGCCGGTCGTCATCCTGGTGGAATCCGGTGATCGTCGAGACCGTTGGTCGGCCCCGTCTGTCCGGGTTCTGTTCGCTTTCGGGCAAATCCTTGTTTAGACTTGTCCGTTCTTCATTCTTATGCAAAAGGTCTCGCCCCATGACGATCGCCGCTAACAAGGCTGTCTCCATCGACTATACCCTGACCAACGACGCTGGTGAGGTCATCGACAGCTCAGCCGGCGGCGCGCCGCTGGTCTACCTGCAAGGCGCAGGTAACATCATCCCAGGCCTGGAAAAGGCCCTGGAAGGCAAGGCAGTCGGTGACGAACTGACCGTAGCCGTAGAACCTGAAGATGCCTACGGCGAATACTCCGCCGAGCTGGTCAGCACTTTGAGCCGCAGCATGTTCGAAGGCGTTGACGAGCTGGAAGTGGGCATGCAGTTCCACGCTTCCGCGCCGGACGGCCAAATGCAGATCGTCACCATCCGTGACTTGGACGGCGATGATGTGACTGTCGACGGCAACCACCCTCTGGCTGGCCAGCGCCTGAACTTCCAAGTGAAAATCGTTGCCATCCGCGATGCTTCCCAGGAAGAAGTGGCTCACGGCCACGTCCACGGTGAAGGCGGTCACCACCATTGATTGTGGTTTGATCAATCGGTAGCAAAAACGCCCCGACTGGTTCGGGGCGTTTTTTTTTGCGTTTTAATGTGGGAGGGGGCTTGCTCCCGATAGCGGTGTATCAGTACCAGATATTCTGACTGACACACCGCCATCGGGAGCAAGCCCCCTCCCACAAGGGAAGTTGTGATGAATCTTTGGGCAAACAAAAATGCCCCGGACCTTTCGGTACGGGGCATTTCTTAACTGTTACGCAGCCTGGGCTGCGTGGCAGTTGTTACCACTTAGGCTGCAGCAGGAACGCTCAGAGCCTTGATGTGGCCATTCAGGCGGCTCTTATGGCGAGCGGCCTTGTTCTTGTGGATGATGCCTTTATCGGCCATACGGTCGATAACTGGCACGGCCAGAACGTAAGCAGCTTGAGCTTTTTCAGCGTCTTTGGTGTCGATGGCTTTAACTACATTCTTGATGTAGGTACGAACCATGGAACGCAGGCTGGCGTTGTGGCTGCGACGCTTCTCAGCCTGTTTTGCACGTTTTTTGGCGGAAGGTGTGTTGGCCACCGTCGAGCTCCTCGAAAGACTTTTTAGGAAATAGCAAACAAAATAGGCCGCGAATCATGCCGATGACTTGATGGGTTGTCAAGGGCGGCTGATGCGAACTGCTGAGTGGTCGATCTGAAGAGGCGGGTGATTTATTTCCGGCGCTTGACCTGTAAACTCGCGAGCTTTGGCTCTGTGCTGTTGCAGGCGCGCAGTATCGCATAAGTGGGCGCTTTGTTCGCCTGCTCTTTATCTATAGGCGCAAACTCTTTCAATGAATCTGCTCAAATCGTTGGCTGCGGTCAGCTCTATCACGATGATCTCCCGGGTTTTGGGGTTTGTGCGTGACACTCTGCTGGCGCGCATCTTTGGCGCCAGTATGGCCACGGATGCCTTCTTTATTGCCTTCAAACTCCCCAACCTGCTGCGACGGATCTTTGCCGAAGGCGCGTTCTCCCAGGCGTTCGTGCCGATTCTGGCCGAATACAAGACCCAGCATGGCGAGGAGGCGACTCGTACGTTCATCGCCTACGTCTCGGGTTTGCTGACGCTGGTACTGATGCTGGTAACCATCGTCGGGATGCTCGCCGCGCCCTGGGTGATCTGGGCCACGGCGCCCGGTTTTGCCAATACGCCGGAAAAGTTTGCGCTCACCACTGATCTGCTGCGGGTGACCTTTCCTTATATATTGCTGATTTCCCTGTCTTCGCTCGCCGGGGCGATCCTCAATACCTGGAATCGTTTCTCGGTACCGGCCTTTGTGCCGACCTTGCTGAACGTCAGCATGATTATTTTTGCGCTGTTCCTTACGCCGTATTTCGATCCGCCCGTCATGGCCCTGGGCTGGGCGGTCCTGGCCGGCGGCCTGGCGCAGTTGCTGTACCAACTGCCGCACCTGAAAAAAATCGGCATGCTCGTACTGCCACGCCTGAACCTCAAGGACACCGGCGTCTGGCGCGTGATGCGCAATATGCTGCCGGCGATACTCGGGGTATCGGTCAGTCAGATTTCCCTGATCATCAACACCGCGTTCGCCTCGTTGCTGGTATCCGGCTCGGTATCGTGGATGTACTACGCCGACCGCTTGATGGAGTTGCCATCCGGTGTGCTTGGTGTGGCATTGGGCACGATCCTGCTGCCTACCCTGGCACGCACCTATGCCAGCAAGGATCGTCAGGAGTATTCGCGCATTCTCGATTGGGGCCTGCGTCTGTGCTTTCTGTTGGTGTTGCCATGCGCACTGGCCCTGGGAATCCTGGCCGAGCCGCTGACGGTCTCGCTGTTTCAATACGGGCAATTCGATGCGCACGACGCGTTGATGACCCAGCACGCACTGGTTGCCTACTCTGTCGGTCTGCTCGGCATTATTGTGATCAAGGTGCTGGCACCGGGCTTCTACGCACAGCAGAACATCCGTACGCCGGTGAAAATCGCGATTTTCACGCTGATTGTCACGCAACTGCTCAACCTGGTATTTATCGGTCCTTTGGCCCATGCCGGGCTGGCGCTGGCGATCAGTGCCGGAGCTTGTATCAATGCAGGCCTGCTGTTTTATCAACTGCGCAAACAGCAGATGTATCAACCACAGCCGGGTTGGGGAATGTTTACCCTCAAGTTGCTCGTGGCGGTGGCTGCGATGTCCGCCGTGCTGGTGGGCTTGATGCACGTGATGCCGGCCTGGGGCGATGGGGATATGCTTGAGCGCTTTATGCGCCTGGGTGTATTGGTGGTCGCGGGCGTAGCGGTGTACTTCGGGATGTTGCTGTTGCAGGGTTTCCGCCTGCGGGATTTCAATCGCAAGTCGCTGGGATAGAGACTTCGCCGCGATAAAACGATTGTTTTATCGATTCGACCCATTTGGCCTGCGCTGTTGCCTGTCGTCCGGGGCCGGGTGTGGTTATAATCGACCACTTTATGAGCAAGAAGCGCGTTATGCAGCTGGTTCGAGGTCTCCACAACCTGCGCCCCGAGCATCGGGGCTGCGTCGCCACTATTGGCAACTTTGACGGTGTTCACCGTGGCCACCAGGCTATCCTGGCAAGGCTGCGCGAGCGTGCGGTCGAGTTGGGTGTGCCCAGCTGTGTGGTGATTTTCGAGCCACAACCGCGGGAGTTCTTTACCCCGGAAACAGCGCCGGCCCGTTTGGCGCGCTTGCGCGACAAGCTGCAACTGCTGGCGGAGGAGGGCGTGGACCGCGTCCTCTGCCTGGCTTTCAACCAGCGTTTGCGCAGCCTCAGCGCCGCCGAGTTCGTCGACCGCATCCTGGTCGATGGCCTGGGTGTACAACACCTGGAGGTTGGTGACGACTTCCATTTCGGTTGCGATCGGGTCGGGGATTTCGATTTCCTGCAACATGCCGGCGTCAACCAGGGCTTTACCGTTGAAGCCGCCCAAACCGTCGAACTGGACGGCCTGCGTGTGAGCAGCACCCAGGTGCGTAACGCCTTGGCTGCCGCCGACTTCGACCTGGCCGAGCGTTTGCTCGGTCGCCCGTTCCGCATTGCCGGGCGGGTACTGCACGGCCAGAAGCTGGCGCGCCAATTGGGCACGCCAACTGCCAACGTGCAACTCAAGCGCCGCCGAGTGCCGCTGACTGGGGTTTACCTGGTGAGCGTCGACATCGACGGCCAATCGTGGCCGGGAGTCGCCAATATAGGCGTCAGGCCCACGGTTGCAGGTGATGGCAAGGCCCACCTGGAAGTTCACCTTTTGGATTTTGCCGGTGATTTATACGACCGGCGTTTGACGGTGGTTTTCCACCAGAAGCTGCGTGAAGAGCAGCGTTTCGCCTCCCTGGAGGCGTTGAAAACGGCGATCAATGCGGATGTCGCCGCCGCCCGTGCACTAGCCGCACCTAGCGCCCATCGCTAACCGAAGAGCCTTAAATGACCGACTATAAAGCCACGCTAAACCTTCCGGACACCGCCTTCCCAATGAAGGCCGGCCTGCCACAGCGCGAACCGCAGATCCTGCAGCGCTGGAACAGTATTGGCCTGTACGGAAAGTTGCGCGAAATTGGCAAGGATCGTCCGAAATTCGTCCTGCACGACGGCCCTCCTTATGCCAACGGCACGATTCATATCGGTCATGCGCTGAACAAGATTCTCAAGGACATGATCCTGCGCTCCAAAACCCTGTCGGGCTTTGACGCGCCGTACGTTCCGGGCTGGGACTGCCATGGCCTGCCGATCGAGCACAAAGTCGAAGTGACCTACGGCAAGAACCTGGGCGCGGACAAGACCCGCGAACTCTGCCGTGCCTACGCCACCGAGCAGATCGAAGGGCAGAAGTCCGAATTCATTCGCCTGGGCGTGCTGGGCGAGTGGGACAATCCCTACAAGACCATGAACTTCAAGAACGAGGCCGGTGAAATCCGTGCCTTGGCTGAAATCGTCAAGGGCGGCTTCGTGTTCAAGGGTCTCAAGCCCGTGAACTGGTGCTTTGACTGCGGTTCGGCCCTGGCCGAAGCGGAAGTCGAATACGAAGACAAAAAGTCGTCGACCATCGACGTGGCCTTCCCGATTGCCGATGACGCCAAGCTGGCCGAGGCATTCGGCCTGGCAAGCCTGGCCAAGCCGGCTGCCATCGTGATCTGGACCACCACCCCGTGGACCATCCCGGCCAACCAGGCGCTGAACGTGCACCCGGAATTCACCTACGCTCTGGTGGATGTCGGTGATCGCCTGTTGGTGCTGGCCGAAGAAATGGTCGAGTCGTGCCTTGCCCGCTACGAGTTGCAAGGCTCGGTGATCGCCACCGCCACCGGCTCCGCGCTGGAACTGATCAACTTCCGTCACCCGTTCTATGACCGTCTGTCGCCAGTGTACCTGGCTGACTACGTCGAGCTGGGTTCGGGTACCGGCATTGTCCACTGCTCGCCTGCCTATGGCGTGGACGACTTCGTGATCTGCAAGAAGTACGGCATGGTCAACGACGACATCATCAACCCGGTGCAGAGCAACGGCGTATACGTGCCTTCGCTCGAGTTCTTTGGTGGCCAGTTCATCTTCAAGGCTGACCAGCCGATCATCGAAAAACTGCGTGAAGTCGGTGCGTTGATGCAAACCGCCGCCATCCAGCACAGCTATATGCATTGCTGGCGTCACAAGACCCCGCTGATCTACCGCGCTACGGCGCAGTGGTTTATCGGCATGGACAAAGAGCCGACCAGCGGCGACACCTTGCGTGTACGCTCGCTCAAGGCCATCGAAGACACCAAGTTCGTCCCGTCCTGGGGTCAGGCGCGCCTGCACTCGATGATCGCCAACCGTCCGGACTGGTGCATCTCCCGCCAGCGCAACTGGGGCGTGCCGATCCCGTTCTTCCTGAACAAGGAAAGCGGTGAGCTGCACCCGCGCACCGTCGAGCTGATGGAAGTCGTGGCCCAGCGTGTCGAGCAGCAAGGCATCGAAGCCTGGTTCAAGCTGGACGCTGCCGAGCTGCTGGGCGACGAAGCGCCGCTGTACGACAAGATCACCGACACCCTCGACGTGTGGTTCGATTCGGGCACCACTCACTGGCATGTGCTGCGTGGTTCGCACCCGATGGGCCACGAGACCGGCCCGCGTGCCGACCTGTACCTGGAAGGTTCGGACCAACACCGTGGCTGGTTCCACTCGTCGTTGCTCACCGGTTGCGCCATCGACAACCATGCGCCGTACCGCGAGCTGCTGACCCACGGCTTCACCGTCGACGAGACGGGCCGCAAGATGTCCAAATCGCTGAAGAACGTGATCGAGCCGAAAAAGATCAACGACACCTTGGGCGCCGACATCATGCGCCTGTGGGTGGCTTCCACCGATTACTCGGGTGAAATCGCCGTCTCGGACCAGATCCTGGCCCGCAGCGCCGACGCCTACCGCCGTATCCGCAATACCGCGCGATTCATGCTGTCGAACCTGACCGGCTTCAACCCGGCCAGCGACCTGCTGCCGGCCGAAGACATGCTCGCCCTCGACCGTTGGGCTGTGGACCGTACCTTGTTGCTGCAGCGCGAGTTGCAGGAACACTACGGCGAATACCGCTTCTGGAACGTCTACTCCAAGATCCACAACTTCTGCGTGCAGGAGCTGGGTGGTTTCTACCTCGACATCATCAAGGACCGCCAGTACACCACTGGCGCCAACAGCAAGGCGCGCCGTTCGGCGCAGACCGCGCTGTACCACATCAGCGAAGCGCTGGTGCGCTGGATCGCACCGATTCTGGCATTCACCGCTGACGAACTGTGGGAGTACCTGCCGGGCGAGCGTAACGAGTCCGTCATGCTCAACACCTGGTACGAAGGCCTGACCGAACTGCCGGCTGACTTCGAACTGGGCCGCGAGTACTGGGAAGGCGTGATGGCCGTCAAGGTTGCGGTGAACAAGGAACTGGAAGTCCAGCGTGCGGCCAAGGCCGTGGGTGGCAACCTGCAAGCCGAAGTCACCCTGTTTGCCGAAGACGGCCTGACCGCCGACCTGGCCAAGCTGAGCAACGAGCTGCGCTTCGTGCTGATCACCTCTACTGCGAGCCTGGCGCCGTTTACCCAGGCTCCGGCAGATGCGGTGGCTACCGAAGTGCCTGGCCTTAAGCTCAAAGTGGTCAAGTCGGCCTTCCCCAAGTGCGCTCGTTGCTGGCACTGCCGTGAAGACGTCGGCGTGAACCCTGAGCACCCGGAAATCTGCGGTCGTTGTGTCGACAACATCAGCGGTGAAGGCGAGGTTCGCCACTATGCCTAATGCAGACAGTCGTTTCGGACGTCTGGGCTGGCTCGTACTGAGCCTGCTGGTCCTGGTCATTGACCAGGTCAGCAAGGCTCACTTCGAGGGCTCCCTGGAAATGTTCCAGCAAATCGTGGTGATCCCGGATTATTTCAGCTGGACCCTGGCCTACAACACTGGCGCCGCCTTCAGCTTCCTCGCTGACGGCGGTGGCTGGCAGCGCTGGCTGTTTGCTGTGATCGCCGTGGTGGTAAGTGCCGTACTGGTGGTGTGGCTCAAGCGCCTGGGCCGCGACGACACCTGGCTGGCCATCGCGCTGGCCCTAGTGTTGGGTGGCGCGCTGGGCAACCTGTATGACCGCATCGCCCTGGGCCATGTGATCGACTTTATCCTGGTGCATTGGCAGAACCGCCACTACTTCCCGGCGTTCAACTTTGCCGACAGTGCTATCACCGTCGGCGCAATCATGCTGGCGCTGGATATGTTCAAGAGCAAGAAAACCGGAGAAACCGTCAATGACTGATCAGGTATTGGCTGAGCAACGCATCGGCCAGAACACGGAAGTCACTTTGCATTTCGCACTGCGCCTGGAGAATGGCGACACGGTCGACAGCACGTTCGACAAGGCCCCCGCGACCTTCAAGGTCGGCGACGGCAACCTGCTGCCGGGTTTCGAAGCGGCACTGTTCGGTTTCAAGGCCGGTGACAAGCGCACCCTGCAAATCCTGCCGGAAAACGCCTTTGGCCAGCCCAACCCGCAAAACGTGCAGATCATCCCCCGTTCGCAGTTCCAGAACATGGACCTGTCGGAAGGCTTGCTGGTGATCTTCAATGATGCGGCGAACACTGAATTGCCTGGCGTGGTGAAAGCATTTGATGACGCGCAAGTGACCATCGACTTCAATCACCCGTTGGCCGGCAAGACGTTGACCTTTGACGTCGAGATTATCGACGTCAAAGCGCTGTAACCGACCGTACGCGGTCTAAAATGTGGGAGGGGGCTTGCTCCCGATAGCGGTGTATCAGCTAAATGTGCAGACTGATATACCTATATCGGGAGCAAGCCCCCTCCCACCTTTGATCTCCATTGTCGGTTGAGTCAGTGTCAAATTGACTCAATGTGGCTGCAATACACGAGGCACAGCATGCAAATCAAACTCGCCAACCCCCGTGGCTTCTGCGCCGGCGTGGACCGGGCGATCGAAATCGTCAATCGCGCCCTGGAAGTCTTCGGGCCGCCGATTTATGTGCGCCATGAAGTCGTCCATAACAAATTTGTGGTCGAAGACTTGCGCGCGCGCGGGGCGATCTTTGTCGAAGAACTCGATCAGGTGCCCGACGACGTGATCGTCATCTTCAGTGCCCACGGTGTTTCCCAGGCTGTACGTACCGAAGCGGCGGGCCGTGGCCTCAAGGTGTTCGATGCCACCTGCCCACTGGTGACCAAGGTGCATATCGAAGTGGCGCGCTACAGCCGCGACGGTCGTGAGTGCATCCTGATCGGCCACGCCGGTCACCCGGAGGTAGAAGGCACCATGGGCCAATACGACGCCAGCAACGGCGGTGCTATCTACCTGGTTGAGGACGAGAAAGACGTCGCCAACTTGCAGGTGCACAATCCGGAACGCCTGGCCTTCGTGACCCAGACCACCTTGTCCATGGACGACACCAGCCGCGTAATCGATGCCCTGCGCACGCGGTTCCCGGCCATTGGCGGCCCGCGCAAGGATGACATCTGCTACGCCACGCAAAACCGCCAGGATGCGGTCAAGCAACTGGCAAATGAGTGTGACGTAGTGCTGGTGGTCGGCAGCCCTAACAGCTCCAACTCCAACCGCCTGCGTGAGCTGGCCGAGCGCATGGCTACGCCGGCGTACCTGATCGACGGTGCCGAAGACATGCAGCGCAGTTGGTTCGATGGTGTCGAGCGTATCGGCATCACGGCAGGCGCCTCCGCACCGGAAGTGCTGGTACGCGGCGTGATCCAGCAGTTGCAGGCCTGGGGCGCTACTGGCGCCGATGAGCTGGCAGGTCGTGAAGAGAACATCACGTTCTCGATGCCGAAGGAACTGCGGGTCCGCTCGCTGCTCTGACGCCAACAATGCCGGCATCGGCTCGGCATAATGCCTGCTCGGTCTTGTCACTGCGCAGGCTGATGCGTCCGCTGGGGGCCAGCACGATCTGATACAGGCTCTGTGCCTGGCTCGTGTCGCACACATGCACGGTGCCGGCACGGAAGCCTCCGCCGGCGAAAACCGGTTCTCCCAAGCCGCTGAAACGCACCTGGTCCGTGACCGGGCCATTGCCTGCCACTGGCACGCGACCATCACCCTGGCGCTCCAGCAGCACCGGGTTGTCGTCGTCCTGATGGCCGCGTCCACTGACATCCAGTATCACCCGCCACCCCAGGCTCCAGTCCCTGTCGTTTGCATGAATGACCACCGCCTGATTGCGCGTGATGGCCTCCATGCGTGCGTAACGCAGTCCGGCGGCAA
The DNA here is from genome assembly GCF_023127835.1 of Pseudomonas sp. B329. Lineage (NCBI taxonomy): Bacteria > Pseudomonadati > Pseudomonadota > Gammaproteobacteria > Pseudomonadales > Pseudomonadaceae > Pseudomonas > Pseudomonas sp. B329. The sequence continues at coordinate 279,048 of NZ_SPKP01000022.1, read as the reverse complement.
GTGATTGGGCCACGCTTTGTCGTTGCTGCGATTCAAGCAAACCTTTGAAACCGGGTACGGCCAATTGCGCGAGGAAGCTGGTGACGATCAGCCCCAGCAGCATTTCAATCAGGGTGAACCCTCGTTGTGTCATGTGCGTTCCCTCCGTGGACGCGAGTGAATCTTCGAGTTGCAGACCTAGGTATAGCGCCTGGCCGCGAATGCTGGGTGATGGCCTTTATGTCCAAAGTATTTCCCTTTGTTCCGGCAGCAGCGCTGCTCGAAATCCGCCGCTAGTCTTGGATCGCACAGCAGGGTTTGCCTGCTTTTTTCCGGCCTTCGACATGGATGACGACGGTAATGCCTGCCCGCCCGAATCGATTTTTTCTGCGCTTCGCGCATCGGCACCAATCCGGCATGACGCTGATCGAGGTGCTGATAGCGCTGTTGATCCTGGCTGTCGGCCTGATGGGCGCTGCAATGCTTCAGCTCAACGCGCTCAAGTACACCGACAGCGCCAGGATGATCAGCCAAGCCAGCTTTATCGCCTACGACATGCTCGACCGAATTCGCGCCAATGCTGGTGCGGATTACACGTGGGGGAGGGACGAGTCGGGGCCGCCCAACACTTCGGCCGCCAGTGTGCGCGACCTGGACCTGCACGATTTCGAGGCCAATATCATTGGTTTTGCTGGCAAGGATGCCAAGGGATCCGTGGCGGTAAGCGGGCATGAGGTCACCATCAGCATCAGTTGGGAGGATCGCCGCTCAGCAGGCACCCCAGGAGCACGGGAAACCTTCACGCTGACCAGCCGAGTCACCAGTGAGCAGGGAGCCTTGCAATGAATCGTCATGCCCGAGGTTTCAGCCTGGTGGAGTTGTTGCTGGCACTCGCCGTCGGGCTGGTGCTGGTGTTGGGGGTGAGTCAGGTGCTCATAAGTTCACGATTGACTCACGACAGCCAGCAGGCCGCCATGGTGCTGCAGGATGATGCGCGGCTTGCCCTGGGCAAGATCACACAGGACATTCGTCAGGCAGGCATGTTGGGATGTTTGGCCGCGACCGTTATCGACAACGCCCCGGCTGCCTTCGATCGACCGATAAGCTGGGACGCGTCGGGAAGTTCAAGGTCGCTGACGTTGGTCACCGCGCACCTCGGTAACGGCGCTGGCAAGCCCGATTGGACGGTGTTGTCCGACTGCAAGGAGGCGGCCCAGGCGTATGAGGGGGCAGCACCTGCTGCCGCCCCTGGCCTGATCCGCTTTGGCATACGCCAGCTTACCTACACCTATGAATCGGGCCAGTTGAAGGTCAGTACTCCGGCAGCGCCGGCAAAGGCGGTACTGATTGATAACGTGCGTGCATTCGACATCAGTTTTGGCTTGGCGGCTGAACCTGCATCAACGGTTGTGGTGCGTTACGACAGCCATTCGGCTGACAGCTCTTTGGTACGTAGTGTGCGTATATCCATGACTCTGCAAGACCCAGCTGGGCGGGTTAAGGATCAGACCTACAGTGTCGTTGCGGCGCTGCGAAATCGGTTGGGTTAGGGGCGATGTCGATGCTTGGCGGTATTCGGGTACGGCAGAACGGGATGGTGCTGCTGATCAGTCTGGTATTCCTGCTGTTGTTATCGCAGCTGGGGCTGTCGTCGATACAGGGGGCGGTCGCCCAGCAAAAAGTCGCAAGTAGCCTGTGGCAGCGTAATCAATCCTTTCAGTCTGCTGAAAGCGGTTTGCGGCTGGGGGAGTCGGTTGTGCAGAGGGGCGGCCCTGCGATGCCTGTGTGCAACTCGGTTATTACGTGTGTACCGCCTAATGAAGCATTTTCCTTGACTGGCGCAGGGGCAAACCCTGTCTCAGCGGTCACCTGGTTGGCCTTGAGGGGTGGGTTTTATGGCGTTCAATCCCTGGGGGAAGGAGCAGGGCTGGCTCATTTGCCGCCCGATACACGGGCAGCGCTCTTTCGCATCACTGCCGTGGGCCTTACAGGCCAATCGCGCACGGTGCTGGAGTCGGTTTATGCACGGGTGGAGGAGGGCGGCAACGTCAGGTTTCGACGGATTTCATGGCGGCAACTTCAATAAGGAGCAATGGGATGGGCATGGATAGCCAGGGCTTTACCCTGATGGAGTTATTGATCGCCGTGGCGATCGTTGCGTTGTTGGCCGGCATTGCGTATCCCGGGTACATCGGCCAGGTAAAAAAGGTGTATCGCGCGCAAATAGTCGCGTTGCTGAGCGAGCAAGCCCAGCACCTGGAGCGCGCATATACCAGAAACGGCACTTTTATTGATGCGGGCGGCGCCATTGCGGGTAACGATCACTATAGAATCAGTGTGATTTTAAACCCCCAGGATTTCGACTTGCTCGCTACGCCTGCCGTGGACTCAGTCATGGCGGACGACGCGTGTGCAGCTTTCAGCTTGAGCAGCACCGGTATGCGAAGCAACCCGGGAGCGGCGCCTGAAATGTCGCGCAAAGTCTGCTGGGGGCAGTGATGAGAGTGCTTGAAGAGTGGGCGCCGGGCGCGCCTTTCCCTGTTTATCGGCGGGATCAGATGATGGCAAAGCAACAGCAAGTGGTGATTGTCGGCGGCGGAGTAATCGGGCTGTTGACGGCGTACAACCTTGCCAGAGAAGGGCGTGCAGTCATGCTGCTGGAGCGTGCGGGGCTTGGGCAGGAGTCTTCCTGGGCGGGTGGCGGAATTGTCTCACCGTTGTATCCATGGCGTTATAGCCCGGCCGTGACTGCCTTGGCCCATTGGTCCCAGGATTTCTATCCGCAGTTGGCACAGCGCTTGTTTGCCGCAACCGGTGTCGATCCCGAGGTTCATACCACGGGTTTGTACTGGCTTGACCTGGATGATGAGGCTGACGCATTGGCCTGGGCTGCGCGTGAAGGGCGGCCATTGAGCAAGGTGGACGTGTCCCAGGCTCATGATGCCGTGCCGGCGCTGGGAGGCGGCTACTCCCGGGCGATCTACATGGCCGATGTGGCCAATGTGCGCAACCCTCGCCTGGTCAAATCCTTGAAGGCGGCGCTGCTGGCGTTGCCGGATGTGACGATTCACGAGCACTGCGAAGTGTCGGGTTTTGTGCAGAACAACAATCGCGTGGTGGGGGTGAACACTGCTACGGGACCGGTTTTTGCCGATCAGGTGGTGCTCGCCGCCGGGGCCTGGAGCGGGCAGTTGCTGAGCACACTGGGCATGACCCTTCCCGTGGAGCCGGTCAAAGGCCAAATGATCCTGTACAAGTGCGCGTCCGACTTTTTATCCAGCATGGTCTTGGCCAAGGGGCGCTATGCAATCCCCCGCCGCGATGGGCACATTCTGATTGGAAGCACATTGGAACATGAGGGGTTCGACAAGACGCCGACCGAAACTGCGTTGGCGAGCCTCAAGGCGTCTGCGGTGGAACTGATCCCCGCCTTGGCGGACGCCGAGGTGGTCGGGCATTGGGCGGGGTTGCGGCCCGGTTCGCCGGAAGGTATCCCCTATATCGGAGAGGTTCCCGGCTTTCAGGGCTTGTGGCTCAATTGCGGGCATTACCGCAATGGCCTGGTACTCGCACCGGCCTCCTGCCAGTTGTTCGCCGACTTGCTGTTGGGGCGGGCTCCGATCATTGATCCGGCGCCTTATGCCCCGGCAGGTCGCCTCAACGCTGGATAGACTTCGGCCCTTGTTCCAGGTGCGCCTGGGTGCAGTACCACTCCTGGCGCGAACTCAGTGCGCGATCCTGCGGCAGGTGCACGCCGCAGTGGGCGCATCGCACCATCAGCGCTGCGTTCGGCTCGGCAGGTCGTTGCTGGCGGGCTGCAGGGTTTTTGAATTTGCGCCAGAACCATACCGCGGCAGCAATGACGGCAATCCAGAACAGTAGACGAAGCATGATGGGCAGTTTCTCGACAAGGAATGCGCCAGTTTAGCCAAGCTGGCCACAGGCGCACAGCGCAATAAATACTCGCTCATAAAAAAGGGAGCTCCTTCAGAGCTCCCTTTTGCGTTGCGTCGAACAATCAGTCGAACACACCGAAGGTCATGTAGCTGAACCACGAACGGTCTTCGTTGTTGCCAAGGGCCTGCGGCTCCTCTTCTTCGATAACGTCGCCGTTCTCGTCGTGAGGCTTGAGGTCCGAAGGGATGGCATCCTTGGCGTCCTGGTACTGCTTGATCACGTCCTGGTTGGCGCGGGTTTCACCCGGCGGCAGTGGCGGACGAGACTCGATCAGGCCCAAAGTGTACTTGCTCAGCCACGAACGGTTGTCGGCTTCGGCAACCTGAGGCACGAACTGGCCATCTTTCAGGCTTGGGTGATCTGGGTAGTTGAGCTTCAGGGTTTCCAGGCTGGTGGTCGCCAGGGTGTCCAGGTGCAGACGCTGGTAAGCCTCGGTCATCACCGCCAGGCCGTCGCCCACGGATGGGGTTTCCTGGAAGTTCTCCACAACATAGCGGCCACGGTTGGCGGCAGCTACGTAGGCCTGACGGGTCAGGTAGTAGTGGGCCACGTGGATTTCGTAGGAGGCCAGCAGGTTGCGCAGGTAGATCATGCGCTGCTTGGCGTCCGGCGCGTAGCGGCTGTTGGGGTAGCGGCTGGTCAGCTGGGCGAACTCGTTGTAGGAGTCGCGTGCAGCGCCCGGGTCACGCTTGGTCATGTCCAGCGGCAGGAAGCGCGCCAGCAGGCCAACGTCCTGGTCGAACGAGGTCAGGCCCTTCATGTAGTAGGCGTAGTCCACGTTCGGGTGCTGTGGGTGCAGGCGGATAAAACGCTCGGCAGCGGACTTGGCAGCTTCCGGCTCGGCGTTCTTGTAGTTGGCGTAGATCAGCTCCAACTGGGCCTGGTCGGCATAGCGGCCGAATGGGTAGCGCGACTCCAATGCCTTCAGCTTCGCTGTGGCGCTGGTGTAGCTATTATTGTCCAGGTCTGTCTGAGCTTGCTGGTACAGCTCGACTTCGCTCAGGTTTTCGTCGACGACGTCCTTTGTTGACGAGCAAGCAGCAGTCATGGCGAGGATGGCGATCAGCAGCAGGTGTTTCACTTGCATGGCGGCTTGCGTCCCTATGACGGCCGCTGTCTTGGGCGGGGCCGTCCTGTTATGATGAGCGCCCCGTTGAAAGCCTCGGGGCAAAAGACGCCGTATTTAACCACAAGCGCGCAGCCGAAACCAAAGGCTGTGCCACGCCTAGTCTGAGCATGTCCGATAAAATTGAACTTCGCGCAGAGGTGCCGTCCGAATTGGGCGGCCAACGCCTCGATCAAGTCGCCGCACAATTATTCGCTGAGCACTCGCGCTCGCGCCTTTCCGCCTGGATCAAAGACGGCCGCCTGACTGTGGATGGAGCGGTTATCCGCCCGCGAGACATAGTTCATGGCGGTGCGATTCTTGAGCTGACTGCCGAGCAGGAAGCCCAGGGAGAATGGGTCGCTCAGGACATCGAGCTGGATATCGTCTATGAAGACGACGACATCCTGGTCATCAACAAACCCGCTGGCCTGGTGGTTCACCCGGCTGCCGGGCACGCTGACGGCACTTTGCTCAATGCCTTGTTGCACCACGTCCCGGACATCATCAATGTCCCGCGCTGCGGCATCGTGCACCGTCTGGACAAGGACACCACCGGTTTGATGGTGGTGGCCAAGACCATTCAGGCGCAGACGCAACTGGTTACTCAGTTGCAGAGTCGCAGCGTCAGCCGGATCTACGAGTGCATCGTGATCGGTGTGGTGGTGGCCGGGGGCAAGATCAACGCCCCGATTGGTCGCCACGGCCAGCAGCGCCAGCGTATGGCGGTGATGGAAGGCGGCAAGCAAGCCGTCAGCCACTACCGTGTGCTGGAGCGTTTCCGCTCCCACACCCATGTGCGGGTCAAGCTGGAAACCGGGCGCACCCACCAGATTCGTGTGCACATGGCGCATATCAACTTCCCGTTGGTCGGCGATCCTGCCTACGGTGGGCGCTTCCGTATTCCGCCGGCGGCAAGCCAGACAATGGTCGAGTCGCTGAAGTCCTTCCCGCGCCAGGCACTGCACGCACGCTTCCTGGAACTGGATCATCCGACGAGCGGTAAGCGCATGAGTTGGGAATCGCCACTTCCAGACGACCTGGTCTGGTTGTTGTCGCTGCTCAAGCAGGATCGTGAGGCGTTTATCGGATGAGTGACTGGCTGATTCCTGACTGGCCCGCGCCGTCTCAGGTCAAAGCCTGCGTCACGACTCGTGCGGGCGGTGTCAGTCTGGCGCCGTTCGACAGCCTCAACCTGGGCGATCACGTCGAGGACAGCCTTGAGGCCGTCCTTGAAAATCGCCGTCGTCTGAGCAGCGCCTTCGATATCCAGCCTGCCTGGTTGCGCCAAGTCCACGGTACTCACGTGGTTGAGGCCGATCCAGGCCTTACCGTCGAGGCAGATGGCAGTTGGACCAGCACCCCCGGCATCGCCTGCACATCCATGACCGCCGATTGCCTGCCTGCGCTGTTCTGTAATCGTGCGGGTACCCGGGTTGCCGCAGCCCATGCCGGTTGGCGTGGCTTGGCGGCTGGCGTGCTGGAGGCCGCATTCGAAAGCCTGGATACTGCTCCTGAAGACGTCCTGGTCTGGCTCGGCCCAGCCATTGGCCCGCAAGCCTTTGAGGTCGGCCCGGAGGTACGTGAAGCGTTCATGCAGCAACTGCCGGCCACCGCTGAAGCCTTTGTTCCCAGCCACAACCCCGGCAAGTTCATGGCCGACATCTACCAGCTGGCGCGCCTGCGTCTGGCAGCAAACGGTGTCACCGCTGTATATGGTGGTGGTTTTTGCACCGTGACCGATACACGCTTCTTTTCTTATCGCCGCAGCCCGCGTACGGGCCGATTCGCCTCCCTTATCTGGCTTGAACGCTAGACTGTCCTGACCTGTATCAACAGTCCGCCGCTTGAAACCCCCAGAATCCACCCCATCTATAAGGGTATCTGGCAGGTTTCTTCATTCAGGATGTGTTTGTTCATAGCTCCGGCCTGCTCAAAAGGAAGGTGACTAATGCGTATTGATCGTTTAACCAGCAAATTGCAGTTGGCCTTATCGGACTCCCAATCCCTGGCGGTCGGCCTCGACCATCCGGCGATTGAGCCGGCGCACTTGATGCAGGCGCTCCTGGAGCAACAAGGTGGCTCTATCAAACCCTTGTTGATGCAGGTGGGCTTTGACATCAACAGCCTGCGCAAGGAGTTGAGCAAAGAGCTCGACCAACTGCCGAAAATTCAAAACCCTACCGGCGACGTGAATATGTCCCAGGACCTGGCGCGCCTGCTCAATCAGGCGGACCGCCTGGCCCAGCAGAAGGGTGACCAGTTCATCTCCAGCGAACTGGTGCTGCTCGCCGCCATGGACGACAACAGCAAGCTCGGCAAATTGTTGCTGGGGCAGGGCGTGAGCAAGAAAGCCCTGGAAAACGCTATCAACAACCTGCGTGGCGGTGAGGCCGTGAACGACCCCAACCATGAGGAGTCGCGACAGGCCCTGGACAAATACACCGTCGACCTGACCAAGCGTGCCGAAGAAGGCAAGCTCGACCCGGTGATTGGTCGTGACGATGAGATTCGTCGCACCATCCAGGTCCTGCAGCGTCGCACCAAGAACAACCCGGTGCTGATCGGTGAGCCTGGCGTGGGTAAAACCGCGATTGCCGAAGGCCTGGCCCAGCGCATCATTAATGGTGAAGTGCCGGACGGCTTAAAAGGCAAACGCCTGTTGTCCCTGGACATGGGGGCCCTGATCGCCGGTGCCAAGTTCCGTGGTGAGTTCGAAGAACGACTGAAATCCCTGCTTAATGAATTGTCGAAGCAGGAAGGCCAGATCATTCTGTTTATCGACGAACTGCACACCATGGTCGGCGCCGGTAAAGGCGAAGGCTCGATGGATGCTGGCAACATGCTCAAGCCGGCCTTGGCGCGGGGCGAGTTGCATTGCGTCGGTGCGACCACGCTCAACGAATACCGTCAGTACATTGAAAAGGATGCGGCCCTTGAGCGGCGTTTCCAGAAAGTGCTGGTGGAAGAGCCAAGCGAAGAAGACACCATCGCGATCCTGCGGGGCCTGAAAGAACGCTATGAGGTCCACCATAAGGTGGCGATCACGGATGGCGCAATCATTGCGGCGGCCAAGCTGAGCCATCGCTACATCACCGATCGTCAGTTGCCGGACAAGGCCATCGACTTGATCGACGAAGCGGCCAGCCGCATTCGCATGGAGATTGACTCCAAGCCGGAAGTGCTCGACCGCCTGGATCGGCGCCTGATTCAACTGAAAGTCGAATCCCAGGCGTTGAAGAAAGAAGAGGACGAGGCAGCGAAGAAACGCCTGGAAAAACTTCAGGAAGAAATCGTCCGTCTGGAGCGTGAGTATTCGGACCTCGAAGAAATCTGGACCTCGGAAAAAGCCGAAGTACAGGGTTCGGCGCAGATCCAGCAGAAAATCGAGCAGTCCCGTCAGGAACTGGAAGCCGCGCGTCGTAAAGGCGATCTGAGCCGCATGGCTGAGTTGCAATATGGTGTGATTCCGGACCTGGAACGCAGCCTGCAGATGGTCGACCAGCACGGCAAGCCTGAGAACCAGTTGCTGCGCAGCAAGGTGACCGAGGAGGAGATCGCCGAAGTGGTCTCCAAGTGGACCGGCATTCCAGTCTCGAAAATGCTCGAAGGCGAGCGCGACAAACTGCTGAAAATGGAAAGTTTGTTGCACCAGCGCGTCATCGGTCAGGAAGAGGCGGTGGTGGCGGTATCCAATGCGGTACGGCGTTCCCGTGCCGGCTTGTCCGACCCGAACCGTCCAAGCGGCTCGTTCATGTTTCTCGGCCCGACCGGCGTAGGTAAGACTGAGCTGTGCAAGGCCCTGGCCGAGTTCCTCTTTGATACTGAAGAGGCCATGGTACGCATTGATATGTCCGAGTTCATGGAGAAACACTCGGTGGCTCGCCTGATCGGCGCACCACCAGGCTATGTGGGCTACGAGGAGGGCGGTTACCTGACCGAGGCCGTTCGACGCAAGCCTTACTCGGTGATCCTGCTGGATGAGGTCGAGAAGGCGCACCCGGATGTGTTCAACATTTTGCTGCAGGTGCTGGAAGATGGTCGCTTGACGGACAGCCACGGGCGTACGGTGGACTTTCGCAATACGGTGATCGTGATGACCTCCAATCTGGGCTCGGCACAGATCCAGGAACTGGTGGGGGATCGCGAGGCCCAGCGCGCAGCGGTGATGGACGCCTTGACCACCCACTTCCGCCCGGAATTCATCAACCGGGTGGATGAAGTGGTGATCTTCGAGCCTCTGGCACGGGATCAGATTGCGGGTATCACCGAAATCCAGTTGGGCCGCCTGCGCAGTCGCCTGGCTGAGCGTGAGCTCGACCTTGAGCTGAGCGGCGAGGCGTTGGACAAGCTGATCGCAGTGGGCTACGACCCGGTGTATGGCGCACGGCCGTTGAAGCGTGCGATCCAGCGCTGGATCGAGAACCCGCTGGCACAGTTGATCCTGTCGGGCAGCTTTATGCCGGGCACTCGCGTCACGGCAACGGTGAAAGACGACGAAATCGTCTTCCACTGAGGCCAGCACCCGGTGTAATAACGAGAGGCCTCGCATTGCGAGGCCTTTTTTTTCGATAGGGCGTTGAACTGTAAGGCAAAGGCTTGTAAAGTGCGCCCCGCAGCAACGTCAGCCCACGGGTTTCTTCTCCCCAAGAAGAAATCAGAAAGAAGCGCAAATCATTGTCTTAAAAGCAATTTAAAGGGTTGACAGGGGTTTTTAAGATTGTAGAATAGCGCGCCTCAGAGACGCTAACGTAGCGATACGGACAAGGTCGAAGAGAAGGTTACACAGCAGTAAATTTGAAATATGTAGTTCCGTGATAGCTCAGTCGGTAGAGCAAATGACTGTTAATCATTGGGTCCCAGGTTCGAGTCCTGGTCACGGAGCCAATTTCAAATCGGGGTATAGCGCAGTCCGGTAGCGCGCCTGCTTTGGGAGCAGGATGTCGGGAGTTCGAATCCCCCTACCCCGACCATATTTGGGTCGTTAGCTCAGTTGGTAGAGCAGTTGGCTTTTAACCAATTGGTCGTAGGTTCGAATCCCACACGACCCACCATTTTTGAGACCAGTTCAGGCTGGAATCGAATCTTAAGATCAGAGGCCAAAAGCGCTGATCGAAGAAGGCGACTGAAAGGTCGCCTTTTTTTTACCGGGGTATAGCGCAGTCCGGTAGCGCGCCTGCTTTGGGAGCAGGATGTCAGGAGTTCGAATCCCCTTACCCCGACCATATTAAAAATCCTCGTATCGAAAGATACGGGGATTTTTTTTGCGCGCGCGAATCTTGAATTCTCCGCAAAACAAATGTGGGAGGGGGCTTGCTCCCGATAGCGGTGGGTCAGCTAAGTATTCATTAACTGATACACCGCTATCGGGAGCAAGCCCCCTCCCACAGGTGTTATGCGTTGTTAGTGGAGTTTGAGGCGCGGTTCTGTGCCTCGCCCAATCTTGCTGCCCAGCATCAGCATCGCCGTGCGGAAGAAGCCGTACAGCGCCATCTGGTGCATACGGTACAGCGACACATAGAACATCCGCGCCAACCAGCCCTCCAGCATCACGCTGCCAGTCAGGTTACCCATCAGGTTACCTACCGCCGAGAACCGCGACAGCGAGATCAGCGAGCCGTAGTCGGTGTACTTGTAGGTCGGCAGATCCTTGCCTTCAATGCGCAATCTCAGCGACTTGGCCAACAACGAAGCCTGCTGATGCGCGGCCTGGGCTCGTGGGGGCACATTGCGGTCGGTGCCCGGTTGCGGGCAGGCGGCACAATCGCCAAAGGCGAAGATGTTTTCATCGCGAGTGGTTTGCAGTGTTTGCAGCACCTGAAGCTGATTGATGCGGTTGGTTTCCAGGCCATCGATGTCTTTGAGAAAACCCGGTGCGCGGATCCCGGCCGCCCATACCTTGAGGCTGGCGGGAATCACTTGGCCGCTACTGGTAATCAGTGCGTCGGCGGTTACTTCGCTGACCGCCGAGTTGGTCAGCACGGTCACCCCGAGTTTTTCCAGGGTTTTATGCACTGGGCCGCCGATCCGCTCTGGCAGGGCAGGCAATACCCGCGGGCCGGCTTCGATCAGGGTGATATGCATGTTTTCCGGTTTGATGCGGTCCAGGCCATAGGCAGCCAGTTCATGGGCTGCGTTATGCAGCTCGGCGGCCAGCTCCACCCCGGTGGCGCCGGCACCGACGATGGCCACGCTGATTTGTTCAACGGCATCGGTTTGCCCGGCATGGGCGCGCAGGTAGTGGTTGAGCAGTTGTTGGTGGAAGCGCTCGGCTTGCTTGCGGGTATCGAGGAACAGGCAATGCTGCGCCGCACCCTCGGTGCCGAAGTCGTTGGTGGTGCTGCCTACGGCAATGACCAGGCTGTCATAGCCCAGTACGCGCGCGGGCACCAGCTCGCGGCCTTCTTCATCGAGGGTGGCGGCCAGCTGGATTTTCTTCTGTTCACGGTCAAGCCCACTCATGCGCCCAAGCTGGAACTCGAAGTGGTTCCATTTTGCCTGGGCGACATAATTGAGTTCGTCTTCCGAAGAATTCAGCGAGCCGGCAGCCACTTCGTGCAGCAGAGGCTTCCAGATGTGAGTCAGGTTGGCGTCCACCAGCGTGATGCTGGCCTTGCCGCGCTTGCCCAGAGTCTTACCCAGGCGGGTAGCCAACTCCAGGCCGCCGGCGCCGCCGCCGACGATAATAATACGATGGGTCATGGGGATATCTCGCAAGGCTAAAAGAAATCGGAGCAGTTACCCCCGCGAGCGCCAGGCAGCTCATAGCGTCAGGTAACTCAATAGGCGGCTCAGCACGCCGAGCCCGATCACCACTACCAGCACCACACAAAGGAGCAGCCATGGCCGGAAAGGCTTGCGCTCGACTCTGTGCTGGGAGAGTTGCAGGTACTCTTGGACATGCTGTTGGTCATCGGGGTTCAGGCGGCTGGTCATAAAGGCCTCGTCAGGTAGACGTTGCAAAAGGGCGCCACGTTACAGCCAAGGGTTCAAAGGCTGATGCCCACATCGAACACTATGCTGCGGCCCAGGTTGTTGCGCAAGAAGTCCGGCGCGTCCGGGTGTGCGAACAGTACGCGCGCGAAGGTTGGCCCCACCAGTGACAGTGAGCGCCAGCCCTGGCGCAGGTATTCGGTTGGCGGCGGAAAGTGGCTGTTGAGGTCCAGCACTTCGCGTTTGAGGCTGGTGAAAGCGATAAGGTCCAACTCCCCCAGATCCATGCCGCGTTCTTTGTAGTTATGTGCTTTTTTGCGCAGTGTCGGTGCCAGGCGCAACAAAAACTCATGGGCGGGAATGCGTCGTGGCTTGGCTTCGCGCCGCACCAGTTGGCTCAAAGAGAACGCGCTACGCCTGCGCAGCAATTCATCGCGCCATTCGTCGTTCAGGCGGCGCCCCTCGTCCAGCACGAAAAACACCTCGAAACTGGCGTCGCGAAACAACACATCCGGCGGCTCCTGGCCCGCAGCGTGAAACTCTTCGACGCGGTAGGGCACATTCAAGCCCTGCAGCAGGCGCTGGCAGACCCAACGCTCACGCTCCCATTTGCGGGCATTGGACAGGAACGCATTGGCTTGTTCGGCTGCTACGGTGAGCAGGCGCAAATAATCTGAGTCATCCATATTCCCAGCTTAGCGTTCAAATGATGACCACAGGAAGTCCTGCTTTAAAACGCGGGTGTAGACTGGTCACTTGGCAGCAGGCCCAAGGATGAGGTGTGTGGTGAGGCTTTTTATTAAGGTAGTGCATCTGTGATCAGTGCAGCTGTTCTGGCGCCCATGACCCTCGGCATTGGCTGGCTGTTATATGCGCCGGTGGTGATGTGGGCGATGTTGCGTTCGCCTTGGGTCGAATTGTTCGCCGACCGACGGCGCCAGCATTTGCTGTTCGGTACGGTGTTCGCGTTGTTTATGCTGTGGCTGGTGCGCCGGGATTTCGATACCGGGGTCTCGTACCACTTTATCGGCATGACCGCCGTGACCTTGCTGCTGGATTGGCCGCTGGCAATCGTCGGTGGGTTTGCTGCACAGTTCGGCTTGATGCTGCTGGGGCGCCAGGATCTGGCCGCCCTTGGCGTCAACGGCCTGCTTCTGGTCGGGCTGCCGGTGCTGGTCACCGAAAGCTGCGCGCTGTTGGTCGAACGGGCGCAACCGCGAAACCCCTTTGTGTATATCTTCTGTTCCGGTTTTTTTGCGGCGGCGCTGTCGGCATTGTTGTGCCTGTCGGTCGGCCTGGGCCTGTTGTGGTTGGACGGCCGCTTTGCGATGCCGGAATGGTTGGAGGACTTTGTAGGTTACCTGTGGCTGATCATCTTCCCCGAAGCCTTTATCAACGGCATGGTCGTCAGCGCGTTGGTGGTGTTTTGCCCGGAATGGCTGGAGACCTTCAACCGAACTCGCTATCTCTCGGCCCCCTGGAAGGACGACGATTCACGGCGTTGATCCAGGTCAAATGCCGGGCACCGGCGCAGGTCCATGCTCTGCAAAATTTTTTCTGGAGCACCGATCATGAGTGTGTACGAGTGGGCACGGCAGGAGTTGCGCAGAAGCCAGGACGCAGCGCAGGAAATCGGTTTTGACCCCGGCTTGACCTTGCGCGCCATGCTCAGTGCGGTGGTGCAGCAAAGCAAGGGTGTACGCAGTTTTGAAGACCTGGCCGACGAGTTGCAATACCTTGCAGAAAACCTCGACGACCAGCAGGAATATGCCTTTATGCGGCCTTAGTGGCGCGGCGGCAGGTCTTCGGAAAACAGTTCGTCTTCGGCATCCGGGGCCACCGGAATCTTGTGTTCTTCAGCGGCCCAGGCACCCAGGTCGATAAGCTTGCAACGGTCCGAGCAGAACGGCCGGTTGAGGTTGGTCGCTTTCCATTCCACGGGTGCACCGCAGGTTGGGCAGTCGACGGTCAAGGGTTGGCTCATGATCGGCCTCCACGCAAAGTAAGGTAAAAGTGGTGCAGTCGCTCGACCTCGCCGTGCAGCCAGGCAAGGTCCTTATCGTTGACCAGCACGTCATCGGCATGGTTCAGGCGGTCTTCGCGGCTCGATTGAGCCTTGAGAATCGCCTGCACCTGTTGTTCGCTGATGCCATCGCGCTGCAGGGTACGCTGAATCTGCAGCGATTGCGGCACGTCGATCACCAGGATGCGCTGGGTCATGCTGTATTGGCCGGACTCGATCAGCAGCGGTGACACCAGGATCGCGTAAGGCGACTGGGCGCGTGCCAGGTGGCTGCGAATTTCCTCGGCAATCAGCGGGTGCAGCAAGGCTTCCAGCCACAAACGTTCTTGCGGTACCTCAAAGATCAGTTTGCGCAGCGCGGCGCGATCCAGCTGGCCGTCGGGTAGCAGCACGCCGTCGCCGAAATGCTCGGCAATGCGCGCCAGAGCCGGCCTCCCGGGTTCGACGACCCAGCGGGCAGCATGATCGGCGTCCACCAGGTCGATGCCCAGGTCGATAAAGTGCTCGGCCGCAGCGCTTTTGCCGCTGCCAATGCCGCCTGTGAGGCCAAGAATCCAGGGTGTTGCGACAGAAGTGGTCATCTGAAACCGACAGACTGCAAATAGAAGTCGGTTATTTGACCACCCCAGAGCAATGCAATCCAGCCGGCAATTGCCAGGCACGGCCCAAAGGGCATCGGCGTCGACGTTTGGGCCTTGCGCAAGCGCAGCAGGATCAGCCCTGCAAACACGCCCATCAGTGAGGCCATCAGCAACGTCATCGGCAGGATCTGCCAGCCACCCCAGGCCCCCAGCAATGCCAATAACTTGAAATCGCCATGGCCCATGCCATCCTTGCCGGTGACCAGCTTGAACAACCAGAACACGCTCCATAGGCTCATGTAGCCAATGACCGCGCCCCACAATGCGTCGGGCAGTGTCGCCAACAGGTCAGCGCTGTTGATAACCAGCCCCAGCCAGAGCAGCGGCAAGACCAGCACGTCCGGCAGCAATTGGTGGTCCAGGTCAATCAGGCTCATTGCCAGCAAGCCCCAGCTCAGCAACATCACCGCAGCGGCTTGCCAGCCGAAGCCGAAATGCCAGGCAACAGCGGCAGTGATCAGCGCGCACGTCACTTCGGTCAGGGGATAGCGGACGCTGATGGGGTCACGGCAATGGGCGCAACGACCCCGGAGCATCAGGAAGCTGAGCAGCGGGATATTTTCCCAGGGCCGAATCGGCTGGTTGCAGCGCGGACAGCAGGAGTTCGGGCGCATCAGGTTGTACACCGGCCCGGCGGGCTCGGTTGGCAGGCCGAGGACCTCATGGGCCTGGGCACGCCATTCGCGTTCGAGCATTCTGGGCAGGCGCCAGACCAGCACGTTGATGAAACTGCCGATGATCAGGCCGAGCACCAGTGCCATGCAGGCAAACGCCCAGTGCTGCTCGCTCAGCAGCAGGCTCAAAAGGCCGTACCCAATTGAAAGACCGGCAGGTACATTGCAATCACCAGCGCGCCGACAATGGCCCCCAGGACAACCATGATCAGCGGCTCCATCAGGCTGGTGAGGTTATCGACCAGGGTGTCTACGTCCGACTCGTAGTGGTTCGCGACTTTTTCCAGCATCCGGTCCAGGGTGCCGGACTCCTCTCCAATGGCGGTCATCTGGATCGCCATGCCGGGAAACAAACCGCAGCTGTGCATGGATTGATTCAACTGCATGCCTGTGGATACATCGTGGCGCATACGTTCGATTGCCTGTTTGAAGGGGTCATTGCCGACGGCTCCGGCTACCGAGCCCAGTGCCTGGACCAGCGGGACACCCGCTGCAAACGTGGTCGAAAGCGTGCGGGCGTAGCGGGCGACGGCGGTTTTTTGCAGCAGTTTGCCTGCCAGAGGCGCTTTCAACAAACTCGCTTGCAGCCAATGGCGAAAGCCAGGGTAACGGCGGTAGGCGTGGCGCAGCCCGCCCACCCCCACGGCCAGGCCCAGCACGAGTATCCACCACGCTTGTTGTAAGAACTCGGACAGGGCAATGACCCCCAGGGTAAACCCGGGCAGTTGGCTGTCGACCCCGGCAAACAGATGCTGGAACTGAGGCACGACGTGTATCAACAGCACTGTGCTGACCAGTGTCGCGACTACCAGGACTGCGACAGGGTAAGTCATGGCTTTTTTGATCCTGGCTTTGAGCTGTTGGCTTTTTTCCAGATGAATCGCCACGCGCTCCAGCAGGGTTTCCAGAGCCCCGGCCTGTTCTCCGGCAGCTACCAGGTTGCAGTACAGGTCATCGAAATAACGCGGGTGCAGGCGTAGCGCTGCGGCCAGGTTATTGCCGCTGGCGATCTGTTGTTTCAACGCCTTGACCAGTTCACGCACCTGCTGGTTTTCAAAACCCTCACTGATGATGTCGAAGGCTTGCAGCAGCGGGATCCCGGCTTTGAGCAAGGTCGCCAACTGTCGGGTAAACAGGGCGATATCGGCTGGCAGGATTCGCGGGGTGAAAGCCGAACGTGATCGAGGCCTCTTGCGCACACGCTCGGGGCAGATCCCTTGCTGGCGCAGTTGTGCCTTGATCAGCGCAAGGCTGTCGCCAGCGGTTTGCCCGGTCACCCTGCGTCCTTTGCGGTTGATGCCTTCCCAGGCATAGATTGTTGACGTGTCGTTCATATCGGTTTGCGCACCCGGCAGTGAAGAATTTATAGCGTAGTCAGGTGGCGGATTCGGGGCGGCTGGTGTTATGGGATAAAGTGTCAGAATGTGCGTCTTGCAGGCGATGGGCTTCGTGGTGGTGGGTACACTGGCGCCGTTGCACACTTCGGGGCGCAGGACGCGCCTTGTCATGGTTTTATTCTGGAGAGTGAAAGAGATGCGTCAAAAAGGCTTTACCTTGATCGAGTTGTTGATCGTTGTGGCAATCATCGGCATTTTGGCCACGATCGGTTTGCCCATGTACACCAAGCACCAGGCCAAGGCCAAGTTTACGGCGGGGCTGGCTGAAATCAGCGCGTTGAAGGCCGGTTATGAAGACGTCATCAACCAGGGCACTGTGCCCACTGTGTCGTTGATCGGTGGCAACAGCCCCACTGCCAATTGCAAGATCGACGTGACAGGAGATGTAGCCTCGGGCGCCGGCTCCATCAGCTGTGAAATCCTCGATGCGCCAGCGCCCGTGCTCGGCAAGACCATCACCTTGACCCGCAACGCAACCAGCGGATGGACCTGTGCTACCACAGCGGATCCGCAGTACGTTGCCAAGGGCTGCTCTGCCAACGGCGCGTGATGGCGCCGGGCGGTGAGCGAGTCAGTTGCTGCATGACCAATGCAGTGCTAGCTTTAGCCCACCGCCCGTGTAGCTCAGCCGGTAGAGCAGCGCACTCGTAACGCGAAGGTCGCAGGTTCGATTCCTGTCTCGGGCAAAAGCGCACCACTGCTTCAAAGGCAATGTTTTCAGATGATCCCAGAATGGTTCTGAAGGCCAGACGAGTCGGCATTCGTGCTCGCTCTTTTGTATCTGCGCAACCTAGATGACCCAGATGCATCCCCATTCCTCGATCCAAGAGAACGACATGACCACGACTGAGATGACCCAGGAAGTTCGGCACCAAGCAGCTCTCGAGAAATACCTTGAGGCGACGCCGCAGCTTAAAGAAGAGATCAAGGACCTGAGCGCTGACGACCAGCGCGATCAGATTCAGTGGGCATTCGAGGATGAGGCAGAGAGCCAGAGCCTCCAGCCTTGGGAGTTGACCCTCAAGTACACCTCGACACCGGAAGAATTCGAAGCTGCGCGGTTGGCCTTGCATAAAGAGGCGGCCGAGGTGCTGGGCGTCGAATGGGAAGAGTACTGCGAGATGAATAATCTTGTAGTTTAAAAGCAGCCGCGAGTTTCAAGCTGCAAGCGGCAAGTTGTCTCGCAGCCTTCTTGCAGCTTGCAGCTGGCAACTACTCAGATACTGAGGCGCATCGACAGATCCACTGCCTTCACATCCTTGGTCATCGCGCCGATGGAGATGAAGTCCACACCGGTTTCAGCGATAGGCAGCAGGGTGCTTTCATTGACCCCGCCGCTGGCTTCCAGCTTGGCCTTGCCGGCGTTCAAGCGCACGGCCTCGCGCATGTCTACCAGGCTCAGTTCATCGAGCATGATGATGTCGGCTCCCGCCGCCAGGGCTTCGCGCAACTCATCCAGGTTTTCCACTTCGATTTCCACCGGCTTGCCTGGGGCGATCTTGTGGGCGGCCGTAATCGCCTGGGCAATGCCACCGCAGGCGGCAATATGGTTTTCCTTGATCAGGAACGCGTCATACAGCCCGATGCGGTGATTGTGGCAACCGCCACAGGTGACCGCGTATTTTTGCGCCAGGCGCAGGCCCGGTAATGTCTTGCGGGTGTCCAGCAGCTTGACCTGGGTGCTGGCGACAAAGTCCGCGAGGAACTGCGCTCGGGTGGCTACACCTGACAGCATCTGCAAAAAATTCAGCGCACTGCGTTCACCTGTGAGCAGCGAGCGTGCCGGGCCTTCAAGGTGGAACAGCGCCTGGTTGGGGCTCACACGTTCACCGTCGGCCACCTGCCAATGCACGGCGACCCGTGGGTCCTGTTGGCGAAATACCGCATCCACCCAGGCCGTACCGGCGATAACAGCCGCTTCGCGGGTAATGATCGTGGCCTTGGCCAGCCGTTCGGCGGGGATCAACTGCGCGGTGATATCGCCACTGCCGATGTCTTCCAGCAGTGCGCGGCGCACGTTGGCTTCGATTTCGGCGGTGAGGTCGGCAAGACGGAGGTTCGGCATAACAGGCTCCACAAACAAAGTGCCTGGATTATAGGGGCTGCGTGCGTTCGAACCCAGCGCGCCGCTCATTTACAGCGTAAAGGCAGAGTTTGCTGGCGCAACCCCCCTCATTTGCAAGATAATCTCGCGCCTTTCAATTGGCGTCATAGCTTTGACGTCGAGGTGGTAGCCGGTTTATTTGCAGCGCACTGCCGTGCCTGCCCCGTTCTTTGCCCCTCTCAACACCGCCGTTTCAGGAGGCCAGGATGCACAATGACGGAAAGGTGGTGCCTATCAACAGGGCACAGGCCACGCCATCGCCGCTCGCGCGCCTGCCGGTGGTGTTGCTGCAGGTGCGTGACAAGGCCGTGCAACAATTGCAGCAGGGTTTGCAGGAACTGTTCGATAACGCCGACGACACCCTGTTCGAAATGGCTGACAAGGCCCGAAGCACCGTCGACCATCATATTTTTTTCGAAGCAATGCGCGACCTGCGCCTCAAGCGCAAGAACTTCGAACGCGTGTTCATGGAGCAGCTGTTTGTCGCCTTCGCCAATCTGGGCCAGGCCGGAAGCGGCGATCTGCACCTGGTGCCGGTGGTGTCCTACGAAGCGGTATCCGGTACCAGTGCCGACGATATGGAAAAAGCCGTAGCCCTTGAGGCGATGCTCGGTCGGGTGCGACATCGTGATGGCTTGGCCCTGGGACAGTTAAGCGCGCGCATGAGCCGATTGCTGGGCCGGCGACTGGATGACCATACCAACCCACTGGGTCCGGCACTGCTCTGTGAGTTTTTCCTGCAGGCAGGGCGCAGTCTGGGGGTGGAAATCCGCGTCAAACTGATCATGCTCAAGCTCTTTGAAAAATACGTGCTCAGTGACGCGGACCTGTTGTATGGCGAAGCCAATCAACTGCTGGTCGCCGTTGGTGTACTGCCTGAACTCAAGGCCGTGCCATCCCGTCGTCCCGGCGGGCGCGCCAGCCGGGAACACCAACGCGCCAGCCAGCCGATCGTCGACCCGCCGCTCGATCAAAGCGGCCAGCAAGCGTTCAGCGCATTGCAGAAGTTACTGCAAGCCGTGCGTGGCAGCGTGGCGCCGACCCTCGAAGCCAGTGCCGAGCCGCAACCCATTGCCACCCGTGATCTGCTACGCCTGCTGTCGCATTTGCAGCAGTACGTCCCCGAGCCCGAGGCTGAAGACGATTTCGACCTGCGTAACCAGCTTGAACAGCTGCTCACCCGAGTCAGCGTCAAGAGTGGCAAGTCGCGGGTCCTGGAAGATGCTGACGAAGATGTAATCAATCTGTTCGCTATGCTGTTCGCGTTCATACTCGGTGATAGCAGCGTGCCGGACGCGTTCAAGGGCCTGATCGCCCGTTTGCAGATCCCCTTGTTGAAAGTCGCCGTGCTGGACAAGAGCCTGTTCAGTTGCACGCGCCATCCGGCGCGACGCTTGCTCAATGACATCGCGGGCGCCGTCATGGGCTGGAACCCGCCCGAAGACGCCTCCCGCGATACTCTGTACCTGTGTGTCGAGCAGGTCGTGCAGCGTTTATTGAATGAATTTGTTGAAGACCCGGCGATTTTCTCCCAGCTACTGACCCAATTCAGCGCGTTTACCGCTGATGAATCCAGGCGCAGCGAGTTGCTTGAGCGCCATACCCGAGAGGCCGAGCAGGAGCGCCTGCATACCGAGGCTGCCCGCCAACGTGTGGCGCAGGTGCTTGATCGAAGGCTGGCGGGCAAGGTTCTGCCGCAGTTTGTGGTGCAATTCCTCCAGCAAGCCTGGAGCCAGGTGTTGCTATTGGCCATGCTCAAGCATGGCGGACAGTCGCTGCAATGGCAGGCAGCGCTGCGCACCCTGGATGAGTTGATCTGGAGCGTCGGCCTGCGGGAAGACACCGAAGCGGGCCGGCATTTGCTTGAGCAACTACCCGCGTTGCTCAAGGCGTTGCGTGACGGTTTGGCCGCTGCGGCGTTCGACTCTTTCAGCACCCGTGAATTTTTCCGGCGGTTGCAGACCATGCATGTTCAGTGTCGCGGGGGCGACGGCGGCGAAGTGCTGGTCGAAGTCCGTGAGTCCTTCACGCTTGGCACCGGTGCGCCGTCCGTCGTTGCGCCGCTGCCCGATGATGACCCCGACCTGCTCAAGGCCAGGCAGTTGCAGATCGGCGCCTGGGTAGCGTTTCAGCACGATCAGGAAAACACCCTGCGCTGCAAGTTGACGGCAATCATGCCGCCTACCAATACCTGTATTTTCGTCAGCCGCACCGGGCTCAAGGTTCTGGAAAAAACTACCGACCAATTAGCCCATGCGTTCAAGCGTGGTGTGCTGCGCACGCTGGATGATGCCCCTTTGTTCGAGCGTGCGCTGGCTGCGGTGATGGGCGACCTGCGTCAACTCAAACGCGGCAAGTGATCGCAACCGCAGGGTGGAACGCGGCATACTGGTAACACCTCGTCTCATTTCAGGAGCCTGTATGCAGTTGGACCCCGCCAGCGGTTGGTGCCAGGGCATCCGTCATTGCCCGTCGCCCAATTTCAACGAGCGCCCTGAAGGCGAAATCTCGCTGTTGGTGGTGCATAACATCAGCTTGCCTCCAGCGCAGTTCGCCACGGGCAAGGTGCAAGAGTTTTTTCAGAATCGTCTGGATGTTTCAGAGCATCCCTACTTTGCCGGTATCGACCACCTACGCGTGTCTGCGCATTTTCTGATTGAACGTGACGGCACTGTGACGCAATTTGTCTCGTGCCGGGACCGGGCCTGGCACGCCGGTATTTCCAGCTTCGAGGGGCGCGAGGTGTGCAATGATTTCTCGCTGGGGATCGAACTGGAAGGCACAGACGAACTGCCGTTCACCGATGCCCAGTACGCGGTGCTGACCGAGCTGACGCGCCAGTTGCTCAAGGCTTACCCAAAGATCACTCGCCAACGTATTTGTGGTCACAGCGATATCGCCCCGGGGCGCAAGACTGACCCGGGCCCCGCTTTTGATTGGGCGCGCTTTCTCGGCGCCCTGCAGGATGGAGGACACGAACAATGAGTTTCCTGGTGTTGGTGCTGGCGGTGTGGATCGAGAAGTTCTCGGCCTTGCGCCTGCGGTTGCAGCGTGACGGTGGATGGCTGCGTGAGCTGGCCAAGCTGGAGTCGAGCCCGCGTATGGGCAAGCGACCCTGGCTGATCCTGACGCTGCTGGTGCTGCTGCCGGTAGCGTTGCTGGCGCTGTTGTTGTTGGTACTGGAGCCGGTGGTCTATGGCCTGTTGGCGTTACCTGTGCACATGCTGGTGGTGATCTATAGCCTGGGCCGTGGTGATTTATTGGCAGGGCTGGGGCCATTCCGTGATGCCTGGCGGCGTGGTGACCTGCAAGCCGCCGAGCATGTGGCCGAGCGCGACTTGAAGCTTGGCGCCGACAGTGGCGAGCAATTGCTGGAGCGGGTCCAGGGCTATCTGTTGTGGCAGGCGTACCAGAGCTTTTTTGCGGTGATTTTCTGGTATTTCCTGCTGGGCCCGGTGGCGGCTTTGGCCTACCGGCTGTTGGCGCTGGCCAGCGAACATAGCCAGAACCCCTTGGTGGCCGAACGTGCCGCGCAGTTGCGTCACGCGTTTGACTGGTTGCCGGTACGCCTGTTGGCGGCGAGCTTTGCTTTGGTGGGCAACTTTGTCGGGGTCAGTCGGGTGATGCTCCACGAACTGCTGAGCTGGGACATCAGCGCGGCGCAGTTGATGGAAAAGGTCGGGCTGGCCGCGGCTGAAATCCCTCCTCCAGTGGTGGGGGCCGACGGCATCAACAGCCTGGATCGGTTGTGGGAGCTGCTGCTGCGTGCGGCGGTGTTGTGGTATGCCGGGTTTGCCATCTGGACTGTATTGCCCTGAATACTGTGGGAGGTGGGCTTGTCCCCGATGACCACCGGGATTTACACATCGTGTGGGAGGGGGCTTGCTCCCGATGGCGGCCTCCGGGCCGACCAGGGTGCTGGATCAGACCGAGTACATATCCGTTGTTTGGGTAACGGCTGCTATTGGTTCCGCTTTTACAGCGGGTCACTTTGGAAAGAGCCTGTACGGACCGGACACATGGTTGACGGGTGTGCGTGGCGGCTAAACCGGCATCCCTGCCGGTTTACCCCCCAAATCCCTGTCGAATTCCGGCCAGCGTGGTTTGACGGGGCGCTTAAGATCAAGATCAAAAGCAGATCAAGATCAAGAGCGGCTCGCTTCGCATCGTGGTTACGGGGGCAAGCCCTCCTACATGTGCTCTCCGGATCTGCCGTTAACCTTACGTTACAAAACTTCCCTTCGAATTGAGCTATACAGACAGAGCGCCAAATAGTGGCTATCTGCCGCCGCCCTGCGCCTCAATAACAATAAAAGAAGGGGAGATCACCTGTGATGAGCTTGCTCTATCCTGCCGTTGCGCTGATGAACCGCCTGAGCTTCGGCATGAAGTTCAGCCTGATCAGCGTGCTGTTCCTGCTGCCGATGCTGGCGACCAACTATTACCTGGTGCGTGACTCGTGGCGCGAATTTCAGGGCACCCGTATCGAACTGCAAAGTCTCGACCTGCTTGGCAGCAGCCTGGCATTGCGCCGTGAGTTGGAAACGCTCAACAACCAGGTGCAGATCAACGTCATCCTCGGACAGTCCGGCAAGGCGGCTGATCTTGAAGCGCAGATTACTGCCCTGGAGCAACGTGTGCTGGAGCGGTTGCAGGGGTTCCACGCCATGGCGACGCAGCCCGAGCAAGTCGAGGTTTTTGAAAACAAGCGCGACGAGCTGATCGCTGCGTTCAAGGCGCAGCAACAGGAAACCTCGTTGCTCAACAAAGCGGCGTTGATCGGCAAGTTACTCAACCAGGCCCAGATGCTCAGCCAAATCATCGCCAGCCAAGCCGGCTTGAGCGGTGATGCGCAGAGTGACCTGCGCCAACTCAGCGACCTGGTCACTGCGGTCACCCCACAGGTCACCCAACTACTCGGTGAGGGCCGCGCGATGGGCGCGTATTCTCTGGGCCAGGGCTTTATCAATTCCTCCTCCAGTACGCGCTTTGACGAGTTACTGCAGCAGGTGGAAAAGCTCCAGGGCGAATACGGCTTGAAGCTGCAGGACGCGCTGGGCGCCAGCAACGCCGCGCATGCAGCACTCGATAGCTTGGCGCAAGCCAGCCAGGCCAGCCTCAAGCAAGGCAGTGAGTTGTTCGAAGAACAGGTGGTGATGGCCGAGACCCTGGATACACCTTGGCAAGGTTTTTACGGCGACGTCAGTCAACTGATGGCCAAGACCTATCAACTCGATGACGCCACCTTAGCGTTCATCGGCCAGCAACTGGAGCAGCGTCTGACGCAAAACCGCCTGCACATGGTGTTGCTGGTCGCGGCCCTGGTGGCGGTATTTGCGCTGATCTTCTACTTGTATGCAGGTTTCTTTGCCTCCACCCGCACTACCTTGCGCAGCCTGGGGGCGATGATGGACAAAGTCGCGGCCGGTGACATGACGGTCACTTTCGTCGCCCACAGCCGCGACGAGCTGGGAGACCTGGGCCAAGTATTCAATGGCACCGTGGCCAAGATCCACGATCTGATTGAGCGCGTCGGGCATACGGTCAGCCAGGTCGAGTTGCAGGCCAGCCAGGTACAGACGGTTTCGGCACAGAGTAACCAGGCGGTATCCGGCCAGCGCAGCCAGATCGAACAAGTGGCAACGGCGATGAACCAGATGTCCGCCACCGCGCAGGAGGTAGCGCGCAGCGCGGCGGCGGCGGTCAACAGTGCACAGAGCGTCAATGATGAAACCGTCAGCGGGCGGGCGCTGGTGCAATCTCAACAAAGCGGCATCGCACGCCTGGCTTTAGAGATCGATGAGTCGGTGCGGGTGATCAATCAGTTGGCGGCCGATAGCCAGTCCATCAGCAGCGTATTGGAGGTGATCAAGAGCATCGCCGAGCAAACCAATTTGCTGGCGCTCAACGCGGCCATCGAAGCTGCGCGTGCCGGTGAGCAAGGACGCGGTTTTGCCGTAGTGGCCGATGAGGTGCGCACTCTGGCCCGGCGTACTCAGCATTCCACCGGAGAAATCGAACAAATGATCAGCCGCTTGCACAGCGGCGTCGGCGCAGCGGTAAAGGCGATGGGCAGTAGCCATGAAATGGCGAGTGGCACGGTAGGGCAGTCGGAAAAGGTCCAGCACGCCCTGGAAAATATCCTCGGTGCCGTAGGCATGATTGTTGACCAGAACCAGCAGATCGCCGCTGCCGTGGAGCAGCAAACGGCGGTCGCTCACGACATCGACCAGAATATTGTCCAAATCAACCGCGCCGGTGAACATGCAGCGCAAGGCGCCCAACAGACCGAAGCGGCCAGCCGGCAGTTGTCGGCGCAGGTCATTGAGTTGAAGCAATTGATTGGCGCGTTTCGGGTGTAAGAACTTTCTGTGGGACTGGGCCATGAATCACGTGGCATTTGTCCTGATTTGCCGGGCTGTGTTTTATCGCGACGTGAATGGGTGAGAATTTGTTTCATCAGTCACGGTCACGAGGGGATACGACGATGGCCGCTGCAATCGGCATCAAAGGGCATTGTGCTCAGTGCAACATGACGTTTGAACTCAAGCCTTGGCAACTGAACGCCATCGCCATGGAAGTACCGTTTGACTGTGCGTACTGCCACTCGGGCCTGCAGTTGTGCTGCCACAAGCAGTTGCGTCAGTTTCGCGCCCTGGACCAGTGGGCGCTGGTGCGGCCCGGCATGATCATGCTGACGTGCGCGACCTTGCTGATGGCGTTGTTCGCAGAGTGGTTGGGGCTGCTCAGCGTGATCGGGCAGTTGAACATTTCGCTGGTCGCGGTGTTGATTCATCTGCTGGTCGTGCGCTATGCCCGTTATCGGCAAAGGATGACCTTGAACTTGCAGGTCATCAGCCCGCTACCAGTTGAACAGCTCGCACGCATTGCGTGTGCTCGTCTCACCCAGCAATAAAGGGCTGATGCCCATACGCTCAGCCAGGGCGGTGCAGATATCCGGCAGGTGCTGCGGGCTATTGCGCTGGTTGGGATACATGGCCGGGGCCATGTCCGGCGAATCGGTTTCCAGTACCACGGCTTCAAGGGGCAATTGTGCCAGTACCTTGTGCATGCGCAGGGCCTGGGGCCAAGTGGCGGCGCCGCCCAGACCGAGTTTGAAACCCAGTTTGATGTACTCGCGGGCCTCTTCAATGCTGCCGGCGAACGCATGAATGATCCCGCCCCTCGGTAGACGGATGCGCTTGAGCGTGGCAATCACGACGGCGTGGCTGCGGCGTACATGCAGCAAGGCGGGGAGTTGGAAATCCGCCGCGAGTTTCAGCTGGGCTTCGAACAGGCTTTGCTGGCGCTCGCGATCCAGGTGCTCAAGGAAGTAATCCAGACCGATTTCGCCCACGGCGCAGAGTTGCCGATGGCCGTGCAAGCGCGTCAACCAGTCACCCAGCTCCAGCAGGTCGGCAGGGCGATGCTCATCGAGATACACCGGGTGCAAACCAAAGGCAGCGAACAAACCGTCGTCCTGCTGCACCAGATCCCACAGCCGCTGCCAGTTTTTCTGATACACCCCCAGTACCACCAGACGCCGTACCCCGAGTTCACGGCTATGGGCGAGGACTTGCGGGCGGTCGTGATCGAAGTCCGCAAAGTCCAGGTGGGTGTGGGTGTCGATCAGCTCCACGTTCAGACCTCGTGAATGCGCTGCTTGAACGTGCGGCCAATCGCATGCACACCCGGTTGGTACTGTTCTTCTTCAATGGCCGCCAGGGCCAGGCGCAGAGCTGTCTCGGCGATCAGTTGATGTTGCTGGGCCATGGCGTTGACTGGCAGCGGCAGGAAGTCCAACAGTTGGGTGTCGCCAAAGGTGCCCAGGCGTAGCGGCCGCGACCGGAGCGGGAAGTCATGCAGCGCATCGAACACGCCTTGCAGCAGCACGTAGGAGGTAGTCACCAGCGCGTCAGGCAAATGCCCCAGGCGCTGCAGCAGTTGCTCCATCAGCTGTCGGCCACAGTCACGGCTGAAGGCTTCGCCCTGTTCGATGATCACTTCGCCGGTGAAGTCTTGCAGCGCTTCACGAAAACCCGCAGTACGTTCCTGGCTGATGCTCAGCTCGGGACGTGCGCCGATCAGCGCGATTTGCTTGGGCAGCGGTTGCAGCAGGCTGCTGGTGAGTTGCTGACAGGCCTGGTGATCATCGCTGACCACTGAGCAGAACTGGTCAGGCTCCATCACCCGGTCGATGGCAATCACCGGCAACCCCTTGGCTTGCAAGTCGCGATAGCTGTCATCGCTGGCCGGCAGGCAACTGGCGACGAACAACGCATCGCAACGCCGCGCACGGAACAGTTGCAGCAGTTGGCGTTCGCTGTCGGCTTCGTCATCGGAGCTGGCAATCAGCAACTGATAGCCCCGTGCCCGGGCGCCTTGCTCCAACAGCTTGGCAATGCGTGCGTAGCTGGGGTTTTCCAGGTCTGGCAGGATGAACCCCAGGGTGCGCGTATGCCGGCTGCGCAGCCCGGCGGCTTGAGGGTTGGGAGTAAAACCATGGGCCTGGACCACGGCACGCACACGCTCAACGGTTGCGTTGCTGATGCGCTGCTGTTCGGCCTTGCCATTGATGACATAGCTGGCGGTGGTCACGGACACACCGGCCAGACGTGCAATATCACTGAGTTTCAAACCGGGATTTCCTTGTTTTTTAGAGCGTGCCCCGACATTTTGTCCAATCGTAACCGATTCCAGCATACGACCAATGTCCCGCGACAGGTGCCGAGTGGTGCTTCAAGCTTGCGCAATTAACGCGTAATCTGCCATAAATTCTAGATTAAACGTTTCAGCAAGCGTATTTTTACGATGTTCGCCGCTGAGTGGCTACTGCCAATTGACCACTCAGTCAGTTATTTTTGAACGTCCCGCGCTGATTTATTCAAAACAATACCTAGTGCGCACATCGCACTAACTAGGAGAACGGCATGCTTGAGCTCACTGTAGAGCAGATATCCATGGGCCAGGTGGCTGTGGATAAATCTGCTGCCTTGCACCTGCTCGCTGACAAACTGGTGGCCGATGGCCTGGTTGCCGAGGGGTATCTGAGCGGCCTGCAAGCCCGTGAAGCCCAGGGTTCGACCTTTCTCGGCCAGGGCATTGCCATTCCCCACGGTACGCCAGAGACCCGCGACCAGGTGTTCACCACGGGTGTGCGCCTGCTGCAGTTCCCCGAAGGGGTGGACTGGGGCGATGGCCAGATCGTCTACCTGGCGATTGGCATCGCCGCCAAATCCGACGAACACCTGCGCTTGCTGCAACTGCTGACCCGTGCCCTCGGTGAAACCGACCTCGGCCAGGCGTTGCGCCGTGCCGGCAGCGCCGAAGCGTTGTTGAAGCTGTTGCAAGGTGCGCCCCAGGAACTGGCGCTGGATGCGCAGATGATCAGCCTGGGCGTGTCTGCCGATGATTTTGAAGAGTTGGTATGGAGGGGGGCGCGCCTGCTGCGCCAGGCCGACTGCGTGAGCAATGGTTTTGCTGCGGTGTTGCAACAGGTCGACGCGTTGCCCCTGGGCGATGGCCTGTGGTGGTTGCACAGCGAACAGACGGTCAAGCGCCCGGGCCTGGCGTTTGTCACGCCGGACAAACCCATGCGCTACCTCGGCCAGCCGCTGCACGGCCTGTTCTGCCTGGCGAGCCTGGGCGAAGCCCACCAAACCTTGCTTGAACGCTTGTGTGCCCTGTTGATTGAAGGGCGCGGCCAGGAATTGGGGCGTGCCACCAGCAGCCGTGCGGTGCTGGAAGTGCTGGGCGGCGAATTGCCGCCAGACTGGCCCAGCGCCCGCATCAGCCTGGCCAACGCCCACGGCCTGCACGCACGCCCAGCCAAGATCCTTGCGCAACTGGCGAAAAGTTTTGATGGCGATATCCGCGTGCGCA
The DNA here is from genome assembly GCF_023127835.1 of Pseudomonas sp. B329. Classification (NCBI taxonomy): domain Bacteria; kingdom Pseudomonadati; phylum Pseudomonadota; class Gammaproteobacteria; order Pseudomonadales; family Pseudomonadaceae; genus Pseudomonas; species Pseudomonas sp. B329. The sequence continues at coordinate 250,353 of NZ_SPKP01000022.1, read as the reverse complement.
TCGTTGATGGACCGGTGGGCGCGGTATCGGTCAAAAGTTTGAGCAAGTTGCTCAGCCTCGGTGCGCGTCGTGGCCAGGTGCTGGAGTTTGTCGCCGAGCCGACGATTGCCGGCGATGCACTGCCTGCACTGTTGGCCGCGGTCGAAGAGGGCCTTGGCGAAGAGGTCGAACCATTGCCGGCCCTGAGCGCCCAGCCTGCTCCTGTGGATATCGAGCCGGTGCTCAGCGCGCCATCGAGCGGCAGCCAGATCCAGGCCATCGCCGCCGCGCCGGGCATCGCCATCGGCCCGGCGCATATCCAGATTCCACAGCTGTTCGATTACCCCCTGCGCGGTGAGTCTGCCGCTATCGAACGCCAGCGCCTGCACACCGCCCTGGGCGATGTGCGTAAGGATATCCAGGGCCTGATCGAGCGCAGCCAGGCCAAGGCCATCCGCGAGATTTTCATTACCCATCAGGAGATGCTCGACGACCCGGAGCTGACCGACGAAGTCGATCCCCGCCTCAAGCAAGGCGAAAGCGCGGAAGCTGCGTGGATGAGCGTGATCGAAGCCGCCGCCAAGCAGCAGGAAGCCTTGCAGGACGCCTTGCTGGCCGAGCGCGCCGCTGACCTGCGTGACATCGGCCGTCGCGTGCTGGCGCAGTTGTGCGGCGTCGAAACCGTCCAGGAACCCAGCGAGCCCTACATTCTGGTGATGGATGAAGTCGGCCCCTCGGACGTTGCGCGCCTGGACCCGGCCCGCGTAGCCGGCATTCTGACTGCCCGCGGTGGTGCCACCGCTCACAGCGCCATCGTCGCGCGCGCCCTGGGGATTCCCGCCTTGGTCGGTGCTGGTGCTGCGGTGCTGCTGCTGAGCGCCGGTACTCCACTGCTGCTCGACGGCCAGCGCGGTCGCCTGCATGTCGACCCGGACGCCGCCACCCTGCAACGCGCCACCGTGGAGCGCGACACCCGCGAACAACGCTTGCAAGCTGCCTCGGCTCAACGCCACGAGCCGGCGCTGACCCGTGACGGTCACGCCGTGGAAGTGTTCGCCAATATCGGTGAAAGCGCCGGTGTGGCGAGTGCGGTGGAGCAGGGCGCCGAAGGCATTGGCCTGCTGCGCACCGAACTGATTTTCATGGCCCACCCTCAGGCGCCGGACGAGGCTACCCAGGAAGCCGAGTACCGCCGCGTCCTCGATGGACTCGGCGGTCGCCCGCTGGTGGTGCGCACCCTCGATGTGGGCGGCGACAAGCCCTTGCCCTATTGGCCCATCGCCCAGGAAGAAAACCCCTTCCTTGGCGTGCGCGGCATTCGCCTGACCTTGCAACGCCCGCAGATCATGGAAGCGCAATTGCGGGCACTGCTGCGCTCGGCGGATAACCGGCCGCTGCGCATCATGTTCCCCATGGTCGGCAGCGTGGATGAATGGCGCGCCGCCCGCGACATGACCGAGCGCCTGCGCCTGGAAATCCCGGTCGCTGATTTGCAACTGGGCATCATGATCGAAGTGCCGTCAGCCGCCTTGCTGGCGCCGGTACTGGCCAAGGAAGTCGACTTCTTCAGCGTCGGCACCAACGACCTGACCCAGTACACCCTGGCCATCGACCGCGGCCACCCGACCCTGTCGGCCCAGGCCGATGGCTTGCACCCAGCGGTCTTGCAACTGATCGACATCACCGTGCGCGCCGCCCATGCCCATGGCAAATGGGTCGGCGTATGCGGCGAGTTGGCGGCGGACCCGCTGGCGGTGCCGGTGCTGGTCGGCCTGGGGGTGGATGAGTTGAGCGTGTCGGCCCGCAGCATTGCTGAAGTGAAGGCGCGGGTGCGCGAATTCAGTCTGAGCGAGGCCCAGGGCCTGGCGCAACAAGCACTGGCGGTGGGTTCGCCCGCGCAAGTGCGTGCCCTAGTGGAGGCCGTGTAGATGGCGAAGATTCTGACCCTGACGCTGAACCCGGCGTTGGACCTGACGGTGCGCCTGGCGCGCCTGGAGCCCGGTGCAGTCAATCGCAGTGAGGCGATGTTGACCCACGCGGCCGGCAAGGGCGTGAATGTGGCGCAGGTGCTGGCCGACCTGGGCCACCACGTCAGCGTTGGAGGGTTTCTCGGTGACGCGAACCCTCAGGCTTTCGACGCGCTGATCGCCAGCCGCGGGTTTGGCGATGCGTTCGTCCGCGTGCCGGGCGAAACCCGCAGCAATATCAAGATTGCCGAACAGGACGGACGTGTCACCGATATCAATGCGCCGGGGCCGCTGGTGAGTGAAGCGGCGCAAACAGCGCTGCTTGAGATGATCGCGAAGAAGGGTGCGCAATTCGATGCGGTGGTGGTGGCCGGTAGCTTGCCGCGCGGCGTCAGCCCGCAGTGGTTTCAAGCACTGTTGGGTCAGTTGAAAGACCTCGGTTTGAAAGTCGCCCTGGACACCAGTGGTGAAGCGTTGCGCGCTGGTTTGCAGGCTGGCCCGTGGCTGGTCAAACCCAATACCGAAGAGCTGGCAGAGGCCCTGGATAATGCCACCGATGCGATCAGCCGACTGCATCAGCAAGGCGTCGAGCATGTGGTGGTCTCCGACGGCGCCGCAGGCGTGACCTGGTACCGCCCAGGCGCGGCTCTACACGCCACGCCGCCCAAGGTGACGGTGGCCAGTACCGTGGGCGCTGGCGACTCGCTACTGGCCGGGATGCTTCACGGTTTGCTCAGTGGCGATACGCCTGAGCACACTTTGCGCCGCGCCACTGCGATTGCCGCGATGGCCGTCACTCAGATCGGTTTTGGCATCAGCGATGACGCGCAGTTGGCGCGCCTGGAAAGCGGCGTCGATGTACGCGCGCTGACAGAACAATAAGAGGGTTTGTGATGAAGTTAGCCATTGTTACCGCCTGCCCCAACGGCATGGTCACCAGTGTGCTGTGCGCCCGCTTGTTGGACGCCGCCGCCCAGCGCATGGGCTTGCACACCAGTGTCGAGGTCGTTGATGTGCAGCGCCCGGAACGTCAGTTGTCCCAAGCCACGATCGATGATGCCGAGTGGGTACTGCTGGTCAGCAGTACGCCGGTGGATATGCAGCGTTTTGTCGGCAAACGCGTGTTCCAGACCACACCGGCCCAGGCGCTGGCGGATGTCGAAGGCGTATTGCGCAGGGGCGCTGAAGAGGCCCAGGTGTATGTCGCCAGTGACGCCCCGGTATCGGCGAAGAATGCGCCGCGTATCGTCGCGATTACTGCGTGCCCGACCGGGGTAGCCCACACCTTCATGGCCGCCGAAGCCTTGCAGCAGACCGCCAAGCGCTTGGGCTACGACTTGCAGGTCGAGACCCAAGGCTCGGTCGGCGCCCGCACACCGCTGAGCCCGCAAGCCATCGCCGAGGCCGACGTGGTGTTGCTGGCGGCGGATATTGAAGTCGCCACCGAGCGTTTTGCCGGCAAGAAAATTTACCGCTGTGGCACCGGCATCGCCCTCAAGCAATCCGAAGCCATCCTTAACAAAGCCCTGGCTGAAGGCGCGGTGGAAAACGCCGGCAGTGGCGCGCCGGCCAAGTCGGAGAAAACCGGGGTCTACAAGCACCTGCTCACTGGCGTGTCGTACATGTTGCCGATGGTGGTGGCGGGGGGCTTGTTGATCGCCTTGTCATTTGTGTTCGGCATCCATGCTTTCGAACAGCCAGGCACCTTGGCAGCGGCGCTGAAAAGCGTCGGTGACCAGGCATTCCTGCTGATGGTACCGCTGCTGGCGGGCTACATCGCCTACTCGATCGCCGACCGTCCTGGCCTGGCGCCGGGCATGATCGGCGGCTTGCTGGCGGGGACGCTGGGGGCTGGGTTTATCGGCGGCATCCTGGCCGGTTTCGTCGCGGGTTACTGCGTCAAGCTGATCAGCCGTGCGGTGCAATTGCCCCAGAGCCTGGAGGCGCTCAAGCCGATCCTGATCATCCCGTTGCTGGCCAGCCTGTTCACCGGCCTGGTGATGATCTCCCTGGTGGGCCCGCCGGTCGCACGTTTGCTGACGGGTCTCACCGATTTTCTCAGCACCATGGGCACTACCAACGCAGTGCTGCTGGGCATTTTGCTCGGCGGCATGATGTGCGTGGATTTGGGCGGGCCGATCAACAAGGCGGCGTATGCGTTTTCTGTCGGCCTGCTGGCGGCGTCGAGCGGCGCACCGATGGCCGCGACCATGGCTGCCGGCATGGTGCCGCCGATTGGCATGGGCATCGCTACGTTATTGGCTCGGCGCAAGTTCGCCCAGACTGAACGCGAAGCCGGCAAGGCCGCGATGATCCTGGGCCTGTGCTTTATCTCCGAAGGCGCGATCCCGTTCGCGGCCAAAGACCCGCTGCGCGTGATCCCGGCCAGCATCGCCGGTGGCGCGCTGACCGGTGCGCTGTCGATGTACTTCGGCTGCAAGTTGGCCGCGCCCCATGGCGGGTTGTTTGTGCTGGTGATTCCGAATGCGATGAACCACGCGTTGTTGTACTTGCTGGCGATTGTGGCGGGCAGTGTGTTGACGGGGTTGGTGTATGCGCTGCTCAAGCGACCGGAAGCCGTGGAGCTGACGGTCACTGCTGCCAGGGGCTGATGGGATTCAGAATGTGGGAGGGAGCAAGCCCCCTCCCACATTTGGATCTCCATTGTTTGTAAGGCCGGTGTCATCTTCGTTTCATCCCATCATGCTTTAGTGGCCCTTTTGATACTCAAGAGGGCACCTGCATGAGCCACTTCGATCTCGGCCGCCGCCGCGTGATGCAAGCCGTGGGCGCCGGCCTGTTGTTGCCGGGCCTGGCCCCGGCGGTGATCGCTTCGGTGAAGGACCGGCCGCAACTCACGGATGGCGTGCAATCGGGCGACCTGCTCGGCGACCGTGCGATGATCTGGAGCCGCAGCGACCGCCCCGCGAAGATGGTGGTGGAGTGGGATACGCGCAGTGTGTTCAGCAACCCCCGCCGATTGGTTTCCCCGCTGGCCGACAGCCGCAGCGACTTTACTGCCCGTGTCGAGCTCACCGGTTTGCCGGTCGATCAGTCGATCTTCTACCGTGTTCACTTCGAAGACGCCCAGACCGGTGTCGCCAGCGAGCCCTGGTTCGGTCACTTGCGCAGCGAGCCGCAACAGCGTCGCGATATCCGCTTTGTATGGAGCGGCGACACCGTTGGCCAAGGCTTCGGCATCAACCCGGAGATTGGCGGTATGCGTATCTACGAAGCCATGCGCCTGCGCCTGCCAGACTTTTTTATCCACAGCGGCGACACCATCTACGCCGACGGCCCGGTGCCCGCGCAGTTGACCACCGAAGGCGGACGTATCTGGCGCAACATCACCACCGAGGCCAAGAGCAAAGTGGCGGAAACCCTCGATGAGTATCGCGGCAATTACCGCTACAACCTGCTGGATGAAAACGTGCGCCGCTTCAATGCCCAAGTGCCGCAGATCTGGCAGTGGGACGATCATGAGGTGATCAATAACTGGTCCTCCAGCAAGCAACTGGATGAGCGTTACCAGACCCGCGACATCAATACCCTGGTCGGCCGTGCGCGGCAGGCCTGGCTGGAATATTCACCGATGCGCCGCCAGAGTGCCGACGGCGGCGGGCGTATTTATCGCAAGCTCAGTTACGGGCCGCTGCTGGACGTGTTTGTGCTGGATATGCGCAGCTATCGTGGGCCGAATGATGACAACCTGGGCGGCGAAAAACCCTTCCTCGGTCGCCAGCAACTGGACTGGCTCAAGCGCGAACTCAAGGCGTCGCAGGCGCAATGGAAGGTGATCGCCGCCGACATGCCGATTGGCCTGGGCGTGCCCGACGGTGAAGTCAGCCCCGGCGTGGCGCGTTGGGAAGCCATCGCCAATGGCGACCCCGGCCCGGCGCAAGGGCGTGAGCTGGAGATTGCCGAACTGCTTGGCTTTCTGCGTGCGCAGAAGGTGCGCAACCATGTGTGGCTGACGGCCGATGTGCACTACTGCGCGGCGCACCACTACCACCCGGACCGGGCGGCGTTCCAGGATTTCGAGCCGTTTTGGGAGTTTGTGGCAGGGCCGCTGAATGCCGGCAGCTTCGGGCCGAATCCGTTGGATAAAACCTTTGGCCCGCAAGTGGTGTTCGAGAAAGCGCCGCCTGCGCAAAACACCTCGCCGTTTGCTGGCTTTCAGTTTTTTGGTGAAGTGCAGATTGATGGGCAGACGGGGGAGTTGACCGTCATTTTGCGCGATCTCGATGGCGTTTCGGTGTTTGAGCAAAAACTGCAACCTGCCTGATTGGAATGCAGTTAAAACTGTGGGAGGGAGCAAGCCCCCTCCCACAATTGATCTTCATTGCCTGACGGGTCAGTAGACATCCCGGCGATAGCGGCCCTGTTCAATCAAGCGCTCCACCGCCTCACTGCCCAGGATATCCACCAACGCCTGATCCACCCCCGTCGCCATCCCTTGCAAACTGCCGCACACATAAATCGCCGCGCCGTCCGCCAGCCATTTGCGCAACACATCTGCCGATTCGCGCAGGCGATCCTGTACGTAGATCTTCTCTTCCTGGTCCCGCGAAAACGCCAGGTCCAGCAGCGCCAGGTCGCCACTGGCCAGCCAGCCTTGCAGTTCGTCCTGGCACAGATAATCGTGGGCGATATGGCGCTCGCCAAACAGCAACCAGTTACGCTGCTGGCCATCGGCAATACGCGCCTTGAGCAGGCTGCGCAGGCCCGCAAGGCCGGTGCCGTTGCCCAGCAGGATCAACGGCACGGGAGCGTCCGGCAGGTGGAAGGCACTGTTGCGGCGCAGGCGCAGGCTGATACCCGAACCGATGGCGGCGTGTTCGGTCAGCCAGCCGGAGCCCAGGCCCAGGCTGCCGTCGGGGTGGCGTTCCTGGCGCACGATCAGTTCCAGCACGCCGTCGCCGGCAATCGAGGCGATGGAATATTCGCGCATACCCAGGGGCACCAGTGCGTCCACCAGGGCTTGGGCATGCAAGCCGACCAGGTGTGCACGGTTGTCCGGCAGTTGACGGTTGGCCAGGGCTTGATCGAGCGTTTGTGCCAAGCCGTCGATCAACACGCCGTCACTGCCGGCCAGGCCGAGGCCGTCGAGGAAATGCTCCACGGCCCACGGACAATTGCGCGGCAAGACCTCCACCAAGTCACCGGCGAGCCAGCTCTGAGGCGAAGGTGGAGTGAGACCTAGCAGGTAGACATCGGCCCCCACGCTGCCGGGGTTGAGCAGGCGGCGTTGGCTCAACGTCCAGTTTTCGTACGGGTCTGCCTGCCAGGCCGCCGCGGATGCGTGACCGGTGAGCTGGCCCAGTTGCTGTTGCCAGGTGTGCAAGGCCACTGCGTCGCCGCTGTCGACTTCCACCGGGGCAAACAGCGGGTTGCCGCCCTGGTTGGTCAGCCAGAAATGCAGGCGCCGGGCGAAGCCACAGAAGTGTTCATACTGCCGATCACCCAGGGCCAGTACCGAGTAGTTCAAGCCTTTGAGGGGCAGGTCCTGGCCGAGCACGCTGCGCTCGAAACCACGGGCGCTGTCGGGGGCTTCGCCGTCGCCGAAGGTGCTGACCACAAACAGCGCATGTTGTGATTGGCTGAGGTCGTCGCGGCTGACGCTGCCCAGGGGCTGCACCTTGACCGCAACGCCGGCGGCCTGCAATTGCCCGGCAGTCTGCCAGGCCAACTGTTCGGCAAAGCCGCTTTGGCTGGCAAACCCGATCAGCCAGGCCGGCGCATCGCTGTGAGGGGCACTCAAACCTTTGCGGGCTTCGCGTACCTGGCGTTTCTTGCGACGACGGTCGAGGTACAACAGCCAGCCAGTGATGAAAAACAGGGGCATGAGCAGCGAGCTGACGGTGAGCACGATGCGCCCGATCAGGCCGAAATAACTCCCAGTGTGCAACGCATAGACGCTGGTCAGCAGTTGAGCCTTGAGGCTCTTGCTGGCATAGCGGTCATGGGATTTGACCTCACCGGTGGCCGGGTCCAGGTTGATCTGGTTCAGCGCACGGTCATGGGGTGAATCCTTGAGCAGGTAGTACACGGTGGCCGGTTGCCCGGCGACGGCCGGCATACGGATATTGTAGGCACTCAGGTCGGGGCCGGCGTTGCTGTAGATGCTGCTCCAGATCGCCTCGTAGTTGGCCACCGGGGCAGGGCCCGGGGGCGGCGGGCCGCGTTTACGCATCCGCTCGTTCTGCGGCGCATCGGAGAGCAGTTTGGTCACGCCCTGGTTGTACCAGTCGTAGGACCAATACAGCCCGGTCAGTGCCGCCAGCAGATAGAACAGCAGGCACCAGGTGCCGAACACCGAGTGCAGGTCCCAGTTGAAGCTGCGGCCCTTTTTGCGCCAGTCCAGGGTCAGCCACACGCGCCAGCTTTTTACCTGGCGCGGCCAGCGCAGGTACAAACCAGAGAGGCAGAAAAACACCAGGATCAGGGTGCAGGCGCCCGTGATATTGCGCCCAGTGTCGCCGATGGCGAGGAAGCGGTGCAGTTGCAGGATAAAGCCGAATACATCCTGGCCGACGGCGTCGCCCAGGTAGTCGCCGGTGTACGGGTCGAAGTAGCGCATCTGGCCACGACGCTCCCCCGGTGGCGGGGTGAAGGACACCCGGCCGGCATTGCCGCTGTCGCTTTCCACCCACAGCATCGCGACGCTCTTGCCTTCGGTGGCCTCCAGCTTGCGCACCAGCTCGGCAGGCGGCAGTACGCCGGCTTCGCGTTTCTGTACGTTCAATACCGTGGGGTTGAGGGCCCGCAGGATTTCATCCTGGAACGAGTACGCAGCCCCGGTGATCCCCATCAAGGCCAGCACCAGCCCGGCAGTGATGCCGAAGAACCAGTGCAACTGAAACAGGGTTTTCTTCAACACGTTGGAGCGCCTCGCTGATCTGGATATCGATGTCACGGCGCGCATTATGCCGTGGGTTATCGAGAAAAATTCTGTTTTACACACAAAAGCCCCACGCATCCGATGCGTGGGGCCTTGGGTCGGAGCATTGACTGCGTTTAGAAGTGGAAGCTGGTGGTCAACAGGGCGGTACGACCGGCCGCCTGGTTGGCGAAGTGAGTGGAGAAGGCCTTGTCGTAGTAGGTCTTGTCGGTCAGGTTCTGCACGTTAAGTTGCAGGTCGACGTTCTTGGTCAGCTTGTAGCTGGCCATGGCGTCGTAGCGAGTGTAGGAGGGTACGTACACGGTGTTGCCGACATCGCCGTAAACCTGATCGACATAAAAGGCGCCGCCGCCGATGGTCAGCTTGGGCGTGATGTCGTAGGTGGTCCACAGGCTGAAGGAGTTCTTCGGCGTGTTGGGCATCTGGTTGCCTTTGTTGGAGCCGGCACTCACTACACCGTTACGCCCGTTCAGGCCGGATTTGACCAGCTCGCTGTCCAGGTAGCTGTAGCCCGCAAACAACTGCCATTTATCTGTGATCTTGCCGCTGGCGGACAACTCGATGCCGTCGACCTGAGATTCACCGGCGTTCTGGTAGGTGAGAGCGTCCACCAGGATGCGGGTGTTTTTCTTCTCGGTGCGGAAGATAGCTGCGGTCAGAGACAGGCGATCGTGGAACAGGTCCCACTTGGTGCCCAGTTCATAGTTGACGGTTTCTTCGGGCTGCAAGTCGCTGGTGGCGGCACCGGCTGACAGTGGGTTGCCGTCGGAGCCTTCGCCGATCAGGCCGCCGGCAGGCGTGGCCGAGGTCGCGTAGGAAGCGTAGATGCTGCCGTTCTCCAGCGGCTTCCACACCAGGCCGGCCTGCCAGTTGAAGAACTGGCTGTCGTCCTTGATCTTGGAGCGTCCGGCCACGGCGTTGCTGTTGGCCTCGGTATCGAAGGTGTCGTAACGCAGGCCCACGTTCAGCAGCCATTTCGGATCCAGCTCGATGGTGTCGAACACATAGGCGGCGCGGCTGGTGGCCTTGGTGTTGGTGCCCATGTAGTTGCGCGCAACACTGCCGTTCCAGGCGTCGTCCGGGTTCGGGTTGCTCAGTGAGGTGCACTGGCCGCCCAGGCTGCCCTTGGCCGGGTTGCACACCGGGTTGGCGTTGGGGCTGACGGTATAGCCGCTGACACGCGTTTCTTCACCGGTGAATTCCAGGCCGGTGGAGTAGCTGTGCTTGAAGCCCAGCGCCTGGAAGCTGCCAAACAGGTCGGTCTGGTTGGTGGTTGTGGTGGTCGTGGAAACACGGCTATTGGCACGACGCCATACGGTGCCGAACTTGTTGACGTTGAGTTTGCTGTCGTCCGGTTGTGTCAGCACATAGTCCTGGCCGGTGCTGCCATGGCGCAGGGTATTTTTCAGCGTCATGTTGTCGTTCAGGTCGTGCTCGATGGAGAACGTGCTGATGTCGGCGCGGGTCTTGCGGAAGTCGCGGCTTTTCAAACCGTAGAAATTGTTGCTGTCGCCGCCGTCGTTGGGTTTGTCGTGCGCGTGGGCGGTGGCGGTCGAGGAGCCATAACCATACGGAATCCCCGAATCCGGCAGGTCATCGCTTTCCATATGGTAATAGCTGAGGTTGACGCGGGTCGGCGTGCCCAGGCCGAACGTCAGCGACGGGGCTACACCCCAGCGGTCGTAGTTCACCGCATCGCGGCCTGCCACGTTTTGTTCGTGGCTCATCAGGTTCAGGCGGAAGGCGGCGCTGTCGTCGAGGAACTGGCGGTTCACGTCGAGCACGTAGCGGCGGGTCTGGTCGGAGCCGTAGGTAAAGCCGCCGTTGGTGAAGTCACGTGCTTGTGGGGTTTTGCTCACCAGGTTGAGGCTACCACCGGCCGAACCACGGCCGCCGAACGAGGAGTTCGGGCCCTTGCTGACTTCGATGGACTCGATATCGAAGATCTCGCGGCTCTGGCCGCCGGTGTCGCGCACGCCGTCCAGGTAAGTGTCGCCTTGGGCATCAAAACCACGAATGAACGGGCGATCGCCTTGGGGGTTGCCGCCTTCACCGGCGCCGAAGGTAATGCCCGGTACGGTGCGCAAGGCGTCCTGCAACGACGTGGCGGCAGTGTCCTTGAGTACTTGTTGCGGCACCACGGTGACCGAACGCGGTGTGTCCACCAGCGGCGCGGTGTATTTCTGCGACGAGGCTTTTTCCACCTGATAGGAGGTGTTGTCCTGGTCCTGGCCGGTAATGTTGGTGGCGCCGAGGGAGATAGGGTTGCGCTCGCCTTTTTGCTCGGTGTTTTCTGCTGCCTGCGCCAGGTGGGCGGCAGAGCTGGCGCTGAGGGCAACGCCGATGGCCGAGGCCAGCATACGTGGTGAACTGGCGGTTGTTATTAGCGTAGTGCGCGACATGACGTGTCCCTTCCCCAAGGATGTGAGGCCGCGGAATATAGGGCCAACAAGACTTTGTATCAATTGAGAGATATTGCTATTCGCATCGAATTTACATTCTTTACACTTTTTCGTTACGGATTTTGCGTTCTCGTTCGTCCCCGGGTTTTACAGGGCGGATAAGAATCAATACCATTGGCGCCTCTCTGATCGCAGGTATTGCCTCATGTTGCTGCACATTCCCGGCCTGTTCTCTCGCGAGGAGGTGCTGCGCATTCGCCAAGCCCTGGAAGAGGCTGAATGGGCCGATGGCAAAATCACTGCCGGGCATCAGTCCGCCAAAGCCAAGCACAACCTGCAATTGCCCGAAGGCCACCCATTGGCCAAGGAGATCGGCGCAGCCATGCTGGAGCGGTTGTGGAGCAACCCGCTGTTCATGTCGGCGGCGCTGCCGCACAAAGTCTTCCCGCCGCTGATCAACTGCTATACCGCAGGTGGCAGTTTTGACTTCCATATCGACAATGCGGTGCGCCAGCCCAAAGGCAGCCACGAGCGCGTGCGCACCGACCTGTCGTCCACGCTGTTCTTCAGCGATCCCAACGAGTACGACGGCGGCGAACTGGAGATCCAGGACACCTTCGGCCTGCAACGGGTCAAGCTCCCCGCCGGCGATCTGGTGCTGTACCCCGGCTCCAGCCTGCATAAAGTCAACGCCGTGACCCGTGGTGCTCGCTATGCCTCGTTCTTCTGGACCCAAAGCCTGGTGCGCGAAGACAGCCAGCGCACCTTGCTGTTCGAAATGGACGACGCCATCCAGCAACTGAGCCGCGACGTGCCCGAGCACCCGGCGCTGATCCAGCTCACCGGCACCTATCACAACCTCCTGCGCCGCTGGGTCGAGGTCTGAGATGGGCTTTTTATTGCGTCGCCAGGAAGTGCTCAACGTCGAGCAATTGCAGTCCATGCTTGATGATTCCCCGGTGCGCGTCGCCCAGGCGATCCTGATCGCAGCCAAGGAAGGCGTGGTCGATGCCCAGGCGTTGCTCGGGCAGATCCTGCTGGAAGGGCGCGGTATTGCACGCGATGAAGCGCTGGCGCTGCGCTGGTTCCAGATTGCGGCGCAGGGCGGGCACGTGATGGCGCGCAATATGGCCGGGCGTTGCCTGGAGCATGGTTGGGGTTGCGCCGTCGATGAAGCGGCAGCTGCGCGGCAATACCGGCTGGCAGCAGAGACCGGCCTGGATTGGGGCCAGTACAACTACGCCAACCTGCTGGCGACCGGCCGTGGCGTTGTGCAAGACCAGGCCCAGGCGCTGACGCTTTATCGCCAGGCGGCAGAGCAGGGCCACGCCAAGTCGATGAATCTGTTGGGGCGTTATCTGGAAGATGGGCAGTATTGCCCCAAGGATCTTGAGGCAGCCGTTGAATGGTACCGGCGCTCCGCCGAAGCCGGGGATTTTCGGGGGCAGTTCAGTTATGCGGCGGTGCTGGCGCACAGAGGCCAAATCGACGCTGCGCTGGAGTGGCTGCGCAAGGCGTTGGCGCATGGGAATCTCAAATTCCTGCGAACGGCGCACAAGGCGCTGGCGCTGGCCAATGAGCCGCAGATTCGCGCGATGGCCAATGCCTATCAACAGCGTGCCGCGACCTTTTCCTGAAGCCAAAAAAAACCCATGACTTGTCATGGGTTTTTTATATGCGGCGTTCTTACACGTAGAACGATTTCAACGGTGGGAACCCATTGAACTCAATCGCGCTGTAGCTGGTGGTGTACGCACCGGTCGACAGCCAGTACAAACGATCACCAATCGCCAGGTTCAGCGGTAGGCCGTACTTGTAGTTCTCGTACATGATGTCGGCGCTGTCGCAGGTTGGGCCGGCAATGACCACTTCTTCCATCTCGCCTTTCTTCTCGGTCCAGATCGGAAACTTGATGGCTTCGTCCATGGTTTCGATCAGGCCGGAGAACTTGCCCACATCCGTGTACACCCAACGCTCGACGGCGGTACGCGACTTACGGGCCACCAGCACCACTTCGCTCACCAGGATACCGGCGTTGGCGATCAGCGAACGGCCTGGCTCCAGGATGATTTCCGGCAGGTCGTCGCCGAAGTCTTCCTTGAGGAAGCGGATGATTTCTTCGGCGTAGGTTTCCAGGCTGTTGGTGCGGGTGATGTAGTTGGCCGGGAAGCCGCCGCCCATGTTGATCAGCTTCAGTTCGATGCCGTCTTCTTCTTTCAAACGCTCGAAGATCACCTTGACCTTGGCGATGGCCGCGTCCCACACGCTGATGTCGCGCTGTTGCGAGCCGACGTGGAACGAGATGCCGTAAGGCACCAGGCCCAGGTCGCGGGCGAGGATCAGCAGGTCCATGGCCATGTCGGTCTGGCAGCCGAATTTGCGCGACAAAGGCCAGTCGGCCGTGGTCGAGCCTTCGGTGAGGATGCGCACATACACTTTCGAGCCCGGCGCGGCCTTGGCGATGTTGCGCAGGTCGGCTTCGGAGTCGGTGGAGAACAGGCGCACGCCCTTCTCATAGAAGTAGCGGATGTCCTTGGATTTCTTGATGGTGTTGCCGTAGCTGATACGGTCGGCGCTGACGCCGCGGTCCATGACCTTGTCCAGCTCGTAGATCGAGGCGATGTCGAAGCTCGAACCCTTGTCTTTCAACAGGTCGATGATCTCCACGGCCGGGTTGGCCTTGACGGCGTAATACACTTTGGCGAATTCGAAACCGGCGCGCAGGTCATCGTAGGCCTGGCTGATCATCGCGGTGTCGATCACCACGAATGGGGTTTCTTGCTTGTCGGCGAACGCCTTCATTTTGTCAAAGGTGGCGCGCGCGAAATAATCTTCGACGTTGATCGACATGCTGGGGACTCCTAGGGGCAAACTGAAATTAGCAATGGGTGCAAATGAACGTCCTCCGTATCCCCACTTTGGTTCGCCTACTTCCCAAGGCATGTCGCCGAAAGCAAAAAGGCCACGGGATAAGCTTCCCTTGGCCTTGCTGTCTCGTCGTCAGTACTTGAGCCGGATGGATCGTTTCCAGCATGGACGTTCGGCGCGAACTTTAGGGCTTGATGGGCGTGGGATCAACTAAAAATGTCGCGTTTTTGCACGCGTTCGTCGCGGGACCCAGTCCAGCTACTTATGTAACCGACCGGTGTGACGGATTGATGTTCCCCGCTGAGTGGGAATTGAGGACATTTCCCTGACTCACCGAGGGGCGAATGTGGGAGGGGGCTTGCTCCCGATAGCGGTGTGTCAGTCACTTCTCAGTCACTGATTCACCGCTATCGGGAGCAAGCCCCCTCCCACATTTTTATCCCTGTTGTATCAGGTCAGGCCAGGGCGGTCTCGGCCGGCGAGACAATATTGGTCTTGCCCCCACGGGACTTGCCAGAGCTCAGGTACTCGGCAATCGACTCCTGAGTCACTTCACCCAGGAACACCCGCTCGGCATCCATCACCGGCAACCACGAGCGGTTGAACTCATACATGCGCGACAGCAGGATGCGCAAATGCTCGTCGTAGGCAGCGGTGGCGTTGAACTCGCGCAGGTACTGGCCGCAGGTACCGGTCTGACGGTGTAAGTCGCGACGGCGCACATACCCCAGTGCCTTGTTCTCGGCACAGGTGACCACCACGTAGCGGCGGTCGTGCTCATCCATCAGCTCCAGCGCATCGGCCACCGGTGTTTCCGGGCTCACCGACGGAGCGTTGTCCGCTGCGTCTTCGGCTTTTACCAGCAGCAGGCGCTTGAGCGTGCTGTCCTGACCCACGAAGTTGCTCACGAACTCATCGGCCGGGTGCGCCAGCAGCGTGTCCGGGTGGTCGATCTGCAGCAGCTTGCCGGCACGGAAGATGGCGATCTTGTCACCCAGCTTGATGGCTTCGTCGATGTCGTGGCTGACCATGATCACGGTCTTGTTCAGCGCGCGCTGCATCTCGAAGAACTCGTTCTGGATCATCTCGCGGTTGATCGGGTCGACCGCGCCGAACGGCTCATCCATCAGCAACAGCGGCGCATCGGCCGCCAGCGCACGGATCACGCCGATACGCTGTTGCTGGCCACCGGACAGCTCACGTGGGTAGCGATGCAGGTACTGCTTGGGTTCCAGCTTGATCATGCTCATCAGTTCGCGGGCGCGGTCGTGGCATTTTTGCTTGTCCCAACCGAGCAGCTTGGGCACGACCACGATGTTTTCCTCGATGGTCATGTTGGGAAACAGGCCGATCTGCTGGATCACGTAGCCGATGTTGCGCCGCAGGGTCACTTCGTCCAGGTCAGTGGTGTCTTCACCGTTGATCAGGATCTTGCCCGAGGAGGGCTTGATCAGGCGGTTGATCATCTTCAGCGTGGTGCTCTTGCCGCAGCCCGAGGGCCCCAGGAATACGCAAATTTCGCCTTCGTTGACGGTCAGGCTTACATCGTTGACGGCGGTGACAGTCTTGCCGTTGCTTTGAAAAGTCTTGGACAGGTTTTGAAGTTCGATCATTTGAGCAATCCTTTTGGAGTCAGCGAGCGTTGCAGCCATTGCAGAAGCAGGTCGGCGAAGATGGCCAGGAGACTGACCAGCACGGCGCCGACAATCAGCATCGACATATCGCTGCGGCTGATGGAAGCCAGAATAAGTACACCCAGGCCACCGGCACCGATGGTGGCGGCGATGGTCATCACACCGATATTCATCACGACAGCGGTGCGCACGCCAGCGAGGATCACCGGCACAGCAATCGGCAGTTCGACCATGCGCAGGCGCTGGCCGAAGGTCATGCCGATGCCTTTGGCGGCCTCGCGAATGCCTGGCTCAACGCCGGTGAGGGCCAGGTAGGTGTTACGCATGATTGGCAGCAGGGAGTACAGGAACACGGCGGTGATCGCCGGCATCGGCCCCAGGCCCTGGCCGAACTTGGAGTAGAACGGCAACAGCAGCCCGAACAGCGCAATGGATGGCACGGTCAGCAACACCGTGGCGCTGGCTTGCAAGGGACCTGCGAGGGTTGGGAAGCGCGTCATCAGAATACCCAGGGGCACGCCGATAAAGATCGCGAGGATCACGGCGATGCCGACCAGGGTGATGTGCTGCCAGGTCAGGTGCAGGACTTGGGCCCAATCAAGATGGGAAAAGGCGTTCAAAAATTCCATGTCTTCTCCTTCTTAGTTGATCGGATGTTGGCGCAGGAAATCGGCGGCGACAGCGGACGGGCTTTCGTGGTCGACGTCGACCCGCGCATTCAGCTCGCGCATGGTTGCGTCGTCGAACAGCTCGGCCAAGGGCTTGAGCTCTGCGGCCAATTGAGGATGCTGGTCGAGATATTCCTGACGGATCACCGGAGCTGCGGTGTAGTCCGGGAAGTAATGCTTGTCGTCGGCCAGCAGCTTCAATTTGAACGCGTTCAGGCGGCCATCGGTGGTGTAGACCAGACCGGCAAACACCTGGCTATTACGCAGGGCGGTGTAGACCAGGCCAGCGTCCATCTGCCGGGTGTTTTTGCGCGTGAGGTTCATGTCATACAACTTGACCATGCCGCCCATGCCGTCGGAACGGTTGGCGAACTCGGTGTCGAGGGCCACCAGGCGGTTTTCCTTGGTGTCCTCGGCCAGGGCTTTGGTCAGGTCGCTGATGCTGTTGATCTGCGGAAATTCCTTGGCCACGTTTTCCGGCAGTGCCAGCGCGTAGGTGTTGCTGAATTTCGACGGCGAGAGCCAGACCAAGCCTTTTTTCGCGTCGAGTTCTTTCACCCGGGCGTAGGACTGATCGCTGTCGAGCTTCTCGTCGATGTGGTTATAGGCCACCAGCGATACGCCGGTGTATTCCCAGATCAGATCCAGTTGCCCGCTTTCCTGGGCACTGCGTGCCAGGTTGCTGCCCAGGCCACCCGTCACACGGGCGTCGTAACCCTTGGTGCGCAGGTACTGGGAGGTGATTTCGGCGAGCAGGGTCTGCTCGGTGAACACCCGGGCGCCAATGCGAATCACCGGTTTTTCAGCGGCTTGCGCAATACCTGCAAACAGCAGGACGCAGCCTAATATCAAGCTTAGTTTTTTCATGTCGATTCCTTTCCTGGCGTTAAGACGGGCGCAACCCGCGTTCCAGCCAGAGGCGGCTGGCCATGGTCACCAGGCCGTCAAGCAGCAATGCCAGCAGCGCGGTGCATGCAGCGCCGAGCAGCAGTTGCGGCTGGTTGTTCAGGGCAATGCCGGGGAAGATCAGGCTGCCCAGGCTGTTGGCACCAATCAGGAACGCCAGTGGCGCGGTGCCGACGTTGATCGCCAGGGCCACACGTACACCGCCGATGATGATCGGCACGGCGTTGGGCAGTTCCACGCGAAACAGCACCTGGCGCGGCGTCATGCCGATGCCGGTGGCGGCTTCCTTGAGGGAACCCTGGACGTTTTTCAAGCCTTCGTAGGTGTTACGCACGATGGGCAGGAGGGAGGCGAGAAACAGCGCGAAGATGGCCGGGCCGCTGCCGATGCCGAGGACGCCGAGGGCGATGGCCAGTACGGCCAGGGGAGGGACGGTGTTGCCGATGTTGAAGATCTGCATGAAACGTTCTGCACGCCCGACCATGTTGGGTCGGCTGAGCAGGATACCAGCGGGGATGCCCACAATCAGGGCTGCCAGCATGGAGACTAGGACAAGAATCAGGTGAGCTTGCAGGTAAAACAACAAATCGTCGCGGTACAGTTCGATCGTGTTGATGCCGATCCAGTGGACCAGCAGGGCCAGGAGCGCGACGACAACCGCGCCTCCTATCAGCCCTTTGCCATAGCGAATAGCCACAGGCGGACTCCTTTTTTTCTTTTGTCGGCGAACACATTCTCCGGCGGCAATGCCATTCCTGGCTGTCGGCGAATAGGTTCGCGAAAAGCAGCTCGCCGATACTGGCAATGCAGTATGCGATCAAGCCATGAGCGCAGCCTCGTCAGGCTAACTTGCTGATATTTCAGCCCCTGTTCCGAGTGCGGTAGCAGGGGAGTGGACGTCTCGACCTTTTAAAAGGTTCCACACTTGGGCGCATTTAGCCACCCCCAATGGGCTCAACGGTGGTCTGTACCCTCGCGTTTGCGCTATACTCGCCGCCCTTTTTTGACTCACCTGCCAGGCGATTTCCCATGACCCACCAGGCCGCCGAAGTCGCGAAACGCCGCACTTTCGCCATTATTTCCCACCCCGATGCCGGTAAAACCACCATCACCGAAAAGCTGTTGCTGATGGGCAAGGCGATCGCGGTAGCCGGCACGGTGAAATCGCGCAAATCCGACCGCCATGCCACCTCCGACTGGATGGAAATGGAAAAACAACGGGGTATTTCCATTACCACGTCGGTCATGCAGTTCCCGTATCGCGACCACATGGTCAACCTGCTCGACACCCCGGGCCACGAAGACTTCTCCGAAGATACCTACCGCACCCTGACGGCAGTGGACTCGGCATTGATGGTCCTCGACGGCGGTAAGGGCGTTGAGCCACGTACCATTGCGCTGATGGACGTTTGCCGCCTGCGTGACACGCCGATCGTCAGCTTCATCAACAAACTCGACCGTGATATCCGCGACCCGATCGAGTTGCTGGATGAAATCGAAGCCGTCCTGAAGATCAAGGCCGCGCCGATTACCTGGCCGATTGGTTGCTATCGCGACTTCAAGGGCGTGTACCACCTGGCCGACGACTACATCATTGTCTACACCGCCGGCCATGGTCACGAACGTACCGAAACCAAGATCATCGAAAAGCTCGACTCCGACGAAGCCCGCGCCCATCTGGGTGACGAGTACGACCGTTTCGTCGACCAGCTGGAACTGGTGCAGGGCGCCTGCCATGAGTTCAACCAGCAGGAGTTCCTCGACGGCCAGTTGACCCCGGTGTTCTTCGGTACCGCCCTGGGCAACTTCGGCGTCGACCACGTACTGGACGCTGTCGTGGACTGGGCCCCGCGCCCGCTGGCCCGCGTCGCCAACGAGCGCACCGTGGAACCGGTGGAAGAGAAATTCACCGGCTTCGTGTTCAAGATCCAGGCGAACATGGACCCGAAACACCGTGACCGTATTGCCTTCATGCGCATCTGCTCCGGCAAATACGAAAAAGGCATGAAGATGCGCCACGTGCGTACCGGCAAGGACGTGCGCATCGGCGACGCGCTGACGTTCTTCTCCTCCGAGCGTGAACAGCTCGAAGAAGCCTACGCCGGCGACATCATCGGCCTGCACAACCACGGCACCATCCAGATCGGTGACACCTTCACCGAAGGCGAAGCGCTGGGCTTTACCGGTATCCCGCACTTCGCCCCGGAACTGTTCCGCCGCGTGCGCCTGCGCGACCCGCTCAAGTCCAAGCAACTGCGCCAAGGCTTGCAGCAATTGGCCGAAGAAGGTGCCACCCAGGTGTTCTTCCCCGAGCGCAGCAACGACATCATCCTCGGCGCCGTCGGTGTGCTGCAGTTCGATGTGGTCGCCAGCCGCTTGAAAGAGGAATACAAGGTGGAGTGCTCCTACG
This sequence comes from Pseudomonas sp. B329, assembly GCF_023127835.1. NCBI lineage: Bacteria > Pseudomonadati > Pseudomonadota > Gammaproteobacteria > Pseudomonadales > Pseudomonadaceae > Pseudomonas > Pseudomonas sp. B329. Next base: position 230,618 of record NZ_SPKP01000022.1, on the reverse strand, counting down.
AGCCGATCACTGTGTATTCGGCGCGCTGGATTGATTGCAGCGATAAGAAGAAGTTGGAAGAGTTCTCCAACAAGGCCGTGGAAAACCTGGCAATCGACGGCGGTGGTCACCTGACCTACCTGGCACCGACCCGGGTGAACCTGGCGCTGATGGAAGAGCGTTGGCCGGATGTGAAATTCCGTGCGACCCGTGAGCATCATTAAAGCTAGAGCGGTACACCCAAGGGCGAAGCTGTGATGGCTTCGCCCTTTTTATTGGGGGGCTGGTATGGCCCGTTGGGCGTGAGCGCAATCAGGTTCAGCAACGGCTGGAAGTGTTCGCTGCACTGGATAATCCAGCGTGCCAACGTTTGCCGGGGGATCTCGATACCGTGTCGGCTCTGCACCGTTTCAAAACGATGCAGCGGCAAGCCATCGACATACTTGGTGGTCAGCAGCATGCCAGTACGCTTGGGCTGGCCATGCTCTTTTCGATTGACTGCGCAGGCTTGTCTGCGGTGATCGGGGCTCTTTCACAACCGCGGCAGCCGTAGACCTTGCGCACATGTTTGATCACGTGGATCTGCATCGGCAAGATGTTCAACTGCTCGCTGGTTTCTTCGCCAATGACATGTTCGCAGCAACCACAAGCGCAGGTCAGATCGTGCTCTGGCAAGTCGTGGATGACTTCGATATGCGCCAGATCAGCCGACAGTGGCTCGCTTTCCGGCTCGTGGAGCCAGTTCAGTTCCTGGACGCTCAGGACAATAGCTTCGTCAGTAATGTCGGGCGAGGTTTTGAAACGTTCGGACTCCAGGCGCTTTAGCCAAAGACAGAAACTGTTGCGCTCCCAATACAACACCTTGACCCGATTGCGGTGGCGATTTAGAAAAACGAAAAGCACGAAAAGCACGGGGTCAGACACCGCCACCTTGATATCCAGTTCGACAAGGGCTGCCAAGCCGTCGATGGGTTTTCGACAGTCGACCGGTTTTGGATAGAGGTACACTTTTTCAACGCTGGTATTGGGACGCATCATGACGATGGGCTTCTGGTTGAAGTCGAGAGCACAGCATGATGATGACAGTTGACCTAGCACTGAAGGGCGCGAGTTACAAAAAAAAATAATGCGTGCCCCCTCCAACTGACAGTATCTAGTGAAACACATTAAGAATCGTCTTATTTTGCCCTCCACCAAAAACACAATATAATTATAATTCATTCCATTCCACTCCCCTCTGTTAATATTGGGGTCCAACTGTCAAAGCGAAGTTAGCACATGAAAAGGCACGCGTTTAATATTTTGCACTCCCTATGTTTAATGGCGCTCGCTGGGTGTTCACCTATCTCTATGCCGCAGACGTAGCTCAACCTGCCCGCGTCCGATTTCGAAACATATAGAAGCGACTTCAAAGTCAGGTTCCACAATTAAACTCAGTCTTCCTTCAAGAAGCTAGGCACTATGAAAGTCATTAGGCTATTATTGCTATTTTTTATCTTTTGCACGACGGCCAATGCAGTTGCAGCAGTATGCGAGTACGAAACAGGCGACTCTGCTGTTACGCGAAACATCGTGCTGCCCACAAGTGTATCGATACCTAGAGATGCAGCTAACGGCACAGTTATATATGAGAGCGTGCAAGTTACAAATGCTGAGGTGGGCGTTTTCAATTGCAGCGATTTTCATTTGGAGGGGATCAAGAATTACTTGGGCCAGGACGTGGCCGGGACAATACAGCCTATTGGGGATACAGGAATTGGTTGGCAATGGCTTTATAATGGATACCCACATTATGGAGTGGCAAACAATAATAGTGGCCATCCTAGCCGATACTCGTTCAAAGACACAGCTGTCGCGTTAAGATTTGTAAAAATAGGAGCAATAAAAAGCAATGCTCTAATACCTGCCGGAGCAATCGGTGCGTTCGAAGTTGGAACAATTTTTCCGTTTATAATCGAAACCAGCGGAATGTCTATAGTAGTACCTTCATGCGAAACACCCGATGTAATTGTGGACATGGGAAGCCAAGACTTGAGTCAGTTTTTTTACAATGCTCCATACACTGCATCGAAGCGCTTCAACATAAAACTCAACGACTGTCCAGTTGGCATCAAAAAAGTAAATTACAAATTGATTGCAACATCAACAGCTCCTGCCATAGATCCAACCTCAGGAATTATTAGCCTAAACTCCACCTCAACTGCCAAAGGCATTGCATTGCAAATAATGGACAGTAGCGAGCAGCCAATAAATCTCAACCTGACACATGTATTCAACGATTACTCAAGTGGCGGGGGGAGTTTCGAAATCCCTATGTTTGCACGATACTTTAAGAAGACAGGGGGAGATGGAGAAATCAAAGCCGGAACCGCAAATACGGAGATTACTTTTGTTATGAGTTACTTATAATGTCGCTCAGTCTCCTTGTCACATAGAGCGACTTAAGGAGCCCTTGAACGTGGCTATCGCAATCGAACCTCAAAAACGTATAGACTTTGTTTTTTTTGAATTCGGACGAAACGGTAGAACTGGCGAGAAAAACCTCATTGCTCGGCAGTCGTGTTGATCCATGCGTATGGATGGCAAGTTTGAAATTCATCAAGCCGACTAAGTCAAGCAAATCGCATAGTGTATTCCAATACATTCACGTCCTCAGATCCTATCCAAGTCTTAGGAGGAACTCGACTCTGGGCCACTACCGCCACACTTGTCCGCACACCCAGAATTCTCTGCTCCCTATCACCACCTACAGTGATGTTGTGCTTCTGCCCTACCACCAAGTTGAAGTCCCGCCCGGTGACCAGTATCAGGGCGGCAGCAAGGACGATAATGACGCCACCACTAGCGACGATCCGGATGATGAAGGCGATAGCCAGACCTAGTCCCGGCCAGATACAAACCCGCCCGGCTAGCCGGGCGGAGTACGTTATGAACTTACAACGGCCCGATCAGAACGAAGTGGTCACCGACGCGAAGTAAGCCCGGCCCGGCTCATTGTAAGTCTGCGCACCCGCATCCTCGGCGTTGCCTTTGCGCGACAGGCGCTTGTCCAGCAGGTTGTTGATGCCCACCCGCACGCTAAGGTTTTTGCTGAACTCATAGCCGCTGCTCAAGCCCATCAACCCGTACGGGTCGACGTCCTGCTGGGCGCTGCGATCGTAACTGCTGGCGCTGCGTGAGTTGAGCGTCGGTGCTTCTTGTTTGCCGTAATAGGTGCCGCTGACCTGGAATGACAGCTTGTCAGTGGCTTGCCAGTCCAGCGTGGTGTTGACGGTGTACTTGGGGATGATGCTCAAGGGCTCGCCGGTGTCTTTGTCCTTGGAGTCGATCATATAAGTCAGGTTGGTGTTCAAGTCCAAGTCATCGCGCAGGCTGACGAACAGGTTGCCTTCAACGCCCTGGACCAAGGCTGGGCCGCTGTTTTCCCACTCCAATACACGTCGGCCGTTGCCCAGACGGAAAGCCGCCTCGTTACTGGCGTTGATCTTGTTCTTGTAGTCATTACGGAAGTACGTCGCACTGGTGCGCCAGGTGCCCTTGTCGAAAGCCAGGCCGATTTCCTTGTTGACGCTGATTTCCGGCTTCAGGTCCCGGTTGCCCACCAGGTAGCAACCGCCCATGTTGGCTTCGCTGGCGTTGCAGCCATTACCACGGCTGTAGAGCAAATAGTTCGGGTTGGACTGGTACAGGTTGGGGGTTTTGTAGGCGCGGGCAATGCCGCCCTTGATGCTCAGTTCGTCGGTCAACTGGTGCGAGGCATTGAAGCTGGGGCTCCAGTTGCCGCCGTATTCCTCATGATCGTCGAAGCGCAAGCCAGGCGTGATCACGGTTTTGCTGCCCAACTCGATGTTGTTCTCGGCAAACAAGGCGTAGCTCGAGGCGGTGGTCTTGGTGCTGTTGCGGCTGACGCCCGGGATGGCGGGTACGCCGCCGGTGCCCGGGTCATAGCTTTGCGGGCGCAACGAGCCTGGGTCGTTCATCGACTCGTAGAGGTATTCGCTGCCCAGGGTCAGGACTTGTTCGGCACCGAAGCTCAGGGGCAGGTTGACCTCGGCGGTGGCCCGGGTGTTACGCAGGCGTGATTCGAAACGCCCGGCGCTGGCCGAAGGCGCGCCCTCGCCGGATCCGGCCAGGCCTTCGTTGAGACGCTCATTGCGGGTCAGGTCGTGGGTCAGCGAGGCCAGGGTCGAGCCCCAGTCAAATTCACCACGGTGGGTTGCAGAGAAGCTGCTGCGTTGAATCACACTGGTTTCCTTGCCCACCAGGCTTTCAACGAATGCGCCACCGCCGTTGAGCATGGTGTCGCCGGCAAAAATATTACCCTGGCGGCTGTAGCTGGCTTCCAGGTCGAGGGTTTGCTCTGGGGTGAATTGCCAGCTCAGCAAGCCATTGACGTCTTTATTGCGCACGCCCTCGCGGCCAGCGACCAAAGAATCAGGCGTCGCTTGAGCTGCGCGGTTGATGTCGGCGTCATCGGCGTCGGTCTTGTTCAGGCCGCCATAGACGCGGAATGCCAGAGTGTCGGTCAACGGGCCGCTGAGGTTGAAGTTGGTGCGCTTGCTCGCGCCTTCGGCATCGTTTTCGGGGAAGGCGGTGTAGGCGGTCAGCGAACCGTGCAATTGATCGGTCGGGCGTTTGGTGATGATGTTGATCACCCCGCCCATGGCCCCGGAGCCATAACGAGCGGCGGCCGGGCCGCGCAGGATTTCAATGCGCTCGACTTCTTCGGCCGGCACCCAGTTGGTTTCGCCACGGGTATCACGGTCACCGCTCCAGCCATAACGCACGGCGTTGCGTGAGGTGGAGGGCTTGCCATCGATCAGGATCAGGGTGTTTTCCGGGCCCATGCCGCGCAGGTCGATCTGACGGTTATTGCCGCGGCTGCCGCTGGAACTATTGCCGGTCAGGTTGACGCCTGGCTCGCGGCGGATGATCTCCGACAGGTCGTTGCTGGGTGGGCGCTTCTTGATGTCTTCGGCGGTGATGATCGACACGCCGGGTGCTTGCTTGAGTTCTTCGGCAGCGGTCCCCAAAACACGCGTCTCGCCCAACACCAAGGCTTGGGAGGTGCCATCTACAGGCAGGTCCGTTGCCTGGATCGGCACTTTATCGCGCTCTTTTTCCACACTCTCCGCCAGCAGCGCGGGAGACGAGAGGGTAGCGATAAACGCCAGCGATAGATGGCTGAGCCTGAATTGAGACGACATGTCCACAAAGTCCTTTACGAGGGGCGATTGAACGAGAGGCGTCTGAATTTTTCGCGTAGCCAACCGTGGCTTGGCAGCCAGTATCCAGCGCCCTCTTTGCGTCGTGATGGTATTGATTCTCAAACAAAAGTAAATTTCATTTACAATCTATACACTTTCCAGAGGGCTCTGGCGCAATGTTTTCAAGGCCGGAGGCATTGAAAGGCGCAGGTCCATCTGTATTTTCTTTGCTACAAACGCGCAAAAAAAAGCCCCTCCGGCCAGACTGATGCGCAATCTGGCGGGAAGGGCGATGGAACTCATTGAAGCTGCAGTTCCTACAAGGGAGGCGTCAGGCCACGAATTGCTCTGCGTAGTGGCAAGCCACCTGCCGATTATCCAATGGTCGCAACAGCGGCTCCTCGCTGCTGCAGCGCTCGGTCGCATACGGGCAGCGCTTGTGGAACGCGCAGCCAGGTGGCGGGTTCAGCGGGTTAGGCAGTTCGCCGACGATTTTGATCTTCGGCTTGTTCGGGTCCGGGTGAATGGTCGGTGTGGCCGACAGCAGCGCCTGCGTGTACGGGTGCAGCGGGCGGGCGTAGATGTCTTCCTTGGGGCCTACTTCCACCGGGCGGCCGAGGTACATCACCATCACGTCGTCGGCGACGTGTTGCACCACCGCCAGGTTGTGGGAGATGAACACGTAGGCGGTATTGAATTCCTGCTGCAAATCCATGAACAGGTTGAGCACCTGGGCCTGGATCGACACGTCCAGCGCCGAGGTCGGTTCGTCTGCCACCAACACTTTGGGTTGCAGCATCATCGCCCGAGCCAGTGCGATACGTTGGCGCTGACCACCGGAGAACATGTGCGGGTAGCGCTGATAATGCTCAGGGCGCAGGCCCACTTGCTTCATCATCGCCTGGACTTTTTCGCGGCGCTCGGCGGCGGACAGGTTGGTGTTGATCAGCAACGGCTCCGCCAGTTGATCACCGACTTTCTGGCGTGGGTTCAACGACGCATACGGGCTTTGGAAAACCATCTGCACGTCTTTACGCAATTGCTTGCGCTGGGCCTTGTCGGCACCGGCCACTTCCTGGCCGGCAATTTTCAAGGAGCCCGAAGACGGCTCTTCAATCAGCGTGAGGGCACGGGCCAGGGTGGATTTGCCGCAACCCGACTCGCCCACAACCGCGAGGGTCTTGCCGGCTTCCAGCTCAAAGGACACGCCATTGAGAGCACGCACGGTGGCGTGGCCCTTGAACAGGCCACGGGACACTTCATAGTGACGGGTGAGGTCGCGGGCGGTAAGTACGACGGCCATTACGCCACCTCCTGGTTCAGCGGGTAGAAGCAGCGGGCGAGGCTGTTGCTTTTCGGATCAAGGCTTGGACGCTGGGCGCGGCAGGAGTCCTGGACATACGGGCAGCGCGGTGACAGCAAGCAGCCCTGCGGACGGTCATAGCGGCCGGGAACGATGCCCGGCAGCGTGGCCAGGCGCGTGGCGCCGAGGCTGTGCTCCGGGATCGCCTTGAGCAGCGCTTCGCTGTACGGGTGCGCCGGAATGTCGAACAGTTGCGGCACCTGGCCGACTTCCACCGCTTGGCCTGCGTACATCACGCATACGCGCTGGGCGGTTTCAGCCACTACCGCGAGGTCGTGAGTGATCAGCACCAGGCCCATGTTCTGCTCTTTTTGCAGGGCCAGCAGCAGTTCCATGATCTGCGCCTGGATGGTCACGTCCAACGCAGTGGTCGGTTCATCGGCGATCAGCAACTTGGGCTCGCCGGCAATCGCCATGGCGATCGCAACACGTTGGCTCATACCGCCGGACAATTGGTGCGGGTAGGCATCCATACGGCTGGCAGCGCCTGGGATCTCGACTTTTTCCAGCAGTTCGATAGCCCGCTTGCGCGCTTGCCTGCCGGACATTTTCAAATGCAGGCGCAGCACTTCTTCGATCTGGAAACCCACGGTGTAGCTGGGGTTCAGCGCGGTCATCGGGTCCTGGAACACCATCGCCAGGTCTTTGCCGACGATCTGGCGGCGCTGGCGGTTGCTCAGCTTGAGCATGTCCTTGCCGTCGAAGTTCAGCGCATCGGCGGTAACGATGCCGGGATGCTCGATCAGGCCCATCAGCGCCATCATGGTCACGGATTTACCCGAGCCCGACTCGCCAACGATCGCCAGTACTTCGCCTTTGTCGACCGACAGGTCGAGGCCATCGACCACTGGTACGGCGGTCTTGTCGCCGAAGCGGACGTTGAGATTCTTGATTTCTAACAGTGACATGGGAATCTCCTCAGGCGGCGTTCTTGAGTTTCGGGTCCAGCGCATCGCGCAGGCCGTCACCCATCAAGTTGATTGCCAGCACGCTGAGCAAAATGGTCAAGCCAGGCAGGCTCACGACCCACCAGGCGCGTTCGATGTAGTCACGGGCCGAAGCCAGCATGGTGCCCCACTCGGGGGTTGGCGGTTGTACGCCAAGGCCGAGGAAGCCCAGGGCCGCGGCATCGAGAATCGCCGAGGAAAAGCTCAAGGTCGCTTGTACGATCAGCGGCGCCATGCAGTTAGGCAGCACGGTGATGAACATCAGGCGTGGCAGGCCGGCACCCGCGAGGCGGGCGGCGGTCACGTAGTCGCGGTTCAGTTCGCCCATCACCGCGGCGCGGGTCAGGCGCACGTAGGACGGCAGCGACACGATAGCGATGGCGATCACGGTGTTGATCAGGCCAGGGCCGAGGATGGCGACAATCGCCACGGCCAGCAGCAGCGACGGCAGGGCCAGCATGATGTCCATCAGACGCATGATGGTCGGGCCGAGCAAACGCGGGAAAAAACCGGCGAACAGGCCCAGCAGGATGCCCGGGATCAGCGACATCACCACCGACGACAAGCCGATCAGCAACGACAGGCGCGAACCCTGGATCAGGCGCGAGAGCAAGTCACGCCCCAGTTCGTCGGTGCCGAGCAGGAACTGCATCTGCCCGCCCTCCAGCCACGCCGGTGGGGTCAGCAGGAAGTCGCGGTATTGCTCGCTGGGGTTATGCGGCGCAACCCAGGGGGCGAAGATCGCGCAGAACACGATCAGCAACATGAACAGCAGGCCGGCAACCGCGCCCTTGTTCTTGGAGAAGGCTTGCCAGAATTCTTTGTACGGGGACGGGTACAGCAGGCTCTGATCGACTGCTGACACTGGAGTAGAGGTAGTCATGGTCATGATCTCAGCGCTGGTGACGGATGCGTGGGTTGGCGAAGCCGTAGAGGATATCCACCACGAAGTTCACCAGGATCACCAGGCAGGCGATCAGCAGAATGCCGTTTTGCACCACCGGGTAGTCCCGCGCGCCAATGGCTTCGATCAGCCATTTGCCGATGCCGGGCCACGAGAAGATGGTTTCGGTCAGTACCGCACCGGCCAGCAGCGTGCCGACTTGCAGGCCGACCACGGTCAGTACCGGGATCAGCGCGTTGCGCAGGCCGTGCACGAATACCACGCGCGCCGGCGACAGGCCCTTGGCCTTGGCGGTGCGGATGTAGTCCTCGCGCAGTACTTCAAGCATCGATGAGCGGGTCATCCGTGCGATCACCGCCAGCGGGATAGTACCCAGCACGATAGCCGGCAGGATCAGGTGGTGCAGGGCGTCCCAGAACGCGTCCGGCTCGTCGGCCAGCAGGGTGTCGATCAACATGAAACCGGTGCGCGGCTCGATGTCGTAGAGCAGGTCGATACGCCCGGAAACCGGGGTCCAGCCCAGGCTCACCGAGAAGAACATGATCAGGATCAGGCCCCACCAGAAGATCGGCATCGAATAGCCCGCCAGGGAGATGCCCATCACCCCATGGTCGAACAGGGATCCTCGTTTGAGTGCCGCGATCACCCCGGCCAACAGGCCCAGGATACCGGCGAACAACAGGGCGGCCATGGACAGTTCCAGGGTCGCCGGGAAAAGGGCGGTGAACTCGGTCCACACGCTGGTGCGGGTGCGCAGTGATTCGCCAAGATCGCCCTGGGCGAGCTTGCCGACGTAATCCAGGTATTGCGCGTACAGCGGCTTGTTAAGGCCAAGGCGCTCCATTGCCTGGGCGTGCATTTCGGGGTCAACCCGCCGCTCGCCCATCATGACTTCTACGGGGTCGCCTGGAATCATGCGAATCAACGCAAAAGTCAGCAACGTGATGCCGAAGAACGTGGGGATCAATAACCCCAATCGGCGGGCAATAAAACTAAACATCTTGGTGTGTACCTCAATCAGCCGGTTAGGCAGGTTCGGCACCGTCAATGTCGACGGTGCCGAGCGTTTTTCTTATTACTTCACCTGGGTGGTGGCGAAGTTATTTGTACCCAGAGGGCTTTGGGTGAAGCCTTCTACGTTCTTGCGCAGGGCGGTGAACAGTTTCGGGTAAGCCATGGGAAGCCAGGGTTGGTCTTTCTCGAACACATCCTGTGCTTGTTCATAGAGCGCGGCCCGTTCGGCCGGTTCCGCGACTGCACGGGCTTTGTCGATCAAGTCCTGAAACTCTTTGTTACACCAGCGGGCGTAGTTTTCGCCGTTTTTGGCTGCATCGCAACTCAGGTTTGGCGTCAGGAAGTTATCCGGGTCGCCGTTATCACCTACCCAGCCCGCCGAAACCATGTCGTGCTCGCCGTTTTTGGCACGCTTGAGCATCTCGCCCCATTCCATGACCTTGATATTGATCTTCAAGCCAATCTGGGCCAGGTCTGCTTGCATACGCTGGGCGCCAAGCATCGGGTTGGGGTTGGTCGGGCCGCCGCCGTTACGGGTGAACAGGGTGAATTCGGTGCCTTCCGGCACGCCGGCTTCCTTGAGCAGGGCACGGGCCTTGTCCAGGTCGCGTGCTGGGTTTTTCAGCTTTTCACTGAAACCCAGCAATGTCGGTGGATAAGGGCCGGTGCCCACGACTGCATTGCCTTTTCCGAACAGCGCTTCGGTATAGCCGGCCTTGTCGAACGCGATGTTGATAGCGTGGCGTACCCGCGCATCGCTCATGTATTTGCGGGTGGTGTTCAATGCGGTGTAGCTGGTGGTCATCGCCGCCAGTTCATCGACTTTCAGGTTCGGGTCTTTCTTGATGCTTGGGATGTCATCCGGCTTGGGGAATAACGCGATCTGACATTCGTTGGCCTTGAGCTTCTGCAGGCGCACGTTGTTATCGACGGTGATTGCCAGAATCAGCGGATCGACCGCCGGCTTGCCGCGGAAGTAGTCGGGGTTGGCCTTGAAGCGTGCCTGGGCGTCTTTCTGATAACGGGTGAAGATGAACGGACCAGTGCCGATGGGCTTGGCATTGAGGTCTTCGGTCTTGCCGGATTTGAGCAACTGGTCGGCGTATTCCTTCGAATGGATTGAAGAGAACGCCATGCCCAGGTCAGCCAGGAACGGAGCTTCAGGACGGGTCAGGGTAAAGACGACAGTATGATCGTCGATCTTCTCTACGCTCTTGAGCAGTTCCTTGAACCCCATGCTTTCGAAGTACGGGTAACCCACGAGGGACTTTTTATGCCATGGATGATTCGGGTCCAGCTGGCGCTGGAAGCTCCAAAGCACGTCGTCGGCGTTCAGGTTGCGCGTGGGTTTGAAATAGTCGGTGGTGTGAAACTTGATGTCGTCACGCAGGTGGAAGGTGTAGGTCAGGCCATCGGCGCTGATTTCCGGCAGGTCTTTAGCCAGCGCAGGGACCACCTCGGTAGTACCGGGCTTGAAGTCCACCAGACGGTTGAACATGGTTTCAGCGGCGGCATCGGCGGTCACGGCGGTGGTGTACAGGACCGGGTCGAAACCTTCCGGGCTGGCTTCGGTGCACACCACCAGCGGTTTGGCCGAAACGCCGATCGCCACGCTCAACAGCGCGGCAGCCATGGCGGCTTGTAGCGGGAGCATTTTCATTCAGAGCCCTCTGCAATCGATGGAACCAGAAAAGCGTAGACGGCGAACTCGTCCTGAGTCCGCCGCCTGCCTGGCGCTAGTTAAAGGATGTTGAATGGAATGGTGGTGACCAGACGGAACTCTTTGATGTTGCCGTCAGCCTGTTCGGAGCTGGCGCGGTGAGTGACGTAGGTGGCACGGATGGTCGTGGCCTTGAGGGGGCCGCTCTGGATCGCATAGGTCGAGCCAACGCCGTATTCCTGGTGTTTCTCACCGTCCATCAGGCGCAGGTCGCTGCGTGATTCGCCGGCCACACCATAGGCAGTGCCTTTGTAATGAGTACCGTCGATGCCCCAACCGCGAGCCGAGTAGATGTTGAACTTCAGGCCTGGTATGCCGTACTCGGCCATGTTGATGCCGTAGGCGATCTGGAAGGACTTCTCGTTCGGGCTGTTGAAGTCAGACGTCAGGGAGTTGGCCAGGTAGATGCCGTTGGTTTCGTGCAGGTAGTCGAAGTATTCGTCGCCATTAACAGCTTGGTACGCGAAGGTCAGGCTGTGGGCTTGGTGGGTCAGTCCCAGGGACAGCGAGTAGGTATCGTTGTCGATCTCGCCCATCTTCTTGCTGCCGGTATCGGTAGTCTTGTAGTAATTCAGGCCGGTGGTCAGTGCCAAGGTCTGCGCATCACCCAATTCGTGGGTCGCGCCGAAGTAGTACTGGTTCCAGAAGTCTTCAACGTTAGCTGCGAACACGCTGGTTTTAAGGCTTTTGAACGGCTGGTAGTTAAAGCCCAGGGTTTTGACTTTGTCGGTTTCCTGGCCATTGCCGTATTCGGAACGGAATTTGGACAGGCTTTGTTCGGTACGCGGAGAAACTCGATCGAAGATACCGCCCTGGAATGACAGGTTGCTGAATTCTTCGCTGTTGAAGCTCACACCTTGGAAGCTCGAAGGCAGCGCACGGTTGCCGATGGTATCGACAATGCCGCTACTGAAATTCTGGCGACCGGCAGTCAGAGTGGTGTTCGAGACACGGAACTTGACGTTGGCCAGACCCAGTTTGCTCCATTGACCAACTGCGTCACCACCGGAGTCGGCCAGCGTGCGGTTGGAGCCGCCAGCGATATCCTTGCGATCGCGGTCAAGGGCAATGAAGTTGTAGGCGGCGACTTCAGTGCTGACGCCAACCGTACCTTGGGTGAAGCCCGAGGTATAGTTGATGATTGTGCCTTGGGCCCAGTTGATACGACGTGAAGTCGGCGTTTTAGGCAAGCTTGTGTCGTGTTTCACGTCATTTTTGCGGTACGAGAAACGGTCGTTGCGAAATCTCATTTCGTTCGCATACCAGTTACGAGTAGTCCCGCCCAGGCTTTGACCATCGATAAAGCCTTTAGCCTCGCTTTGGGCGCTGGTGCCGGCCAGGGTGGTAGGAACGAAGTCCTGGCTTTGCGTTTCAGCGTACGCGGTCGCCGTGATGCTGCTGATGGCCAGGGCCAGAAGCGCTTTGCTGCTCAGTTTCATGGGTGAAGCTCCTTTGGTTCTCTTTTTTAATGCCGGTCTTTTTAGGTGAACCGGCTATTGGGTGTGGAACTCGTTCAAGCCTGTGCAAACGTTTGGCGTAGGAAATTTCCCAACAAAAGCCTGCGCGTTTGCCGGGAAGCGAACTTCGCTCCCCGCAATCCGGTTATTTTCTTATGGGGTAATGCTGACGCCCGAGAACACGTTGCGGCCGAAGGGGCTCACCTTGAAACCTTCGACTTTGGCGCTTAACGGCTGGTTGACCGTCGAGTGGGCGACTGGCGTGATCGGCACCTGCTGCTTGAGCAGTTGCTGCGCCTGTTTGTAAAGAACAGTCCTTTGTTCGCGGTCGGTCACGACCTTGGCTTGCTTGATCAGCTTGTCGTACGCCGGGTCACACCACATGGAGTAGTTGTTCCCGCCGATGGCGTCGCAGCTGTAGAGGGTGCCCAACCAGTTGTCCGGATCACCGTTGTCGCCGGTCCAGCCAATCAGGCTGACATCATGCTCACCGTTCTTGGTGCGCTTGATGTACTCGCCCCATTCGTAGCTGACGATTTTGACTTTCAGGCCGATCTTGGCCCAATCGTTCTGCAGCATCTCGGCCATCAGCTTGGCGTTGGGGTTGTACGGACGTTGTACCGGCATCGCCCACAGGGTGATCTCGGTGCCTTCCTTGACGCCGGCGGCCTTGAGCAGCTCCTTGGCTTTTTCCGGGTTGTAGGCGGCGTCCTTGATGCTGTCGTCGTAGGACCACTGTGTCGGCGGCATGGCGTTGACCGCCAGTTGCCCTGCGCCCTGGTACACAGCGTTGAGGATGCTCTGCTTGTTCACCGCCATGTCCAGCGCCTGGCGCACTTCAAGCTGGTCGAACGGCTTGTGGCGCACGTTGTAGGCGATGTAGCCGAGGTTGAAGCCAGGCTTGGTCAGCAGTTGCAGGTTCGGGTCGGCCTTCAGCGCGTCTACATCGGCGGGGCGCGGATGCAGGGTGACCTGGCATTCGCCGGCCTTGAGCTTCTGCACCCGTACCGAGGCGTCGGTGTTGATGGCGAAGATCAGTTGGTCCAGCTTGACGCGGCTCGGGTCCCAGTACTGTTTGTTGCCCACGTAACGTATCTGCGAGTCTTTCTGGTAACGCTGGAACACAAATGGGCCAGTGCCGATCGGCTTCTGGTTGATGTCGCTGGGCTTGCCTTGCTTGAGCAACTGCTCGGCGTATTCGGCGGACAGGATTGCAGCGAAACTCATGGCGATGTTCTGTACGAACGCGGCATCGACCGTGTTCAAGGTCATCACCACCGTGTGCGGGTCGGTTTTTTCGACCTTGGCGATATTCTTGTTCAGGCTCATCCCGTTGAAGTACGGAAACTCGGTAGGGTAGGCCTTGCGGAATGGATGCTCGGGGTCAAGCATGCGGTTGAAGGTGAACAGCACGTCGTCGGCGTTGAAGTCGCGCGTCGGCTTGAATTCCTTGTTGCTGTGGAACTTCACCCCCTCACGCAGGTGGAAGGTGTAGGTCAGGCCATCTGGCGAAATATCCCATTTGGTCGCCAGCCCAGGTACTACGTCGGTCGCGCCTTTTTCGAATTCAACCAGGCGATTGTACAAAGGCTCTGCCGCATCGTTGTCGGTGGCCGTGGTGTATTGCGCAGTGTCAAACCCTGCCGGGCTGCCTTCGGAGCAGAACACCAGGCTCTTCTTTTCGGCGGCCTGGCCCATCGTGGCCACGGCCAGCAGGCTGGTGGCAAACATCGCGGATAGAACAGTGGTATGGCGCATGACGATCCCGATCCTTGTTTGTAGTTATCAACAGCAACCCTCCCGCTGGCCATGGCCAGGAAGACATCACTGATCCCACGCACAGCAAGTGCCATTTCCCAGAGTGATGCCTCTGCTGTCCTACGACGTTATGGGACGCGGACCTTGCAGTAAATGCGCCAATTCTGACTGGACTTGTAGGTAACGGAGACACAAGGCGCAGTTCGTTGCTGTAGGACGGCAACGCTTACAAATGTGGTCTGTTTCCTATGGCCCTGGCGGATGGAATAACGGCGACGTTGTGAAACGTCGCCGTTATTGATCCTTACTTGCCGCTTACGCTAACGCCGTAGAAGGAGTTCAAGCCAAATGGGCTGATCTTGAAGTCCTGTACGGTATTACGCATGGGTTGATACACCGTCGAGTGCGCGATAGGTGTCATCGGGACTGCATCTTTGAGGATATGTTGCGCCTGCTTGTACAGCTCGGTGCGTTTGGCGACATCCGATGTGGCCTTGGCTTCTTTCACGATGCCGTCGAATTTCTTGTCGCACCACTTGGAGAAGTTGTTGCCCGACAGCGAGTCGCAGCCGAACAGCACGTTCAGCCAGTTGTCCGGGTCACCATTGTCGCCGCTCCAGCCAATGATCATGGCCTGGTTCTCGCCGCCTTTGGAACGCTTGATGTACTCGCCCCATTCGTAGCTGGTGATCTTGACCTTCAGGCCGATCTTGGACCAGTCGTTCTGCAGCATCTCAGCCATCAGCTTGGCGTTCGGGTTGTACGGACGCTGAACCGGCATGGCCCACAGGACGATTTCGGTACCTTCCTTGACGCCGGCTTCCTTGAGCAGCGCCTTGGCTTTCTCTGGGTCGTACTTAGCGTCCTTGATGCTGGTGTCGTAGGACCATTGGGTCGGCGGCATGGCGTTGACGGCCAGTTGGCCGGCGCCCAGGTACACGGAGTCAATGATCTGCTGCTTGTTCACCGCCATGTCCAGCGCCTGGCGTACGCGCAGGTCAGCCAGCGGG
Source organism: Pseudomonas sp. B329 (assembly GCF_023127835.1). NCBI lineage: Bacteria > Pseudomonadati > Pseudomonadota > Gammaproteobacteria > Pseudomonadales > Pseudomonadaceae > Pseudomonas > Pseudomonas sp. B329. Next base: position 215,259 of record NZ_SPKP01000022.1, on the reverse strand, counting down.
TTAGGCTGGTCGCTGCCCTTGACCTTGTCCATGACGTTGTAGGCTACGTAGCCCAAGTTGAAACCGGCCTGGTGCGGCAGCTTCAGGGTCTTGTCTTCGCCCAGCGCCTTGAGGTCGGCCGGACGTGGGAACAGAGTGATCTGGCATTCGTTTTTCTTGAGCTTCTGGATACGCACCGACGGGTCGGTGGTGATAGCGAAGATCAGGTTGTCGATCTTCACGTCTTCAGGTTTCCAGTAGTCCTTGTTGCCGGTGTAACGAATGTTCGAATCTTTCTGGTAGCTCTTGAACACGAACGGGCCAGTACCGACCGGCTTCTGGTTGATGTCGGCGGGTTTGCCTTCCTTCAACAATTGCGCGGCATATTCAGCGGACTGGATCGAAGCGAAGCTCATGGCCAGGTTCTGGATGAAAGCCGCGTCCACAGTGCCAAGGGTGAACTTGACGGTGTGATCATCGACTTTCTCGATGTTCTTGATGTTGGTGTCCATCCCCATGTCCGTGAAGTACGGGAACTCGGTGGGGTAGGCCTTACGGAACGGATCGTCTTTGTTGATCATCCGGTTGAAGGTGAACAGTACGTCGTCAGCCGAGAATTCACGAGTAGGCTTGAAGTACGGGGTGGTGTGGAACTTGACGCCTTCGCGCAGGTGGAAGGTATACGTCAGGCCGTCCGGCGACACATCCCAGCTGGTGGCCAGGCCAGGAACGACGGCGGTGCCGCCACGCTCGAACTGGCTCAGACGGTTGAACATGGTTTCGGCCGAGGCATCGAAGTCTGTTCCGGTGGTGTACTGGCCTGGGTCGAAACCGGCCGGGCTCCCTTCGGAGCAGAACACCAGGTTAGTTGCCGCCAGGGCTACGGGGGCTGCGGCCATAAGGCCAGCGCTCACTAATAACGGAAGGACTGCGTGTTTAAGCATGTTGGCCTCATGATTTGTTGTCATTTTTGGTGGTGAGGGCGACCTCGTGAGTCGGCCTGCGGATACTTATGCAGGCGCCATACCCAATGCAAGATGCTGAACGGTTACGAGCGGTAAACAGTGGTACGAACGTACAGGAATGTCGCAATTATGAAAGTTTTGCCATAAATGCGTCGATTTGATGGTTTTTTTCGGTGCAATGTGCGCACCAAAAAAGCCCAGCCGAGGCGTCTAGCGCACTCGGTTGGGGCGTTGATGTTACTTATCTAGACTCACGCCGTAGAAGGGCGTCAGTCCAAACGGGCTGATCTTGAAGTCGCGCACTTCCTTGCGCAGGGGCTGGAAAACCGTCGAGTTCGCAATAGGCGTTATAGGTACCTGTTCCTTAAGGATTTTCTGCGCCTGTTGATACCACTTGATACGCTGCTCGCGATCATTGCTGACCTTGGCTTGCTGCACCAGTTTGTCGTAGGCCGGGTTACACCATTTGGCATAGTTGCTGCCCTTGACCGCGGCACAACTGTAGAGCACGCCGAGCCAGTTATCCGGGTCGCCGTTATCGCCGGTCCAGCCGTAAATCATTGCGTCGTGTTCGCCATTTTTAGCGCGTTTGATGTACTCGCCCCACTCATAGCTGACGATGTTGGCTTTGATGCCGACCTTGGCCCAATCCTGTTGGATCATTTGTGCGGACATCCGCGCATTGGGGTTGGAGGCGCGTTGCACGGTCATCGCCCACAGATTGATGGTGGTACCTGGTGCAACCCCTGCTTCTTTTAGTAGCAACCGGGCTTTGGTCGGATCGTAGGGGGCATCCTTGATGCCTGGGTCATAAGACCACTGCGCCGGCGGCAATGCGTTCTGCGCCAATTGTCCGGCGCTCTGGTAAACGGCCTTGATGATTGCTGGTTTGTCGATCGCCATGTCCAGCGCCTGGCGCACCTTGAGTTGGTCCAGCGGCGGGTGCGTTACGTTGTAGGCCAGGAAGCCCAGATTGAAACCCGCTTGTTGCAGCACGCGCAGATTGGGATCTTGCTTCATCACGTCGATGTCGGCAGGACGTGGGTAACCGCTGACCTGGCATTCACCGGCCTTTAGTTTTTGCAGGCGCGCAGCGGCGTCCGGGGTGATCGCAAATACCAGGTTATCGAGCTTTACGTCCTCGGGCTTCCAGTATTGTGTGTTGGCCACATACCGGATCTGCGCATCTTTCTGGTAACGCTTGAACACAAACGGCCCGGTGCCGACGGGCTTTTGATTGATCTGCTCGGCCTTGCCCTCTTTCAACAGATGGGCGGCGTATTCGGCCGATTGCACCGAGGCGAAACTCATCGCCAGGTTCTGTACGAATGAAGCATCGACATTGTTCAGGTTGAAACGCACGGTGTGTTCGTCGAGTTTGTCGACGCTCTTGATCGTGGCGTTCAAGCCCATGTCAGTGAAGTAGGGCGATTCGGAGGGGTAGGCCTTGCGAAACGGGCTGTCGGCATCGAGCAAGCGATTGAAGGTGAACAACACATCATCGGCGTTGAAATCACGGGTCGGGGTGAAGAAGTCGGTGGTGTGGAACTTGACGCCATCGCGCAGGTGGAAGGTGTACGTCAGGCCGTCCTTGGATACATCCCAGTTCGTGGCCAGACCCGGTTCTACCTCGGTGCCACCGCGCTTGAACTGAGTCAGACGGTTGAACACGGTTTCGGCGGACGCGTCAAAATCGGTGCCGCTGGTGTACTGGCTGGGATCGAACCCGGCGGGGCTGGCTTCGGAGCAGTAGACCAGGGTGGTTGCGGCCTGGGCCATCGGCATAAAAGCCAGTAGGCTTGCGGCGAGGAGCAGTGGCTTGACGGCGATTCTTTCCATGGAGACCCCTGAAATGGCAGGCAGACCAAAGCTGCCTAAACGAAAACGGCGGTCACCGAGGTTACCGCCGTTCTGGTTACTCAGGTAGGGACATCTGCATCAAAGGGGGCCTTGATTACTGAGGGAGATCATCGGGGATCGAGACTTCCAGTTGAGTTGGAGCGTAATCGTCAATCGTGTAAAGGTCGCCGGACACGTCATTGTTCTCGCGAATGGTGAAGGTTCTGACGGAGGTTGCTTCTAAATCCGGAATCACTTTTGGAACGTGATCGCTGACATCGCTTACAAACCACGTGGTGACGACTTTGACTCGGGCTTCACTGTTTATCGGGTCGTAATCAATAAAGTAAGAAGTATTGCTTGCTGTGACGCCGTAGCCTTCTTTCAAGCTTTGGAGCAACTCCCAATTGGCGGGAAATACTGATCCTTGATGGGCAACCTCGGAGATACGGGATCGCAGTTGTGCATCGGGAATCTCTTTCTCGAATTTCTTTAGACGGCTCAGTCTTGTCGCTTCGGGTGTGTCTGCACTGGCGTCCAACGGCACCTCGATATCGCCGCCTTTCGAGCTTTTGATGACCGTGTAGTTGTTACGATTCAGGTCAGGAAGAAAGTGCTCTGAATAATTGGTCTCGCTCAGAGGCGTAGGAGCCGCTCGCTCCGAGGGCAATACTTCGAACTTCTCCTTGGGGGCCTCCCAGCCAATATTCAGCTTTCTTTTAACAACGCCGTTTTCTTCATAGCCGCGGGTCGATACGGCGTAAGGTCTGGTCTCATCCACTTTCATGAATTGGTCGAATCTGTCGGCTCGTGCCACGGCCTGTTGATCGACATCGGCGAACAGGTCCGAAAAATGGGGGGTCAGATTTTCACTAGGTGTTGGCGATGGTGAGCGCTGCCACGGCCACCTCACCCCCCCATTGGCTGCATTGCGAACCCAGTTTCCGTCACCGGCTGAATGCACGGTCAATACAATCTTTCCGGAGGGATCAATAATCTGCACGTAGTCATTGCTAGGTTTGAAGTTGCTTTTTATTTCATATACGCCAGGGACGCCTGTCCCATCGGTGTAGCGGATAAACCAGCGATCTTCGTCGGTGGCGGTGTTCTTGAGCTGATAGATGCCCTTCTGGTTGTGCGTGGCCTTTTCAATCAACTGCTCGCCGTCAGGGATGGCATATTCGCTGATCATCCCCGCGTGACTGGGCCGCAACGGGTTCACCTGGGGCGTCGAGTGATTTGCAACCGGGTTGGTATCACTCTCGCTCAACGCGTTTGGCGTGCGCACGAGTTCAAGATCGCTAGTGTCCTGACTGAATCGCCAGCTGTAGGGTTTTGCGCTGGGAGCGCCAGGTGTCAAAACCGCCTCCCCAAGTCCGGCTTCCACTCCAATGGGGGCAATCTCGTGCGCCAGTTGCAGGCTGGAAATTACCGCCGCGGCGTTACCTGCGACACGATCATCAGCCGTCTTGCCGTAGAGGCCATCGTGTACGCCGAAGACAATGTTGCCCACATTGCCTACGATCGGTAAGTAACCAAACGTGTTACCCCAAAACTCTTTGGCTGCTTTCCAACTTTGTTGGGAGGCGCCAAAGACCTCGGTTTGATCGGTCCAGCGTGCATTCTTGGCATTTATCGCCTGGTAGTGGGGGGCAATACCGTTTTTAAGGTCGCCAAATTTCAAGTAGTAATCGCTGTCTCGCGATTGTGTGTAATTGAATGTCTCCCGGACCGGTACGGCCTGATCTGTGAACGGGCCTTTTCTTCCTGGAAACGTAGAACGGTTATCCTGAATCAATGCATTGAGTATATACCCGGCCCCTACCCAGTGAGCATCATGACCGCCTTGCCTGTCACGAGCGTTGAAGCGGCTAACCAATTGAGCCTGATTGTTTTTAGCCCAACTGGCAAAGTCGTCATCACCGTGTATTTCACGGGCGGAGCCATTCTTTAAGTCAATCATCAGTCCCTTATTCGGGCGGTGGTCATAATCACCGTGATAATTGATATAAGGAATAAATGCATAACCCTCTAAGGGATAGCCATATATGTTGGGGATTACCGCGTTTCCGTCTTCTTCAAGTGTGCGGACAATGGCGGCCCGCGCAGCGGGGGTTAGGTGTTTGTTACTGGAATTGTCGTCATGCAGACTTTGTAATATTCCTCGCAACACATAGGCATCCGCTTTGCCCGATCGCTTCGCCAGTTGCCCCGAGGCGTCGCGCATGGGCGCCGCTATTTCATTTTCCCAATGGCCTTGGAGTTGGCTACCCAAGGATTCCAGTTCGTGAAGCTTGTTTTTATCTTGCGGGTTGATGTGCATGCCCTGGAAGTTCAACGGGCCGCCCCTTGACACCTTGTCGTGCGCAAGAGCGCCGGCTGCAATCTCCCATGCAAAATAGGTGCGTACCTCCTTGTTGGTTTCCTCCTGGGGCTTGCCCATTCCTACATAGGAGTGGAAGGTCACCGAGATTTTTTCATGGGGATCGTAGCCGGCTGCTAGCAACCCGCCGCTGAAGTAACCTGCGGGTTCAAGAAACAGGCGAGTTTGCTGGAACTTGATATTGCGTTCTGCGTCGCTGCCATTTTCGATGTGTTGAATGTGCGCGACGACTCGACCGGCATAGGCATCGATACGATGCATTCGCTCTTGCTGTGTATAACCCGCGTTTGGCGGAATAACGTTGACTGACCCATAGATGATGCTTTTGGAAGCATCGAGCTCATGGGCGGGTGTAGGCAAGGGGAACGGGGGTTGGTCGAGCAACTTTTTTGGATGTTTTGAAGAGGTTTCTTCTGCCTGCTGCCGGGTTTGCGTTGCGGGCAAATCATCAAGCGCTCGACGCTGGCGATCGTGTGTGGGAGGGAAAGAGGGAACGACGGGTGTGGGAGCGAGAGACGGTGTTATATTCATTATCGACTCACATTAATTATTGGATAAATAACTGCCGTTCATCGAGAAACAAAGAAATCGATATGTGTGATGTTCTGTTGTCAGTACGTCCGTGTGTGGCAAATAACCTGTTCGATGTTCTGATTCAAGATGATGTGCATGGCAACCCTGGGTGGGAAGTTGAGTGTCGTAAGTTCCAGGCCTGCATTCGTAATGTTTGACGAGTGGTGTCGTGAGGGCGAGGTTTAGATAGATTAGAGTAAGGCTGTAGTATCAAGTTACTTGGTGTGTGGTAGCGGTCTGAGTGTTCCGTGGGCGGCAACACCACAGCGTAACCGGTGAAGGTTACGCCGTGTTGGTCTCGCGAAGACTTACGGTAAAACTTCGATCACTCCATCGGCGCTCATGCTCACTTGGCTGGTGCCCGCTTCAACGTCAGGCGTCGGTGCAGAATCTGCCATGGCCGCCTTCATCATCATGCCGCCACGGGCATAAGGCATCGGGTAACCATTGGTGTTGAAGTTCAGATTGACGATCTTGTAACCCTTGCCGCCCAGTGCATCGGTAGCCAGTTGCGCACGGGCCTTGAACGCAGTAACCGCGTCCTTGAGCAACGCATCTTCGCTGGCCTTGCGCGTGGCATCGGCGATGGCGAAGTCCATGTTTTCCATTTTCAGCGTGTTCAACAGCTCGCCGGTGAGCTTGGACAGCGCCGGGAAGTCCGCGCTTTCCAGGCGCAGTTCGGCGCGCTCACGCCAGCCGGTGATCTTCTGGTTCTTGTTGTCGTAGATCGGGTAGCTGTTACGGCTGCCCTGGCGCAGGGTCACGCCTTTGACTTCGCGGGCCTGGCCTAAGGCTGTGTTCATGGTGGTGGTGATTTCAGCGGCAAGCTTGGCCGGGTCGGCGTTTTGCGACTCGGTATAGAGGGTGACGATCATCTTGTCGCGGGCTACTTCCTGGCTGACTTCGGCGCGCAGGGAGATCTGGTTGTAGTTCAGTGCATCGGCGGCCATGGCCGGCAGGCTGGCAATGGCGCTGGCGCTGAGAGTGATGATGGCTGCACTGCGAATGAAACGAGACATGGAAGCTCCTTGAGGTAGTCGTGCTCGGTATGACTGTAGACGCTGGCATAGGGTTCTTCGGGTTTACACATTACCAACAAGTTATGCGGGCGCCGACGAACGGTCATTTAGCCGGCCTGCGTCAAAGAGCCACACGCGCCGTGCCAGCAGGTCCGCTTCGTTTATACTCGTGCCGATCCGCCTGCAGCGCTCATCGGGAGAGCTCATGCTCGCCGCCGTAAAACTGACTTCCGCCACTCGCCAGAACCTCTGGCGCCTGACGTTCATTCGCACCCTGGTATTGGCCGCACAGGCCGGTTCCGTCGGGCTTGCCTATTGGTTCGACCTGCTGCCGCTGCCCTGGCTGCAACTGGCTGTGACCCTGGGTTTTTCCACCGTGTTGTGTGCATTTACCGCCATACGGCTGCGCACCACCTGGCCGGTGACCGAGTTGGAATATGCCCTGCAACTGGCTTGCGACCTGTTTATCCACAGCGTGTTGCTGTACTTCTCCGGTGGGTCCACCAACCCGTTCGTTTCGTATTACCTGGTGCCACTGACCATCGCTGCGGTGACGTTGCCATGGCGCTACTCGGTGGTGCTTTCGGGGATCGCGCTGACGCTGTACACCCTGTTGCTGGCTCAGTTCTACCCATTGCAGACCTTCCCTATCGCCCGGGAAAACCTGCAAATCTACGGGATGTGGTTGAGTTTTGCCCTGTCTGCCGCCGTCATTACCTTTTTCGCCGCACGTATGGCCGAAGAGCTGCGTCGCCAGGAAGAGCTGCGCGCCATTCGCCGTGAAGAGGGCCTGCGTGACCAGCAATTGCTGGCCGTTGCCACCCAGGCTGCCGGTGCCGCCCATGAGTTGGGCACGCCGTTGGCGACCATGAGCGTGCTGCTCAAGGAAATGACCCAGGACCATCACGACCCGGCGCTGCAGGACGACTTGAGTGTGCTGCAGGAGCAGGTCAAGCAATGCAAGCTGACGCTGCAGCAACTGGTACGCGCCGCCGAAGCCAATCGCCGCCTCGCGGTTGAAATGCAGGATGTGACCCAATGGCTCGATGAAGCCCTGAACCGTTGGCACCTGATGCGTCCCGAAGCCAGTTACCGCTTTAATCTGCTGGGCCAAGGCAACGTGCCGCGCCTGGCGCCACCGCCGGACCTGACCCAGGCGCTGCTCAACTTGCTGAACAACGCCGCTGACGCCTGCCCTGAAGGGCTCGGTGTACAGTTGGACTGGGACGCCGAAAACATCACCATCAGCATTCGTGACCACGGCGCGGGCGTGCCGCTGGCCATTGCCGAGCAGATCGGCAAACCCTTCTTTACCACCAAGGGCAAAGGCTTCGGCCTGGGCCTGTTTTTGAGCAAGGCCAGCGTGACCCGCGCGGGCGGCTCAGTGAAGCTCTATAGTCATGAGGAAGGTGGCACGCTCACCGAGCTGCGCCTGCCCCGTGTCGCACGAGGAGATATCGATGAGTGACGAGATCCAAGTCGAAGGCGAAGAACTGCCGCACCTGTTGCTGGTAGATGACGATGCCACCTTTACCCGCGTGATGGCGCGCGCCATGAGCCGTCGCGGTTTTCGCGTCAGCACCGCAGGGTCTGCCGAAGAAGGCCTGACCATCGCCCAGGCCGACCTGCCCGACTACGCCGCCCTCGACCTGAAAATGGACGGCGACTCCGGCCTGGTGCTGCTGCCCAAGCTGCTGGAGCTCGACCCGGAAATGCGCGTGGTGATCCTCACCGGTTATTCCAGCATCGCCACGGCTGTAGAGGCGATCAAGCGCGGCGCCTGCAACTACCTGTGCAAGCCGGCGGACGCCGACGACGTGCTGGCCGCTCTGCTTTCCGAGCACGCCGACCTCGACACCCTGGTACCGGAAAACCCGATGTCGGTGGACCGCCTGCAATGGGAGCATATCCAGCGCGTGCTGACCGAGCACGAAGGCAATATCTCCGCCACTGCCCGTGCTTTAGGCATGCACCGCCGTACCTTGCAGCGCAAGTTGCAGAAGCGCCCGGTACGACGCTGAACGGCGACTGAACAACCTGCTTCAGGCTGCACGGATGCACGAACCGATCACCTATGATCGGTTCAAACGCCTGTGATGTTTTCCCTGCCGAGCCTGAACAATGAATCAGAACGCTGAATATTGCGCGGTCAACGATGCGGTGCGTGGGCAATTCTTCCGCCGAACCTGGGCCATGATCACGCCTTATTGGCGCAGCGAAGAGAAGGGCAGGGCCTGGCTGTTGCTGGCTGCAGTGATTGGCCTGTCGCTGTTCAGCGTGGCGATTTCCGTGTGGATCAATCACTGGTACAAGGATTTCTACAACGCCCTGGAGAAGAAGGACACCGCCGCCTTCTGGCAACTGATAGGTTATTTCGGCGGCATTGCGGCGGTGGCGATTCTCGGCGCGGTCTACCGTCTCTATCTGACCCAGATGCTGACGATCCGCTGGCGCGCCTGGCTCACCGAAAAACACTTCACCCGGTGGCTGGCCCACAAGAATTACTACCAGCTGGAACAGGGTGGTTATACCGACAACCCAGACCAGCGGATTTCCGAAGATCTCAACAACTTCACCTCCGGCACCTTGAGCCTCGGCCTTGGGTTGCTGCGTAATGTGGTCAGCCTGGTGTCGTTCTCGATCATCCTGTGGGGCGTATCGGGCAGCATCGAAGTGTTTGGCATCACCATCCCCGGCTATATGTTCTGGTGCGCGCTGCTGTACGCCACCGTGGGCAGTTGGCTGACGCACCTGATCGGCCGACGCTTGATCGGCCTGAGCAACCAACAGCAACGCTTCGAGGCAGACCTGCGTTTTTCCATGGTGCGGGTGCGTGAGAATGCCGAGAGCATTGCCCTGTACAACGGCGAGCCCAATGAAAGACAACGCCTGAGTACGCGCTTCGGCAAGGTCTGGCACAACTTCTGGGACATCATGAAAGTGTCCAAGCGCCTGACCTTTTTCACCGCCGGCTACAGCCAGATTGCGATCATCTTCCCGTTTATCGTGGCCGCGCCGCGCTACTTCACCGGCAAAATCGAGCTGGGCGAGCTGATGCAAATCAACTCGGCGTTTGGCAACGTGCAGGAAAACTTCAGCTGGTTTATCAACGCCTACTCGGAACTGGCGACATGGCGCGCCACCAGTGATCGCCTGCTGAGTTTCCAGCAAGCCATGAGCGACAACGAGCAGCGAGCCCCGGCCATCGATGTGCGCCCTGACGGCGAGCGCCTGGTGATCACGGATCTGGGCATGGACCTGGCCGACGGCCGTCACCTGCTCACCGACGCCGACATGACCGTGGAGCCTGGCCAGCGCGTGATGCTCAGCGGGCGTTCCGGTAGCGGCAAGAGCACCTTGTTGCGGGCGATGGGCCATCTTTGGCCCGCAGGTCATGGCAGCATTCGGTTGCCGGCGACGCGCTACCTGTTCCTGCCGCAGAAGCCTTACCTGCCGATTGGTACGCTCAAGGCGGTGCTGAGTTATCCACAAGACGACAGCGTCTATCCGGCAGAACGTTATGCACAGGTCCTGCAAACCTGCCGCCTGCCGCACCTGCTCAATCGTCTGGATGAAGCCAACCACTGGCAACGCATGCTTTCGCCGGGTGAGCAACAGCGCCTGGCCTTTGCCCGTGCGTTGTTGTTCGCACCGCAGTGGCTGTATATGGATGAAGCCACTTCGGCGATGGATGAAGAGGATGAGGCAACGTTGTACCAGGCGTTGATCGATCAATTGCCGGGATTGAGCATCGTCAGCGTCGGCCACCGCAGCAGCCTCAAGCGTTTCCATGGGCGGCATGTGCGCATCGAGGGTGGGCGGTTGCAGGAGCAACAACTCACTTGAGCTCATCCTCGGTGAGTGTGGGAGGGGGCTTGCTCCCGATAGCGGTGTGTCAGCCACCTACTTTGGGGCTGACAGACTGCTATCGGGAGCAAGCCCCCTCCCACATTAGGTTCTGCTTTGTCTTGGAGAATGAGACAAAAAAGCCCGGCTGATCATTGATCAGCCGGGCTTTTTTAATGCTCGAAGATGACTTACTTCTTCAAGCCGTAATGCTCATCCAGCATTCCTGGGGCGTTCGGCGTCTTTGGCGCGTAGTCCCGTGGTGGCTCCTGGTTTTCCCGAGGCGGGGTCAGGCGTTCCCGTGGGGTTTGCGGTGCATCGGAATGCAGCGCAGCCAGCAGGCGCTGGCGGGTGATGTCGTCGAGGGCCAGGCGATTAGCGCCTTCGGCGAGGTGATCCTGTACTTCCTGGTAGCTCTGGGTGAGCTTCTTGACCAGGGTCGCGGTGCTGTTGAAGTGGGTAACAACCTCGTTCTGATAACTGTCAAAACGTTCCTGAATGTCATCCAGCTGACGCTGCGTGCGGTTAGGCGCGGCATTCGGCAGCAGGCGGGCAACCAGGAATCCAATGGCGACACCGGCAACCAGGGCAAGAGTCGGCAACAACCAAACTAAGAGCGAGTGTTCCACGAGTCCTTCCTCTATAAACGGCTTTGCTTTACGTTAACGGCTCAAACCTGCGCTGTATACCGCGATTAAGCTCGCAATGATGCCATGCACAGACTTTTAGCTAGACGAGTCGACCCCTTGAGAGGTCACGGAGTTCATCCTTGCTCATGCGTGAAACCCCCGTTTTGATCGATGGCCCGGTGGGCCAATTGGAAGCCTTGTACCTGGATCACCCCGAACCACGTGGCCTGGCGCTGATCTGCCACCCTAACCCGGTGCAGGGTGGGACCATGCTCAATAAAGTGGTGTCGACCCTGCAACGCACTGCGCGCGATGCCGGTTTGATTACTTTGCGTTTCAATTATCGTGGCGTCGGTGCCAGCGCCGGTACACACGATATGGCCAGTGGTGAGGTCGACGATGCCGAAGCGGCCGTCACCTGGCTGCGGGCAAAACATCCCGAACTGCCGATCACCTTGTTGGGTTTTTCCTTCGGTGGCTATGTCGCGGCCAGTCTCGGCGGCCGTTTGGAAGCCAAGGGTGAAAAGCTTGCGCACCTGTTTATGGTGGCTGCCGCCGTGATGCGCCTTGGCGATGCAGATGTGTTGCCCCAAGGCTGCCCGTTGACCCTGATCCAACCGGAAAGCGATGAAGTGGTCGACCCGCAATTGGTCTACGACTGGTCCGCCGCCCTGAAACGCCCCCATGAGTTGCTGAAAGTGGCAGAATGCGGACACTTTTTTCATGGCAAGCTGACCGATCTCAAGGATCTGGTGCTGCCACGCCTTTCGAATTGATGACAAGCGATCACCCATGACGACCCGTACCCGAATCCTCACCGGCATTACCACCACCGGCACGCCGCACCTGGGCAACTACGCCGGTGCGATTCGCCCGGCGATCCTCGCCAGCGAAGACGCGAATGCCGACTCCTTCTACTTCCTGGCCGACTACCACGCGCTGATCAAGTGCGACGACCCGCAGCGCATCCAGCGCTCGCGCATGGAAATCGCTGCGACCTGGCTGGCCGGTGGCCTGGATGTGAACCGTGTGACCTTCTATCGCCAGTCGGACATCCCGGAGATTCCCGAGCTGACCTGGCTGCTGACCTGTGTTGCCGCCAAGGGCCTGCTCAACCGCGCCCATGCGTACAAGGCGTCGGTGGACAAGAACGTGGAAAACGGCGAAGACCCGGATGCGGGCATCAGCATGGGCCTGTACAGCTACCCGGTGCTGATGGCGGCGGACATCCTGATGTTCAACGCACACAAAGTGCCGGTCGGCCGCGACCAGATCCAGCACGTGGAAATGGCCCGCGACATCGGCCAGCGTTTCAACCACTTGTTCGGCAACGGTAAAGAATTCTTCACCATGCCCGAGGCGCTGATCGAAGAAAGCGTCGCCACCTTGCCGGGCCTGGATGGCCGCAAGATGTCCAAGAGCTACGACAACACCATCCCGTTGTTCACCAGCGCCAAGGACATGAAAGACGCGATCTCGCGGATCGTGACCGACTCGCGTGCGCCGGGCGAAGCCAAGGACCCGGACAATTCGCACCTGTTCACCCTGTACCAGGCGTTCGCGACCAAGGCGCAGGAAGAAGAATTCCGTGGCGAGCTGCTGCAAGGCCTGGGCTGGGGCGAGGCGAAGAATCGTCTGTTCCAACTGCTCGATGGCCAACTCGGTGAAGCGCGCGAGCGTTACCACCAACTGATGTCGCGCCCCTCCGATATGGAAGACCTGCTGCTGGTCGGCGCCAAGAAAGCCCGTGCCGTGGCCGCGCCATTCCTCGCCGAGTTGCGTGAGGCGGTGGGCCTGCGTTCGTTCGTCAACCAGGCTGCGGCGCCGGTCGCAACCAAGAAAAAAGCGGCGAAGGCTGCGCGTTTTGTGAGTTTTCGTGAAGACGATGGCAGCTTCCGCTTCCGCCTGCTGGCCGCTGATGGTGAGCAACTGTTGCTGTCGCGCAACTTTGCCGATGGCAAAGCAGCTGGCGCTGTGACCAAACAATTGCAAAGTGGTGATGCGCTGGACGTGCGTGCGCAGGCTCTGAGCTTCAGCGTATGGCTGGACGGCGCCGCCGTGGCTGACAGTGCCGAGTACGCCGATCAAGCATCGCGTGACGCGGCCATCGAAGCCTTGCGCGCTGCGTTGGCCCCAATCGAGGATTAACCCGACCAAGGGTTGATTGCCATTCTCCAGGGCCGTCGTTACAGTGTCGGCCCGTTTTTGTTGCCTTGCTAACGAAATTATGACGCCCCTAGAACGATATCAAGCTGATCTGAAACGCCCTGAATTCTTCCATGACGCAGCCCAGGAAAATGCTGTGCGTCATTTGCAGCGCCTGTACGACGATCTGGTCGCGGCCTCGCAAAGCAAACCAGGGATGTTCAGCAAGCTGTTTGGCAAGAAAGATCACACGCCGGTCAAGGGCCTGTACTTCTGGGGTGGCGTCGGCCGGGGCAAGACTTATCTGGTAGACACCTTCTTTGAAGCGCTGCCATTCAAGGAAAAGGTCCGTACTCACTTCCACCGCTTCATGAAGCGCGTGCACGAAGAGATGAAAACCCTGCCGGGCGAGAAAAACCCGCTGACCATCATCGCCAAGCGCTTCTCCCAAGAAGCGCGGGTGATCTGCTTCGATGAGTTCTTCGTCTCCGACATCACCGACGCCATGATCCTTGGCACGCTGATGGAAGAGCTGTTCAAGAACGGTGTGACCCTGGTTGCCACGTCGAACATCGTGCCTGACGGCCTGTATAAGGACGGCCTGCAGCGTGCGCGCTTCCTGCCGGCCATTGCGCTGATCAAGCAGAACACCGATATCGTCAACGTCGACAGCGGCGTCGATTACCGCCTGCGCCACCTGGAGCAAGCCGAGCTGTTCCACTTCCCGCTGAACCAGGCGGCGCACGACAGCCTGAAAAAAAGCTTCCGCGCCCTGACGCCGGAATGCACCCAGGCGGTGGAAAACGACAAGCTGATGATCGAGAACCGCGAAATCATCGCGTTGCGCACCTGCGATGACGTGGCCTGGTTCGAGTTCCGCCAGCTGTGCGACGGCCCGCGCAGCCAGAACGACTACATTGAGCTGGGCAAGATCTTCCACGCGGTGATCTTGAGCGGCGTCGAGCAGATGGGCGTGACCACCGACGATATTGCGCGGCGGTTTATCAACATGGTCGACGAGTTCTACGACCGTAACGTCAAGTTGATCATCTCGGCGGAAGTCGAGCTCAAGGACCTGTACACCGGCGGCCGCTTGAACTTCGAATTCCAGCGCACCTTGAGTCGCCTGCTTGAAATGCAGTCCCACGAATTCCTCTCGCGCGGCCACAAACCTTAATCAATCTCCAGCTCAATGGAGATCCAATGTGGGAGCCGGGCTTGCCCGCGATGGCGGTGTATCAGTCAACTATAGGCTGGCTGATACACCGCCATCGCAGGCAAGCCAGCTCCCACAGTGGTTTGTGTTGGTCTGAGGTCAGGCAGCCTGTTGGAATTGCTGTCTGTACTGATTCGGCGACAACTCCGTGTGCTGCCTGAACAACCGCGCAAAGAAACTCGCATCGTCGTAACCCACCTCATAACTGATGGTCTTGATGCTCTTGCGGCTGCCTGAGAGCAGGCCCTTTGCCGTCTCGATGCGCAACCGTTGCAGGTAATGCAGCGGCTTGTCACCGGTGGCGGTCTGGAAGCGCCGCATGAAGTTGCGGATGCTCATACCGTGTTCCCGGGCGACGTCTTCGAAGCGGAACTTGTCGGCGAAGTGTTCTTCGAGCCAGTGCTGGATCTGCAGGATGATCACGTCCTGGTGCAGCTTCTGGCCGCCAAAACCGATACGCCCCGGCGAATAGCTGCGCTGCACCTCATAGAGGATGTCGCGGGCCACGGCCTGGGCGATGTTGGCGCCGCAGAAGCGTTCGATCAGGTAGATGTAGAGGTCACAGGCCGAGGTGGTGCCGCCGGCGCAATACAGGTTATCGGCATCGGTCAGGTGCTTGTCCTGGTTGAGCTGCACCTTGGGGAAGCGCTCGCTGAAAGCATTGAAGAACCGCCAGTAGGTGGTCGCCTCCTTGCCATCGAGCAGCCCGGCTTCGGCCAGCCAGAACACCCCGGTGGCTTCACCGCACAGCACGGCGCCGCGGGCATGTTGTTCGCGCAGCCACGGCAACACTTGCGGGTAGCGGGTGCACAGGGCGTCGAAGTCGTCCCAGAAGGCCGGCAGCACGATGATATCGGCATCCTCCAGGCCGCCGTCCACCGGCATGATCACATCGCTGAAGCTGCGCACCGACTGCCCGTCGGGGCTGACCAGGCGCGTATCGAACCCTGGGGTCAAGCCCAGGCCCTGCTGTTTACCGTAACGCAGGCTGGCCAGATGGAAGAAATCCTTGGCTTGCATGAGGGTGGAAGCGAATACCCGATCAATGGCCAAAATGCTGACGCGCCGCAGGGGCGTGGAGATTTGGTTAGACATAATTTCATTTATTCTTATAGGGGAAAGTGGTCACCAGACGGCTGGATCGTCTTATTTTTTGTCGCATGTGTCCAGTGTCCCGTGACGCCATCGGGGCATAGGCTCTGTGGGCTCGTCCTTGTCCGACAATCCACGCAGGTGACCCATGATCCCCAGAACCTTGTTCAGCTCGGAGCACGAACTCTTCCGCGAGAGCGTGCGCACCTTCCTCGAAAAACACGCCGCGCCCTTTCATGGGCAATGGGAAAAGCAGGGCTATATCGACCGGAGCCTGTGGAACCAGGCGGGGGAGGCGGGCATGTTGTGTTCCCACCTGCCGGAGGAATATGGCGGCCTGGGCGCAGATTTCCTCTACAGCGCGGTGGTGATCGAAGAAGTCAGCCGCCTGGGGTTGACCGGCATCGGCTTTTCTCTGCACTCGGATATCGTCGCGCCCTACATCCTGCATTACGGCAGTGAAGCGCTTAAGCACAAATACCTGCCCAAGTTGATCTGCGGGGAGATGGTCACGGCAATTGCCATGACCGAGCCGGGCGCCGGTTCCGACCTGCAAGGGGTCAAGACCACGGCAGTGCTGGACGGCGATGAGTACGTCATCAACGGCTCCAAGACCTTTATCACCAACGGTTACCTGGCCGATCTGGTGATCGTAGTCGCCAAGACCGATCCCAAGGCCGGCGCCAAGGGCACCAGCCTGTTTCTGGTGGAGGCTGGCACGCCCGGTTTCGACAAGGGCAAGCGCCTTGAGAAAGTCGGCATGAAGGCCCAGGACACCTCGGAGTTGTTTTTCCAGGACGTGCGGGTGCCCAAGGAAAACCTGCTGGGCCAGGCCGGTATGGGCTTCGCATATCTGATGCAGGAGCTGCCTCAAGAGCGTTTGACCGTAGCGATAGGCGCACTGTCTTCAGCCGAAGCGGCATTGCAATGGACCCTGGATTACACCCGCGAGCGCAAGGCGTTCGGCAAGGCGATTGCCGACTTCCAGAACACCCGATTCAAGCTGGCCGAGATGGCCACCGAGATTCAGATCGGCCGTGTGTTTGTCGACAAATGCATGGCGTTGCACCTAGAAGGCAAGCTGGACGTGCCGACAGCGGCGATGGCCAAGTACTGGGCCACGGACCTGCAATGCAAGGTGCTCGATGAGTGCGTGCAGTTGCACGGCGGCTACGGCTTCATGTGGGAATACCCGATTGCCCGGGCCTGGGCGGATGCGCGGGTGCAGCGCATTTATGCGGGAACCAATGAGATCATGAAGGAGATTATTGCGCGGGCACTTTGATTGTCTGGTGCTCTTGATGGCCTCATCGCAGGCAAGCCAGCTCCCACATTTGACGGTATTCACAGATCAACATGTGGGAGCTGGCTTGCCTGCGATGGCGGTCTGAAGGTCAATCAAGGCGCGGGGTTTGGATGATCCTTTTGAATCGCCTCAATCCCTTCCAACACCTCTTTCGACAGTTTCAACTCGGCACTGGCAATGTTGCTATCCAACTGTTCCAGCGACGTAGCCCCAATGATATTGCTGGTCACAAACGGCTGCTGCGTCACAAACGCCAGGGCCATCTGCGCCGGGTCCAGGCCATGTTCCCGCGCCAATGCCACATAGCGGCTGCACGCCGCCTCCGACTGCGGGTTGAAGTAACGGCTGAACCGGCTGTACTCGGTCAGGCGTGCCTTGGCCGGCCGTGCGCCGCCTTCGTACTTGCCGCTGAGCATGCCGAACGCCAGTGGTGAGTAGGCCAGCAAGCCGCACTGCTCACGGATGGCGATTTCCGCCAGGCCCACTTCAAAGCTGCGGTTGAGCAGGTTGTACGGGTTCTGGATCGACACCGCGCGCGGCCAGCCACGGGCTTCGGCCAGGGCGAGGAACTTCATGGTGCCCCATGGGGTTTCGTTGGACAGGCCGATGTGGCGGATCTTGCCGGCCTTGACCTGTTCATCCAGGGCTTCGAGGGTTTCTTCCAGCGGGGTGAGGTCGTCTTCGTCCTTGTGCTTGTAGCTCAGTTGGCCGAAGAAATTGGTGCTGCGTTCCGGCCAGTGCAGTTGGTAGAGGTCGATCCAGTCGGTCTGCAGGCGCTTGAGGCTGGCGTCGAGCGCCTGGGTGATGTGCTTGCGGTTGTGACGCAGGTAGCCATCGCGGATGTAGTCGATGGTGTTGCCGGGGCCGGCGATCTTGCTGGCGAGGATCCAGTCGGCGCGGTCGCCACGGCTTTTGAAATAATTACCGATGTAGCGTTCGGTGGTGGCGTAGGTGTCGGCTTTGGGCGGTACCGGGTACATTTCTGCGGTATCGAGGAAGTTGATCCCCGCGGCCTTGGCCCGTTCGATCTGCGCGAAAGCCTCTGCCTCGCTGTTCTGCTCGCCCCAGGTCATGGTGCCCAACGCGATGGCGCTGACGTTCAGATCGGTGCGGCCCAGCTGTCGGTAATCCATCGGGTACTCCTTCGGGGGAAAACAATCATAAAAGCAGGTTGAATTTTTTTTCGCAATCTGCATAATTGCCCACCTCTTTCTGCAGTGGAAGTGATGCGCCGCCTGCCGAAGAATCTTGCCGTTGAACGGACGCGCCGACCCGAGCCCCCGATAGCGTCTGTATCCGGCTGCCTTTGACTTGTCAAAGTACGCACTATTCAGTAAGATCCGCCGTCTAATTTACAGGGCGGCCCCTGAGGCTATTAAAGAATGACAACTTTTACTGCAAAACCGGAAACAGTTCAGCGCGACTGGTTTGTCGTCGACGCCGCTGGTCAGACCCTGGGTCGTCTGGCCACTGAAGTCGCCAGCCGTCTGCGTGGCAAGCACAAGCCTGAATACACCCCGCACGTTGATACCGGTGACTACATCGTGATCATCAACGCTGAGCAGGTACGTGTTACCGGCAACAAAGCGCAAGACAAAATGTACTACCGTCACTCCGGTTTCCCAGGCGGTATCAAGTCTTCCAACTTTGAAGGCCTGATCTCCAAGAAGCCTGAAGCCCCGATCGAAATCGCGGTCAAAGGCATGCTGCCGAAGGGCCCACTGGGTCGCGATATGTTTCGCAAGCTGAAAGTCTATGCGGGCGCTGTACACCCTCATGCTGCTCAGCAGCCCCAAGAACTGAAGTTTTAACGGAATAGTTCATTATGTCGGCGACTCAAAATTACGGCACTGGCCGTCGCAAAACCGCAACCGCACGCGTTTTCCTGCGTCCGGGCACTGGTAACATCTCGATCAACAACCGCTCCCTGGACAACTTCTTCGGTCGCGAAACTGCCCGCATGGTAGTTCGTCAGCCGCTGGAATTGACCGAGACCGTTGAAAAGTTCGACATCTACGTCACCGTTATCGGTGGCGGTGTAAGTGGTCAAGCTGGCGCAATCCGCCACGGTATCACTCGCGCTCTGATGCAGTACGACGAAACCCTGCGTGGCGCTCTGCGCAAAGCTGGCTTCGTTACTCGCGATGCTCGTGAAGTTGAACGTAAGAAAGTCGGTCTGCGTAAAGCGCGTAAGCGTCCGCAGTACTCGAAGCGTTAATTCGCTTTACGTTCCAGAAAACGCCCAGCCTCCTCACGGAGCTGGGCGTTTTTTATTGCCTGCGATTTATGCACATTTTTCGCCGTGACAACTTGCCACATCCGTAGACCCCCTATACTACAAGGCCTGAGGGCGGAGGCCCGGGCAATTCCCTTGTCATACGTGGGGCTTTTCATTACCATCCGTCAAAATTTTTATAAGTAAAGATTCAACACTTAGTAGACGCCTGATTTAACAGGCCAAAAAGCTGATGGGAGAGGACTGAATGAGCAATGACGGCGTGAATGCAGGCCGGCGTCGCTTCTTGGTAGCAGCCACATCCGTGGTGGGTGCTGCAGGAGCGGTGGGGGCTGCGGTCCCGTTCGTGGGGTCATGGTTTCCCAGTGCCAAGGCGAAAGCCGCAGGTGCACCGGTGAAGGTGAATGTCAGCAAGATCGAGCCAGGTCAGCAGATGATTGCTGAATGGCGCGGCCAGCCGGTTTTCATTGTTCGCCGTACCGAGGAAATCCTGGGGAATCTGAAAAAGATCGAAGGCCAGTTGTCTGACCCGAAATCCGAAAATTCCGATCAGCCCGCCTACGCCAAGAACGAAATGCGTTCGATCAAGCCAGAGATCCTCTTGCTGGTTGGTCTGTGTACCCACTTGGGTTGCTCGCCTACCTTCCGCCCGGAAGTGGCCCCTGTCGATCTGGGCAAGGATTGGGTCGGTGGTTATTTCTGCCCCTGCCACGGCTCGCACTACGACCTCGCTGGCCGTGTCTACAAATCCCAGCCTGCTCCATTGAACCTGCCCGTGCCTCCGCATACCTACGAAACTGACGACCTCATAGTCATTGGCCTCGACAAGGAGAACGCGTGATGAGCAAGTTCATGGATTGGGTGGATGCGCGCTTCCCCGCCACCAAAATGTGGGAAGACCATCTCAGCAAATATTACGCGCCAAAAAACTTCAACTTCTTCTACTTCTTTGGCTCCCTGGCCTTGTTGGTGCTGGTCAACCAGATCGTCACCGGCGTGTGGTTGACGATGAGCTACACCCCGTCGGCGGAAGAGGCCTTTGCTTCCGTCGAATACATCATGCGCGACGTCGAGTACGGCTCGATCCTGCGCCTGCTGCACTCCACAGGCGCGTCAGCGTTCTTCATCGTCGTCTACATGCACATGTTCCGTGGCCTGCTCTACGGTTCGTACCAGAAGCCGCGTGAGCTGGTGTGGGTGTTTGGCATGTTGATCTACCTGGCGCTGATGGCCGAAGCCTTCATGGGCTACCTGCTGCCATGGGGCCAGATGTCGTACTGGGGCGCCCAGGTGATCATCTCGCTGTTCGGTGCAATCCCGGTGATCGGCAACGACCTGACCCAGTGGATTCGTGGCGACTACCTGATCTCCGGCATCACCCTGAACCGCTTCTTCGCCTTGCACGTGGTGGCCCTGCCGATCGTGATCCTGGGCCTTGTGGTACTGCACATCCTGGCACTGCACGAAGTGGGTTCCAACAACCCTGATGGTGTGGACATCAAGAAGCACAAGGACGAGAACGGCATCCCGCTCGACGGCATTCCATTCCACCCTTACTACACCGTGAAAGACATTGTCGGCGTAGTGGTGTTCCTGTTTGTGTTCTGCTCGATCGTGTTCTTTTTCCCGGAGATGGGTGGTTATTTCCTGGAGAAACCTAACTTCGAACAGGCCAACGCCTTCAAGACGCCCGAGCATATTGCCCCGGTCTGGTACTTCACGCCGTTCTACGCGATCTTGCGTGCGATCCCCGACAAACTCATGGGCGTGATCGCCATGGGCGCAGCCATCGCGGTGCTGTTCGTGCTGCCGTGGCTCGATCGGAGCCCGGTCAAGTCGATGCGCTACAAAGGCTGGCTGAGCAAGATCTGGCTGTGGGTGTTCTGCATTTCGTTCGTGATCCTGGGCGTGCTGGGCGTGCTGGCGCCGACCCCCGAGCGTACGTTGCTGTCGCAGGTCTGCACCTTCCTGTACTTCGCCTACTTCATTCTGATGCCGTTCTATACCCGGCTCGAGAAGACCAAACCGGTTCCGGAAAGGGTGACTGGCTGATGAAAAAATTATTCGTTGCATTCGTGCTTGCGGCTCTGCCGCTACTGTCCTTCGCCGCCGAGCATGGCGCGCAGCTGGAAAAAGTCGATATCGATGTGTCTGACAAGGCCGCCATGCAGGATGGGCTGCGTACCTTCACCAACTACTGCATGGGCTGCCACAGCGCCAAGTTCCAACGTTACGAGCGTGTGGCCGATGACCTGGGCATTCCCCATGAGGTGATGCTCAGTCACGCGGTGTTCACTGGCGCCAAGATTGGCGACCATATGAACATCGGCATGCAACCGGCTGACGCCAAGACCTGGTTCGGCGCTGCCCCCCCCGACTTGACCCTGGTGGCCCGCGTACGCGGTACCGATTGGCTCTACGGCTACCTCAAGTCCTTCTATGAAGACCCGGCGCGTCCCTATGGCGTGAACAACAAAGTCTTCCCGAATGTCGGCATGCCGAACGTTCTGGTCGGCCTGCAGGGTCGTCAAGTGGTAGGATGCAAGCAGGTTCAGGTCGTTGAAGACGGCAAGAAGCAATATGATCCGTTGACCGGTACGCCTCTGACCCATGAAGCATGCGATCAACTGACCATCGTGCCCAAGACCGGTACGCTGAACGAAGAGCAGTTCGACGAGAAGGTCAAGAACCTGGTGACCTTCCTGGCCTACTCGGCCAACCCGGTCAAACTGCAGCACCAGCGCATCGGTACGTACGTCTTGCTGTACCTGGCTTTCTTCTTCGTATTCGCTTATCTGCTCAAGCGCGAATACTGGAAGGATGTGCATTGATCCAACCGTAAGCAATTGCTGTTAATCTTGCGCGCCCAGCGGCATCTCTGAACACGTAACGCCTGGTTTGACCGGACGTTACAGAGATGCTCTCTGGGCGCGCTCGTTTTTGAGCTTTCGATAATTTCAACAAGCGAGGAGGACCGCCATGGGCGTGACCAATCGGTTGGCCTGTTACTCCGACCCCGCCGACCACTATTCCCACCGAGTACGCATCGTGCTCGCAGAGAAGGGTGTCAGCGCCGAGATCATCAGTGTGGAGGCGGGCCGTCATCCGCCGAAACTGATCGAAGTGAACCCTTACGGCAGCTTGCCCACCCTGGTCGATCGTGACCTGGCGTTGTGGGAGTCAACCGTGGTGATGGAATACTTGGATGAGCGTTACCCGCATCCGCCTTTGCTGCCGGTGTACCCGGTAGCGCGTGCCAACAGCCGCCTGCTGATCCATCGGATCCAGCGTGACTGGTGCGGGCTGGTGGATGTCATTTTGGATTCGCGTTCTAAGGAAGCCGCTCGGGTGCAGGCGCGCAAGGAATTGCGCGAAAGCCTGACCGGTGTTTCGCCGCTGTTCGCTGATAAACCTTTTTTCCTCAGTGAGGAACAAAGCCTGGTGGATTGCTGCCTATTACCCATACTCTGGCGCTTGCCGATCCTGGGCATTGAACTGCCACGGCCGGCCAAGCCGCTGCTTGATTACATGGAGCGCCAATTTGCGCGTGAGGCTTTCCAGGCGAGTCTGTCTGGTGTCGAACGCGATATGCGCTAAGGCTTAAGGAGCCGTTGATGAACTCCAGTCGACCTTATTTGGTCCGCGCGCTCTATGAGTGGATTGTGGACAACGATTGCACACCGCACATGCTGGTCAATTCCGAGTTTCCCAAGGTGGATGTGCCACAGGGTTTCGCCAGCGACGGACAAATTGTGCTGAACGTATCGCCCAGTGCCGTGCGCCATCTGCACATGGACAACGAAGCGGTGAGCTTTGAAGGGCGTTTCGGTGGCGTACCACATACGCTGTTCGTGCCGATTGGTGCCATCCTCGGGATCTATGCCCGGGAGAATGGCCAAGGCATGGTGTTCGATCTGGAGTCGCCTTTCGAGGACGACGAAACGATCGACGGTGAAGGCGGTGATGATCTACCGCCACCGGACAGCGAGCCGCCGCGTCCTAGCGGTCGGCCGAGCTTGAAAGTGGTGAAGTAGGCAGATTTTGCCTTCAGACCCCTCTGAAAAATGCCTCGACGTTTGTCGGGGCATTTTTTTGCGCAAAGGATATGGATGAAAGTCGCGCCACAACGGTGATCGTACAACCACCATGGGCTATGATGCGGTCTTCAGTTCGCCGAGAAAGATGGTTCATCATGGAAAACGCCAGCGCCGCTCCACGTCTGCCCCGCAAGCGCCGCAGCCTTGCCCAGGAATTGGTCACGGTGTTGTCCGAGCAGATCCGCGATGGCCAGCTCAAACGCGGCGATAAACTGCCTACCGAGTCGGCGATCATGGACGCCCACGGCGTCAGCCGCACCGTGGTGCGCGAGGCCATCTCGCGCTTGCAGGCGGCGGGCCAGGTCGAGACCCGCCATGGTATCGGCACCTTTGTGTTGGACACGCCCAGCCCTAGCGGTTTCCGCATTGACCCGGCCACCGTGGTGACCTTGCGTGATGTGCTGGCGATTCTGGAGCTGCGTATCAGCCTGGAAGTAGAGTCGGCGGGCCTTGCCGCCTTGCGTCGCAGTGATGCACAACTGGCCGCCATGCGTGCGGCCCTTGATGCGCTGAATGAAAGTGCGGCCCACGCTGGCGATGCGGTGGCGTCAGACTTTGCCTTCCACCTGGAAATTGCACTGTCTACCGGCAACCGCTACTTCACCGACATCATGACCCACCTGGGTACCAGCATCATTCCGCGTACCCGCTTGAATTCGGCGCGCCTGGCCCATGATGACCAACAGCATTACATGAGCCGCCTGAGTCGCGAACACGAAGAAATCTATGAGGCAATTGCCCGTCAGGATTCGGATGCGGCGCGGGCGGCCATGCGTCTGCATTTGACCAACAGCCGTGAGCGGCTGCGCCATGCCCATGAAGAGGCAGAAGCGCAGCGCGGCTGAGGTTTGCCATATCCCGTGTGGGAGCTGGCTTGCCTGCAATAGCGGTGTGTCAGTCATTGAGTTTGTTACTGAACCAGTGCATTCGCAGGCAAGCCAGCTCCCACATTTGATCTCCATTATCTGGAGTACCGGGCCTGTTTAGCTGGCGGGTTGATTGGGCTTGTAGTCTTTGAGCAACAGATACGTACTCCACCCCCACCAATCATTGGTCCAGTGTTTGTCGTTCAGGTCATTGACGTCCTTGCGCCGCAGCACCTTGTCCCCCTCCATCTTGAACAACGGCGAGAAGTTATTCGCCGGGTTTTGCGCGGCGTTCAGGTCGGGCACATACAGCGGTGCCTTGAAGCTGGCCGGGGAGGGCGTGACGCCGCTGATGAAGGTTTCGAAGATTTCGTCTGCCGAAGCCTGCACCGCACGTTTTACCTGCACGCGATTATCGGCGTCGATGCTGTCGAAGTAGCGCTTGTCGCCGTAGGCATGCCACTGATCACCCATGGCATTACGCACCTTGAGCCCGAACTTGCTGTCTTCGTCGTGCATGAAGCGGCTGATCAGCGAGCCCAGTTCACCTGGCGTCACAACGGCTGCCAACTGTTTGCGCGGCACTCGCAGGTGCCCGGCAGAAAACAGGTCGGTCAAGAAGTGATCAGCGAAGCTGTTCATCGCATAGGCCAGTTCCAGGGCCTGGTCGGTACCCGTCTGGTGGGCCACAACGGCTTGTTGCAGCGCCGCCGTGTGACCGGCCAGGTACGCGGACAAGGCCCACTCACCGAAGTGATCGGCATTGTCCGCTGCCAGCTTGAGGTAGCGCCCCAAGGGAATCAGGGCCGAAACAGCGCTGCCGCCACCCGTGATGCGGTTCCACTCCTCTGACAACGTATCACCCAGTGCGTCGTAGGCTTCATGGGGTTGTTTGCCATCCTTGATCGCCTGCTTGACGGCGTTGATTTCCTTTTGCATCACCGCCAGGATCTTCTGCGCCTCTTCCCGTGAGGCGGGCAATACGGCGAGAGAGTTGAAGGCTGCAGTGAAACGTTGCACGCGCTCGGCCGCAGAGGCGCCATCGCTGATGGCTTGGCCGGGGATGCCATAGAAATCGCCACCTAAAGCGATCACTTGGCCGTAGGTCAGCGCGAGCCCGTTGGGCAAATGCAATTGCACCTGGTGTGCAGGAATCGCCGCAGCGTCCTTGGCGAAGCGCAGCAGGGTTTCATCGCCGATGGCGGTGTGTTCACCCCCTTCAAAACGCAGGGTTGGCGGGAGTTTCTCGGGTACTGCGAGTTCAAGACCTGACATGTTAGCTCCTTGCTATGTCGTGGGAATCTTCCTTTTTAACTGTATGTATATACAGCTAAAGTTACTATAGGTGAGAAATTTCCTACGTCAAGAGTTGCAATCCACACGTCAGGTGCGAGCGGAGGCTCAACGAATTGCAGTTGACGAATCTTTTTATAGTTGTACGATGACGTACGACATCATCAAAACCAACAACAACGCTTTCCTCAGAAAGTCTTCGCCCAGGGTGTTCGAATAATGAATCCACAAGAACTGAAGTCCATCCTCTCCCACGGTCTGCTGTCTTTCCCGGTGACCGATTTCAACGCCCAGGGTGACTTCCACCAGGCGGGCTACATCAAGCGCCTCGAATGGCTAGCCCCTTACGGCGCCACCGCGTTGTTCGCAGCCGGTGGGACGGGTGAGTTTTTTTCCCTCGCTGCCAGCGAATATTCCCAAGTGGTAAAAACCGCCGTGGACACTTGCGCGTCCAGCGTGCCGATTCTTGCCGGTGTGGGCGGTTCGACCCGCCAGGCCATCGAGTACGCCCAGGAGGCGGAACGCCTCGGTGCCAAAGGCTTGCTGCTGCTGCCGCACTACCTTACCGAAGCCAGCCAGGACGGGGTTGCTGCCCACGTTGAAGCGGTGTGCAAGTCGGTCAAGATCGGCGTGGTGGTTTACAACCGCAATGTCTGCCGCCTGACCGCGCCGCTGTTGGAGCGTCTGGCCGAACGTTGCCCGAACCTGATCGGCTACAAGGATGGCCTGGGTGATATCGAGCTGATGGTGTCGATCCGTCGCCGCCTGGGTGACCGATTCAGCTACCTCGGCGGTCTGCCGACTGCAGAGGTTTACGCCGCGGCCTACAAAGCCCTTGGAGTGCCGGTGTACTCCTCGGCGGTGTTCAACTTCATCCCGAAAACCGCCATGGATTTCTACCACGCCATTGCCCGCGAAGATCACGTCACCGTCGACAAGATCATTGATGACTTCTTCCTGCCTTACCTGGACATCCGTAATCGCAAAGCCGGGTACGCAGTGAGCATCGTCAAGGCCGGCGCGAAAATTGTCGGGTATGACGCCGGCCCGGTGCGTACGCCGCTGACCGATCTGTTGCCGGAAGAATACGAAGCCCTGGCAGCGCTGATCGACAAGCAAGGCGCGCAATAAATTATCCACAAGGCCGCTGAGCAATCAGCGGCCTTTTGCGTCAGGAGAAGATTTGTGTCCCAAGCAAAGCGTTTCGAAAACTACATCAACGGTGAATGGGTAACCGGCGCCGACTATTGCACCAATATCAACCCGTCTGATTTGTCCGATGTCATCGGCGAATACGCCAAAGCGGACGTGGCCCAAGTCAACGCGGCCATTGACGCGGCCCGCGCCGCTTTCCCGGCCTGGTCCACGTCCGGTATCCAGGCGCGCCACGACGCGCTGGATAAAGTCGGCAGTGAAATCCTTGCCCGTCGCGAAGAGCTCGGCACCTTGTTGGCCCGGGAAGAGGGCAAGACCCTGCCCGAAGCCATCGGCGAAGTGACCCGCGCCGGTAATATTTTCAAGTTCTTCGCCGGTGAATGCCTGCGCCTTTCAGGTGATTACGTGCCCTCGGTTCGTCCGGGCGTCAGCGTTGAAGTGACTCGCGAAGCCCTTGGCGTGGTGGGGCTGATTACTCCATGGAATTTCCCGATTGCCATTCCCGCGTGGAAAATCGCCCCGGCCCTGGCCTACGGCAACTGCGTGGTGATCAAACCTGCGGAGCTGGTGCCGGGTTGCGCCTGGGCCCTGACGGAGATCATTTCTCGCGCTGGTTTCCCTGCTGGTGTGTTCAACCTGGTGATGGGCAGCGGTCGTGTCGTCGGCGACGTGTTGGTCAACAGCCCGAAAGTCGATGGCATCAGCTTCACCGGCTCCGTTGGCGTGGGTCGTCAGATCGCCGTCAATTGTGTGTCGCGCCAGGCCAAAGTGCAGTTGGAAATGGGCGGCAAGAACCCGCAGATCATCCTCGATGACGCCGACCTCAAGCAGGCGGTGGAGTTGTCGGTGCAGAGCGCGTTCTATTCCACCGGCCAGCGTTGCACCGCGTCGAGCCGTTTGATTGTCACCGCCGGTATTCACGACCGGTTTGTTGCGGCAATGGCTGAGCGCATGAAGTCGATCAAGGTCGGCCACGCGTTGCACACCGGCACCGACATCGGGCCAGTGGTGTCCCAGGCCCAGTTGGACCAGGACATGAAATACATCGACATCGGCCAAAGCGAAGGTGCGCGGCTGGTGAGCGGTGGCGGCCTGGTGACCTGCGACACCGAAGGCTATTACCTGGCGCCGACCTTGTTTGCCGACAGCGAAGCGGCGATGCGCATCAGCCGTGAAGAAATCTTCGGCCCGGTGGCCAACGTGGTGCGTGTGGCTGACTACGAGGCGGCGCTGGCCATGGCCAATGACACCGAATTCGGCCTGTCGGCGGGTATCGCCACTACGTCGCTGAAGTACGCCAACCACTTCAAACGCCACTCCCAGGCCGGGATGGTGATGGTCAACCTGCCGACGGCGGGTGTGGACTACCACGTTCCATTCGGTGGCCGTAAGGGCTCATCCTACGGTTCGCGTGAGCAAGGTCGCTATGCGCAAGAGTTCTACACCGTGGTGAAGACCAGCTATATCGGCTCGTAATACGCAGCATCCTGTGGCACTGGCTTTATGTGGGAGCTGGCTTGCCTGCGATAGCATCACCTCGGTCTTGCTGACACACCGAGGTGTCTGCATTGCGGACAAGCCCGGCTCCCACAGGAAAAACAAAAAATCATTACCCGCAAAAAAAATAATTAGTGGGAGTACCTCTTCATGCAAGCGACCAAGCCGACCCATGTCCGCTATTTGATCCTGCTCATGCTGTTTCTGGTGACCACGATCAACTATGCCGACCGCGCAACTATCGCCATCGCCGGCTCCAGCCTGCAAAAAGACCTCGGCATCGACGCGGTCACCCTCGGTTACATCTTCTCCGCATTCGGTTGGGCTTACGTGGCCGGGCAAATTCCTGGCGGCTGGCTGCTCGACCGCTTCGGCTCGAAAAAAATATACGCCTTGAGCATCTTCACCTGGTCGCTATTCACCGTGCTGCAAGGCTATGTCGGTGAGTTCGGCGTCTCCACCGCCGTAGTGGCGCTGTTCATGTTGCGCTTTATGGTGGGCCTGGCCGAGGCGCCGTCGTTTCCGGGCAATGCCCGTATTGTTGCGGCGTGGTTTCCTACGGCTGAGCGCGGCACCGCATCGGCAATCTTCAATTCGGCGCAGTACTTCGCCACGGTGTTGTTTGCGCCATTGATGGGCTGGATCGTCTACCGCTTCGGCTGGCAGCATGTGTTTATCGTGATGGGCGTGATCGGCATCGTGTTCTCGCTGATCTGGCTGAAAGTTATCCACAGCCCGCGCCAGCATCCGATGATCAACGAGGCCGAGTTCAACCACATCGCTGCCAACGGCGCGATGGTCGACATGGATCAGGACAAGGGCAAGGGTAAGAAAACTGATGGGCCGAAGTGGGATTACATACGCCAGTTATTGACCAACCGCATGATGCTCGGCGTGTACCTGGGCCAGTACTGCATCAACGGCATCACCTACTTCTTTCTGACCTGGTTCCCGGTGTATCTGGTGCAGGATCGCGGCATGACCATCCTCAAGGCTGGTTTTATCGCCTCGTTGCCGGCGATCTGCGGCTTTATCGGCGGTGTGCTCGGCGGGGTGATCTCTGACTACCTGCTGCGTAAAGGCCACTCGCTGACCTTTGCCCGCAAGGCGCCGATCATTGGTGGCCTGCTGATCTCCAGCAGTATCGTGGCCTGCAATTACGTGGACATCGAATGGATGGTGGTGGGCTTCATGGCCCTGGCGTTCTTCGGCAAAGGCGTTGGCGCACTGGGTTGGGCGGTGGTGTCCGACACCTCGCCGAAGCAGATCGCCGGCCTCAGTGGCGGCCTGTTCAACACCTTCGGTAACCTGGCGTCGATCACCACGCCGATTGTCATTGGCTACATCATCAGCACTACCGGCTCGTTCAAATGGGCCCTGGTGTTCGTCGGCGCCAACGCGCTGGTCGCAGTGTTCAGCTACCTGGTGATTGTCGGCCCGATCAAGCGCGTGGTGCTCAAAGAGCCGCCCGCCAAAGGCCCTGAGTTGACCAACCTTTCCCAAGCGCATTCCTGAGGTTCGTGTGATGCAGTTGATTGAACATGCCGACTCGCCGCGCTCGATCCGTTTGCACGAGCGCGACAATGTGGTGATCGTGGTAAACGACCAGGGTGTGCCGGCGGGGACCGAATTCCCCGACGGCCTGGTCACCGTGGAGTTCATACCCCAGAGCCACAAGGTCACACTGGAAGATATCCCCGAGGGCGGCCGGATTATCCGCTACGGTCAGACCATCGGTTACGCCCTGGCTCCGATTCCGCGTGGCAGTTGGGTGCAGGAAGATCAGCTGCGCATGCCCACCGCGCCACCGCTTGACAGCTTGCCGCTGTCCACCGAGGTGCCTGAAACCCAGGCACCGCTGGAGGGGTTCACCTTCGAGGGCTATCGCAATGCCGACGGTACCGTGGGCACGCGCAATATCCTCGGCATCACCACCACCGTGCAGTGCGTTACCGGCGTGCTGGACCACGCAGTCAAGCGCATCAAGGATGAGTTGCTGCCCAAGTATCCCCACGTCGATGATGTGGTGGCGCTGACTCACAGCTACGGCTGCGGCGTGGCGATTACGGCGACGGATGCCTATATCCCGATCCGCACCGTGCGCAATCTGGCGCGCAACCCGAACCTGGGCGGTGAAGCCCTGGTGATCAGCCTGGGCTGCGAGAAATTGCAGGCCGGCCAGGTGATGCACGATAACGACAGCTCGGTGGACTTGAGCGAGCCGTGGTTGTATCGCCTGCAGGATTCCAGCCATGGCTTTACCGAAATGATTGAGCAGATCATGGCGCTGGCCGAGGTGCGCTTGAAGAAACTCGACCAGCGCCGTCGGGAAACCGTGCCGGCCAGCGAGCTGATCCTGGGTATGCAGTGCGGTGGTAGTGATGCGTTTTCCGGTATCACCGCCAACCCGGCGCTGGGGTATGCCTCGGACTTGTTACTGCGGGCCGGCGCGACGGTGATGTTTTCCGAAGTGACTGAAGTGCGCGATGCCATTTACCTGCTGACTTCCCGCGCACAGAACCAGGAGGTTGCCCGGGAACTGGTCAGGGAAATGGACTGGTATGACCGTTACCTGGCCAAGGGTGAAGCAGACCGCAGTGCCAATACCACGCCGGGAAACAAGAAGGGCGGGCTGTCGAATATTGTCGAGAAGTCATTGGGCTCCATCGTCAAGTCCGGCAGCAGCGCGATCAACGGCGTGCTCGGCCCCGGCGAGCGCTTGAAGGGCAAGGGCCTGATTTTTTGCGCCACCCCGGCCAGTGATTTTGTGTGCGGCACCTTGCAACTGGCGGCAGGGATGAACCTGCATGTATTCACCACCGGGCGTGGCACGCCGTACGGGCTGGCGATGGCGCCGGTGGTCAAGGTGTCGACCCGCACCGAGCTGGCCCAGCGCTGGCCGGACCTGATCGATATCGACGCCGGGCGCATTGCCACCGGGCGCGCGAGCATCGAGGAGCTGGGCTGGGAGTTGTTTCACTTCTACCTGGACGTGGCCAGTGGCAGGAAGCAGACGTGGGCGGAGCATCACAAGTTGCATAACGACATCACGCTGTTCAACCCGGCGCCGATTACCTGAGACCGAGTCGCCTGCATCGGGAGCAAGCCCCCTCCCACATTGGTCCGCATTTCAACAGAATGAATGCGTTCAAATGTGGGAGGGGGCTTGCTCCCGATAGCGGTAGACCAGACGACACGGGCTGCATGGCTTATCATTAGCCAACTAACGACGCCCACCAAGGTTCTCCCCGGCATGCTGGCAATCTTCCTTACCACCCTCACCATCACCGCGCCGGTGTTTGCCATGCTGTTTCTGGGTGTGCTGCTCAAGCGCATCAACTGGATCAACGACAACTTTATCCACACCGCGTCGTCGCTGGTGTTCAACGTCACCATGCCGGCGCTACTGTTCCTGGGCATCCTGCATGCCGATCTGCACGCGGCACTCAAGCCGGGTTTGCTGATCTATTTTGCCGTCGCCACCCTGGCGAGCTTTGCTTTGGCCTGGGGCTGGGCGATTTTTCGCTGCAAGCGTGAAGACCGGGGCATTTACACCCAGGGTGCGTTTCGCGGCAATAACGGGGTGATCGGCCTGGCGCTCGCCGCCAGTATGTACGGTGACTACGGGATCTCCCTGGGCGCAATCCTCGCGGCGCTGGTGATCCTGTTTTACAACACGCTGTCGACCATTGTGCTGGCGGTGTACAGCCCGGTGATCAAGTCCGACCCGTGGAGCATTTTCAAGAGTGTGGTGGCTAACCCACTGATCATCAGCGTGATCGTTGCGGCGCCGTTCGCGTACTTTCAGATCAGCTTGCCCGGCTGGTTCGAAAAGTCCTTGCAGTACCTGTCGGATACCACGCTGCCGTTGGCGTTGATTTGCATCGGCGGCACCTTGTCCATGGCCGCGCTGCGCAAGAGCGGCAACATGGCGTTGAGTGCGAGCCTGATGAAGATGATCTGGTTGCCGGTGATCGCAACCTTGGGCGCTTGGTTGCTGGGCTTTCGCGGGCCGGAGCTGGGGATTCTGTTCCTGTACTTCGGCGCGCCGACAGCCGCGGCCAGCTTCGTGATGGCCAGGGCGGCGCAAGGCAATCATGAGCTGGCGGCGGCGATTATCGTGATCACTACGCTGATGGCGGCGGTGACCACCAATATCGGGATTTTCGTATTGCAGGCGGGTGGCTGGATCTAGGCGTCTTTCTGGTAGCTTTCGATCACTTCCTGCGCCGCCCGAAAGGCATCAATCGCCGCCGGCACACCGGCATACACCGCGCAATGCAGCAGCGCTTCGCGAATCTCGTCTACCGTGCAGCCATTATTAAGTGCACCGCGCACGTGGCCCTTGAGTTCCTGCGGGCATTTGAGGGCTGTCAGGGCGGCGAGGGTGATCAGGCTGCGGGTCTTGAGCGGCAAGCCTTCGCGGTTCCAGACAGCGCCCCACGCATGTTCATTGACGAAGTCCTGCAGCGGCTGGGTGAACGCCGTGGCATTACCCAGGGCGCGGTCGACGAATGCATCGCCCATGACTTGGCGTCGTACCTCAACTCCGGGTTTTTTCTGATCGGTCATTTCGATTCCCTCTTGTGTTGGCGGTGCCAGGCGCGCACAGAGGTGAACAACAGCAAAGCCACCAACGCCGGCAGGACGTAATACAGCATCAATTGTTCAAGCTTGTTGGCCAGGGGCATACCGGTGGTGAACGCCATTACGTGCAGCCCGTACGCCAGGTACAACCCCAGCAGCACCAGCCCTTCGATACGCGTCACGCGGTAGCCGGTATAAAACACCGGCAGGCACAGGACGATGGCACCGAGCATCACCGGCAAATCGAAGTCCAGGGCATTGGGTGATACCGACAGCGGCGACGGCGCCACCAGCGCGGTAAAGCCCAGCACTCCCAGCAGGTTGAACAGGTTGCTGCCGATCACGTTGCCCACCGCAATTTCCCGCTCGCCGCGCAAGGCGGCGATCAGCGATGTGGCAAGGCAGGGCAGCGAGGTGCCCACGCCGATGAGCGTCAGGCCGATGACGCGCTCCGACAAGCCCAGGTCGCCCGCCACTTCCACCGCGGCGCCCAGCAACAAATGCCCGGCCAGTACCAGCACCAATAGCCCGGCGAACATCAGTAACGCGCTGCTCAACCAGGGTGCCTTGGCTACGGTGTCCAGGGTGCGCGGGCGGCGTGAATGACGCGTCTGGTGGTGCAGCACGCCAAGGTAAGCTACCAGCGCCACCAGCAGCAAAACACCATCGAGCGGTGTCAGCACTTCATTGGCGGCCAGGATAAACACCAGCAGACCGGCGAAGATCATCACCGGGATATCCACACGCACCAGTTGCCGTGAGACCCGCAGTGGAATGATCAGCGCCGACAGGCCCAGGGTGACGAGGATATTGAAAATGCTGCTGCCAATAACGCTACCCACGGCGATATCGGTATTGCCGGCCAGCGTGGCCTGGAGGCTGACGGCCATCTGCGGCGCGCTGCTGCCGAAGGCGACAACGCTCAGGCCGATGATCAGCGGTCGCACTTTGAGGCTGGCCGCCAGGCGCACGGCGGCGCGTACCAGGATCTCGGCGCCGACGATCAACAGCAGCAAGCCGCCGACCAGTTCGAGCAGGCTCCAGGGCGAAAGGGCGTTCAATCCGAAAATACTCAAGGCAGCCTCAATCAGTTGTTCAGGGCTTGCACGCGAACCCGTGCGGTGCCGCTGCCCAGCATACGCAGTTGCTCGGCAGCCTTGCGGGAAACGTCGATCAGGCGCCCACGGGTGTGCGGGCCGCGGTCATTGATGCGCACCACGACCGATCGGTCGTTGTTCAGATTGGTCACTTTGACCCGCGTACCGAAGGGCAGGCGCCGATGCGCAGCGGTCAAGGCGTTCTGGTTGAAGGGTTCACCACTGGCGGTTCTTTTGCCATGGTGTTTGGCGCCGTAATAGGAGGCGGTGCCGGTTTCGTCGTAACCGTTGGGGTCGATGAGACCGCTGGCGCAACCGGCCAGCAGGGAGGACAAGGCCAGGAGGCCGAGTAGACGCTTCATTGTCAGGACATCCCCAATAAAAAATGTGGAGAGGGAGCAAGCCCCCTCCCACACAGGTTGGAGCCAGACCTTGAGGTCTGCTCCAACCATTCACCGCAATCAGCCTTCGAGCTTGCTTTTAAGCAGCTCGTTCACCTGTTGCGGGTTGGCTTTGCCCTTGGAAGCTTTCATGGCCTGGCCGACAAAGAAGCCGAACATCTTGCCGCGCTTGGCTTCGTCTGCGGCGCGGTATTGCTCGACCTGTTCGGCATTCGCCGCGAGCATTTCATCGAGTACGGCCGAAATCGCGCCGCTGTCGGTGACTTGCTTGAGACCACGCTTCTCGATGATCTCGTCGGCGTTGCCTTCACCCGCGGCCATCGCTTCGAACACCGTCTTGGCGATTTTGCCGGAGATGGTGTTGTCCTTGATGCGCAGCAGCATCCCGCCCAATTGTTCGGCAGTTACAGGCGCTTCGTCGATTTCCAGGCCCTGTTTGTTCAGCAGGCTGCCCAGTTCGACCATCACCCAGTTGGCCGCCAGCTTGGCGTCGCCGGCAATGCTCACGACTTTTTCGAAGTAGTTGGCTTGTTCACGGCTGGAGGCCAGCACGCTGGCATCGTAGACCGACAGGCCGAACTGCTCCTGGAAGCGCTCGCGTTTTTGCTGCGGCAGTTCCGGCAGGGTGGCGCGGATGTCGTTGAGGAACGAATCCTCCAGCACCACCGGCAACAGGTCCGGGTCGGGGAAGTAACGGTAGTCGTTGGCTTCCTCTTTGCTGCGCATGGCGCGGGTTTCGTCTTTGTTCGGGTCGTACAGGCGCGTTTGCTGGATCACCTTGCCGCCGTCCTCGATCAATTCGATCTGGCGACGCACTTCGCTGTTGATCGCCTTCTCGATGAAGCGGAACGAGTTGACGTTCTTGATCTCGCAGCGGGTGCCGAACTCAACCTGGCCCTTTGGCCGGATCGACACGTTGCAGTCGCAACGCAGCGAGCCTTCGGCCATGTTGCCGTCGCAGATGCCCAGGTAGCGCACCAGCGCGTGGATGGTCTTGACGTAGGCCACGGCTTCCTTGGCACTGCGCATGTCCGGTTCGGAGACGATTTCCAGCAGCGGCGTGCCGGCACGGTTCAGGTCGATACCGGTGGCGCCGGGGAATTCTTCGTGCAGGCTCTTGCCGGCGTCTTCTTCCAGGTGCGCACGGGTTACGCCGACACGCTTGATGGTGCCGTCTTCCAGCGGGATGTCCAGGTGGCCCTTGCCGACGATCGGCAGTTCCATCTGGCTGATCTGGTAGCCCTTGGGCAGGTCCGGATAGAAGTAGTTCTTGCGTGCAAACACGTTGTGCTGGCCGATTTCGGCGTCAATCGCCAGGCCGAACATCACCGCCATGCGCACCGCTTCCTGGTTCAGCACTGGCAGCACACCGGGCATGCCCAGGTCGACCAGGCTGGCCTGGGTGTTGGGCTCAGAGCCGAACGTGGTGGCGCTACCGGAGAAAATCTTCGATTGGGTGGCGAGCTGGGTATGAATCTCCAGCCCGATCACAACTTCCCATTGCATAGTGTTCTCCTCAGAAGCCGGTAGGGGTGCGGGTGTGCCAGTCGGTGTGCAACTGGTACTGGTGCGCCACATTGAGCAGGCGGCCTTCCTGGAAATACGGGGCGAGCAATTGCACGCCAACCGGCAAGCCGTCGACGAAACCGGCAGGCATGGACAAGCCCGGCAGGCCCGCGAGGTTGGCGGTAATGGTGTAGAGGTCTTCCAGGTACTCGGCGATCGGGTCGCCGGTCTTGGCGCCGATCTTCCAGGCCGGGTTCGGCGTGGTTGGGCCGAGGATCACGTCGACTTCTTCGAAGGCGGCCATGAAGTCGTTCTTGATCAGGCGACGGATTTTCTGCGCCTTGAGGTAGTACGCGTCGTAGTAGCCGGCGGACAGGGCATAGGCACCGACCATGATCCGGCGCTGGACTTCACTGCCGAAGCCTTCGCCACGGGAGCGTTTGTACAGGTCGGTGAGGTCTTTCGGGTTTTCGCAGCGATAGCCGAAGCGCACGCCATCGAAGCGCGACAGGTTGGAAGACGCCTCTGCCGGCGCGATCACGTAGTAGGCGGGAATCGCGTGCTGGTTGTTCGGCAGGCTGATTTCCTTGATCACCGCGCCGAGCTTTTCCAGCTCTTTGATGCTGTTTTGCACCAGATCGGCGATACGCGGGTCGAGGCCGGCGCTGAAGTACTCTTTCGGCACGCCGATGCGCAGGCCCTTGAGCGAGGTATTCAGGCTGGCGCTGTAGTCCGGCACGGGCTCATCGATGCTGGTGGAGTCCTGTTTATCGAAGCCTGCCATGCCTTGTAACAATATTGCACAGTCTTCAGCGGTGCGTGCCAGAGGGCCGCCCTGATCGAGACTTGAGGCGTAGGCGATCATGCCCCAGCGGGAAACGCGACCGTAGGTCGGTTTCAGGCCGGTGAGGTTGGTGAACGCGGCGGGCTGGCGGATCGAACCGCCGGTGTCGGTAGCCGTAGCGGCGGGCAGGAAGCGTGCGGCCACGGCCGCAGCCGAGCCACCGGACGAGCCGCCGGGCACGTGCTCAAGGTTCCACGGGTTTTTCACCGCGCCGTAGTAGCTCGACTCGTTGGCCGAACCCATGGCGAATTCGTCCATGTTGGTCTTGCCCAGGGTCACAGCCCCGGCGGCGGCCAGCTTGGAGACCACGGTGGCGTCGTAGGGCGCCTTGAAGTTGTCGAGCATCTTCGAGCCGCAGCTGGTGCGAATGCCCTGGGTGCAGAACAGGTCCTTGTGGGCGATGGGGGCGCCCAGCAGAGGGTTGTTTTCACCGTTGGCGCGACGTGCGTCGGCCGCCTTGGCCTGGCTCAGGGCCAGCTCTTGGGTGAGGCTGATGAAGCTGTTGACCTTGGGATCGTGCTCGGCGATGCGCGCAAGCAGGGTCTTGGTCAGCTCTTCGCTGGAAAACGTTTTGTCGGCGAGACCGCGGGCGATCTCGGCCAGAGTCATGTGATGCATGAAAGGCTCTTTCCCTTTAGTCGATGACTTTCGGAACCAGGTACAGGCCGTTTTCGACCGCTGGCGCGATGGACTGGTAAGCCTCGCGGTTATTGCGCTCGGTCACGACGTCTGCGCGCAGGCGCTGACTGGCTTCCAGCGGGTGAGCCAGGGGCTCGATGCCGTCGGTATCGACGGCCTGCATTTGGTCAACCAGCCCGAGAATGCTGTTCAGGGCTGCGGTGGTCTGTGGAAGATCGGCGTCATTGAGGCCAAGCGAGGCCAGATGCGCGATTTTTTCCACGTCGGAGCGTTCAAGCGCCATGGGATTCTCCAGTGGAAAACAGAACGGAAGGCGTCCGTGTGTTAGATTGTCGGAACACTACCGCATTTCTACGGTCATATGGCCGCGATTGTGGGGGTTGGTGCACAGAAAGTCGGCCAATTTAGCACATTGGCGCCTTGCCCAAAATCCCTGTCGTTGTTAGAGTTTGCCGCACTTTTTTACCCACGCGTTGCCTAGGGTCCCTTTCCCATGTTCAAGAAACTGCGTGGCATGTTTTCCAGCGATCTTTCCATTGACCTGGGCACTGCCAACACCCTTATTTACGTGCGCGAGCGCGGTATCGTTCTGAATGAGCCATCGGTTGTGGCCATTCGGACCCATGGTAATCAGAAAAGTGTCGTTGCCGTTGGCACCGAGGCCAAGCGTATGCTCGGCCGTACACCAGGCAACATTGCTGCCATTCGTCCGATGAAGGATGGCGTGATCGCCGATTTCAGCGTCTGCGAGAAGATGCTGCAGTACTTCATCAACAAGGTTCACGAAAACAGTTTTCTGCAGCCCAGCCCTCGTGTGCTGATCTGCGTTCCGTGCAAGTCCACCCAGGTTGAGCGTCGTGCCATCCGTGAATCGGCCCTTGGCGCCGGTGCCCGCGAAGTGTTCCTGATCGAAGAGCCGATGGCGGCTGCGATCGGTGCCGGCCTGCCGGTTGAAGAAGCCCGCGGCTCGATGGTGGTGGATATCGGTGGCGGTACGACCGAAATCGCCCTGATTTCCCTGAACGGTGTGGTGTATGCCGAATCCGTGCGTGTGGGTGGCGACCGTTTCGACGAAGCGATCATCACGTATGTGCGTCGCAACTACGGCAGCCTGATCGGCGAATCCACCGCCGAGCGCATCAAGCAGGAAATCGGCACCGCATACCCGGGCGGCGAAGTTCGCGAAGTCGATGTTCGCGGTCGCAACCTGGCCGAAGGCGTTCCACGTGCCTTCACCCTGAACTCCAATGAAGTGCTGGAAGCTCTGCAAGAGTCCCTGGCCACCATCGTTCAGGCCGTGAAGAGTGCCCTGGAGCAGTCGCCGCCGGAGCTGGCTTCCGATATCGCCGAGCGTGGCCTGGTGCTGACCGGTGGTGGCGCCTTGCTGCGCGACCTCGACAAGCTGCTGGCCCAGGAAACCGGTCTGCCGGTGATCGTTGCCGAAGACCCGCTGACCTGCGTTGCTCGTGGTGGTGGTCGTGCGCTGGAAATGATGGATAAACACACCATGGACCTGCTCTCCAGCGAATAAGATTGCCTGGATGGTTCATGCTTGGTCGGCAGGCAGCACTTTGCAGTGCTGCCTGTTGGCGTTTATCTTCTTCAATCTGCATCCAGGCCGGTTTGATGCCGTATGAATAAAGAGAACATTTGCCTGGGAGGAGCGGCTTATTAAACCGCTTTTCGCCAAAGGCCCCTCATTGGGCGTGCGCTTATTGGTGCTGACCGTGCTTTCGGTCGCGCTGATGGTGGTCGATGCCCGCTTTGCACTGCTCAAGCCCGTGCGTAGCCAGATGTCGCTGGTGTTGATGCAGACCTACTGGATCACCGACCTGCCACAACGTCTCTACCAGGGCGTGGCCAGCCAATTTGGCAGCCGCACCGAGCTGATCGCCGAGAACGAAAAACTCAAGACTGAAAACCTGCTGTTGCAGGGGCGCATGCAAAAGCTGGCGGCCCTCACCGAGCAGAACGTTCGTCTGCGCGAGTTGCTCAATTCTTCCGCGTTGGTCAATGAAAAGGTTGAAGTCGCCGAGCTGATCGGCATGGATCCGAACCCGTTCACTCATCGCATCATCATCAATAAGGGTGAGCGCGACGGTGTGGTCCTCGGCCAGCCGGTGCTCGATGCCCGTGGCCTGATGGGCCAGGTGGTGGAGTTGATGCCCTACACCTCGCGCGTCCTGCTGCTGACGGACACGACCCACAGCATTCCGGTTCAGGTCAACCGCAACGGCTTGCGCGCGATTGCCAGCGGTACTGGCAACCCCGAACGCCTCGAACTGCGCCATGTTGCCGACACTGCGGATATCAAGGAAGGCGACCTGCTGGTCAGCTCCGGCCTGGGCCAGCGCTTCCCGGCCGGCTACCCGGTGGCGACGGTCAAGGAAGTGATCCACGATTCTGGCCAACCATTCGCGATCGTTCGGGCCGTGCCGACGGCTGCCCTTAACCGTAGCCGTTACCTGCTGCTGGTGTTCAGCGATAACCGCACCCCGGAGGAGCGCGCCAACGACGCCGCCCAGGCCCAGGAAGCGGAAGACAAGCAGAACGGCACCGCGCCGGTCGTCCCCGCCATTGTGCCCAAACCGGCCTTCGTCGGGCCACCAGCGCCTGCGGCTGCGCCGGCCGTTCCGGCAACCGCAGCGCCTGTCGCCACACCAGCCAAGCCTGCTGCACAGAGTGCTCGCCCGGCTAAACCGGCGGCGACCACCGCGCCTGCGAGGCCTGCGACAACCGCTCCGGCCACCACACGGCAGAGGGAGGAATAATGGCCGGTACTCATTCGCGCAATGGCTGGATCGTCTGGCTGACTTTCGCTATTGGCTTGCTGCTCAGCGTTTCGCCGCTGCCGCAATTCATGGAAATCCTGCGCCCGCTCTGGCTGGCCTTGCTGCTGGCGTTCTGGTCTTTGAACCTGCCGCACAAGGTGGGCATGGTCACTGCGATGTGCCTGGGTTTGGCGGAGGATGTGCTCTATGGCACCTTGCTGGGCCAGAATGCGTTGATCCTGACCCTGATCACTTTCCTGGTGCTGTCGTTGCAACAGCGCCTGCGCATGTTCCCTATGTGGCAGCAGTGCCTGGTGATCCTGGTGATTTTCGGTCTGGCGCAGTTGGTGCAATTGTGGCTGAGCGCATTGACCGGCAACCGTCAGCCCACCCTGGCGCTGGTCTTGCCGGCCCTGGTCAGTGCACTGCTGTGGCCCTGGATCAGTTTTGGCCTGCGTGGGCTGCGTCGCCGCTATAAAATCAATTGAATGGTTGCGAGGCTCTGCCTGGTTATCGAACCCAACAGGGAGAGGCTGCAATGATTTCGCTTTATCTGGCCTCGGGCTCCCCGCGGCGACGTGAGCTGCTGACCCAGATCGGTGTGCCCTTCACCGTAGTCAGCGCCGCTATTGATGAAACCCCTCATGCCAACGAACCCGCCGTTGCCTATGTCGAGCGCCTTGCGCGCGGCAAGGCAACGGCGGGTTTTGTTGCGCTTGGCCAAACCTCGGGCACCTGCGTATTGGGCGCCGATACGGCGGTGATTATTGACGGCCAGATCCTGGGCAAACCCGTGGACCAGGCCGACGCGCTGGCAATGCTGATGGCCCTTTCGGGCCGCGAGCATGAAGTGCTCACCGCGATTGCCCTCACCGACGGCCAGCGCTGCGAAACTCGATATGTAAGCAGTCTTGTACGTTTTCGCCAGCTTTCTGTCGAAGAGGCTACAACCTACTGGCACAGTGGCGAACCCCAGGACAAGGCCGGCGGCTATGCTATCCAAGGCCTGGGTTCGGTGTTCGTTGCCGGCCTCAATGGCAGTTATTCTGCGGTGGTTGGTCTGCCCGTGTGCGAAACCGCGCAAC
Source organism: Pseudomonas sp. B329 (assembly GCF_023127835.1). Taxonomy (NCBI): domain Bacteria; kingdom Pseudomonadati; phylum Pseudomonadota; class Gammaproteobacteria; order Pseudomonadales; family Pseudomonadaceae; genus Pseudomonas; species Pseudomonas sp. B329. Next base: position 174,193 of record NZ_SPKP01000022.1, on the reverse strand, counting down.
TGCTCGTCCAATTCGGCATACCCTGTTGGCAAAACATTACCGTGCGCTGAACGCCGTATTCCAGCGCCAAGCCTTGAGCGATCGGTCACTATTGTGAAAACGCCTGAACGAGACCCAGCCATGAGTGAAGAGATTCTGATCAATATCACGCCGATGGAATCGCGCGTGGCGGTGGTAGAGAACGGTGTTCTGCAAGAAGTGCATGTCGAGCGTACCCAAAAGCGTGGGATCGTCGGCAATATCTACAAAGGCAAGGTGGTGCGCGTACTGCCAGGTATGCAGGCAGCATTTGTCGATATCGGCCTGGACCGTGCTGCGTTTATCCACGCTTCGGAAATTTCCCTGCGCGAAGGCCCTGCGGTGGAAAGCATCAGCGCCCTGGTGCACGAAGGGCAGAGTCTGGTGGTGCAAGTCACCAAGGACCCTATCGGCTCCAAGGGCGCACGCTTGACCACCCAGTTGTCGATTCCCTCGCGCTACCTGGTGTACATGCCGCGCACTGCCCATGTCGGCATTTCCCTGAAGATCGAAGACGAAGCCGAGCGTGAACGCCTGAAAAAGGTGGTCAGCGACTGCGTGGCTGCCGAGGGCATCAAGGAAGCGGGCGGGTTTATCCTGCGTACCGCCGCCGAAGGCGCAGGCGCTGATGAGATCCTTATGGATATCCGCTACCTGCGGCGCCTGTGGGATCAGATCGACGCACAGATCAAGACCATTGGCGCGCCCAGCGTCATCTATGAAGACCTGGGCCTGGCGCTGCGTACGCTGCGTGACCTGGTCAGCCCGAAAATTGAGAAAATCCGTATCGACTCGCGGGAAACCTTCCAGCGCACCACGCAATTTGTTGCCGAGCTGATGCCGGAAATTGCCGACCGCCTGGAGCACTACCCCGGCGAGCGGCCGATCTTCGACCTGTATGGCGTTGAAGACGAAATCCAGAAAGCCCTGGAGCGCAAGGTGCCGCTCAAATCCGGCGGCTACCTGGTGGTGGACCCGGCCGAAGCCATGACCACCATTGACGTTAACACTGGCGCATTCGTGGGCCATCGCAACCTCGAAGAGACCATCTTCAAGACCAACCTGGAAGCCGCCACGGCGATCGCTCGCCAACTGCGCCTGCGCAACCTCGGTGGCATCATCATCATCGACTTCATCGACATGGAAGATGAGGAACACCAGCGCCAGGTATTGCGCACCCTCGAAAAGCAGCTGGAGCGCGATCACGCCAAGACCAACATCATCGGCATCACCGAGCTGGGCCTGGTGCAGATGACCCGCAAGCGCACCCGCGAAAGCCTTGAGCAGGTGCTGTGCGAGCCGTGCAGCAGTTGCCAGGGGCGGGGTAAATTGAAAACCCCGGAAACCGTTTGCTACGAAATTTTCCGCGAAATCCTGCGTGAGGCACGTGCCTATCAGGCCGAGGGTTATAGAGTGCTTGCCAACCAGAAAGTGGTCGATCGCCTGCTGGACGAAGAGTCGGGGAACGTCGCGGAGCTGGAGAGCTTTATCGGTCGCACGATTCGCTTCCAGGTCGAAACCATGTATTCCCAGGAACAATACGACGTGGTGCTGCTCTGATCCCCAATTGCTTGCCTTATTCGAGACCGGCGGACCTTGATCTGCCGTCCGCCAACTGTTTTTTGAGGGTCGCCTGACATGGAGCGTCTGATACGCTTTTTTGCCGCTTTGACCCGCTGGGGCTTGGGCCTGTGTGCGTTGCTGCTGGTATTGGCGGCGGTGTACGTAAGCCTGGGGCGTGAATTGACCCCATTGGTCGCCGAATATCGCGCCGAAATCGAAGCCAAGGCCCAGGCTGCAGTGGATACACCGCTGCATATCGGCAGCCTTGAAGGCCGCTGGAGCGGGTTTGCTCCGGTATTGCTGGCTCACGATGTGATGGTCGGCGAGGGCAGCAGTGCCTTGCGCCTGGACCAGGTGGAAGTGGTACCGGATATGTGGGCCAGCCTGTTGGCCCGTGAAGTGCGCATCGCCCACCTTCAAGTCAGCGGCCTGCAATTGAGCGTCAAGGAAGACAAGGACGGCCGCTGGACGCTGCAAGGCTTGCCGGTTCAGGACGACCAGCCGCTGGACCCGCAACAGTTGCTGACGCGCATGCAAATGGTCAAGCGCGTGTTGGTGCTGGACAGTCAGGTTACCTTGCAGCCCTTCGATCAGGCGCCGGTGACCGTGACCTATGTAGGCCTGAGCCTGCATACCGGCATGAGCCATCAGCGTCTGGATGCACGGCTGACCTTGCCTGATGGCCAGCCGCTTGCTATCAGCCTGCGTAGCCGTATTCGCGCCAGCCAGTGGAAGGACGCAGAGATCGACGCCTACCTGAGCCTGCCGCAAAGCGACTGGGCCAAATGGATTCCCGCCCGGCTAACCCAGCAATGGAAACTCACGCGGTTCAAAGCCGGCGGTGAGTTTTGGCTCAGTTGGGCCAAAGGCACCGTGCAAAGCGCTGCTGTTCGCCTCAACTCGCCGCAAGTGAAGGGCAGCTACGCCGACCGCAAGCCCGTGCATCTGGAGAATCTGGCGCTGACGGCCTACCTGCAACGCAGTGATAGTGGCCTTGAAGTGCTGTTCGATTCGCTGGCAATGAACATTGGCGACACCCGCTGGGAGTCGCGCATTCAATTGCAGCAAAACCTGGCGACCGATAAAGAACAGGAAGTGTGGAAGTTGCAGGCCGATCGTCTTGACCTGACGCCGATCACGCCGCTGCTCAATGCCTTGGCGCCGTTGCCCGAAGGTTTCGCCAAGACCGTCGAGCATCTCAAGGCCACTGGCCTGTTGCGTAATGTGCTGGTGGATTTCCGCCCTCAGGACGCCACCGACCAGAAAGTCAGCTTTGCCGCGAACCTTGAGCGTGTCGGTTTCGACGCGTATTTTGGTGCGCCGGCCGCGCGTAATGTGTCCGGCAGCATCAGTGGCGACCTGGGCCATGGCGAACTGCGCATGGACAGCAAGGATTTTTCCCTGCATCTGTTCCCCATCTTCGCCAAGCCCTGGCAGTACATCCAGGCCAATGCACGCCTGACCTGGAAACTCGACAAACAGGGTTTCACCCTGATCGCTCCGTACATCAAGGTGCTGGGCGAAGAGGGCAAGGTCGCGGCGGACTTCCTGATTCGCCTGCATTTCGATCATAGCCAGGAAGACTACATGGACCTGCGGGTCGGCATGGTCGATGGCGATGGCCGTTTTACCCCCAAATACTTGCCGGCCGTGTTGAGCCCGGCGCTGGATGAGTGGCTGCGTACCGCGATTCTCAAAGGGGCAGTGGATGAAGGCTTTTTCCAGTACCAGGGGTCGCTGAGCCACAACGCCCTGCCGGCGTCGCGCAATATCAGCCTGTTCTTCAAGGTGCATGACGCCGAACTGGCCTTCCAGCCGGGTTGGCCCCATGTGAACAAGGTTAATGGTGAAGTGTTCGTCGAGGAAAGCGGCGTGCGCATCCTGGCGAGCAAGGGGCAGTTGCTCGACACCCGGGTCAAGGATGTGTACGTCAATATTCCTCACGCACCGGCCGGCAAGGACAGTCATCTGTTGCTCACCGGCGGGTTTTCCGGTGGCTTGGGTGATGGTCTGAAAATTCTTCAGGAAGCGCCCATCGGTACCGCGTCCACGTTCGCCGGCTGGAAAGGCGAGGGCGACCTGCAAGGTAGCCTGGACCTTGACGTTCCCCTGGCCAAGGGCACCGAGCCCAAGATCGTGGTGGACTTCAAGACCGACAAGGCACGCCTGCAATTGGCTGAACCGCCCTTGGACCTCACCCAGCTCAAGGGTGATTTTCGCTTCGATAGCGCCAAGGGCCTGAGCGGTCAGAACATCTCGGCCCAGGCATTCGAGCAACCTATCACTGCGCAGATCTTCGCCGAGGGCAAGCCGGGCAATATCAGCACTCGCGTGACTGCCAAGGGCCAGGTGGCGGTCAAGCGCCTGACGGATTGGCTGAACGTCAGTCAGCCGTTGCCGGTATCCGGCGATATTCCTTACCAGTTGCAGGTTATTCTGGACGGTGCGGACAGTCAGTTGATGGTCAACTCCAACCTCAAGGGTGTTGCGGTGGATCTACCGGCGCCGTTCGGCATGCCGGCCAGCCAGGGACGTGACAGCACCTTTCGCATGACGTTGCAGGGCGCTGAGCGACGTTACTGGTTTGATTACGGCGAGCTGGCGAATTTCACCTTTGCGGCACCGCCGGACAACTTCAATAACGGCCGTGGCGAATTGTTCCTGGGTGACGGTGACGCGCTGTTGCCCGGGGCCAAGGGCTTGCGCATTCGTGGCGTGCTGTCGGAACTGGATATCGATCCCTGGAAAAAGCTCGTGGACCGCTACGCGGGTAACGACCCAGGTGGCAATGCCAAGCAACTGCTCAGTGGCGCCGACTTCAGGGTAGGCAAGCTGACCGGATTTGGTACCCAGTTTGACCAGGTCAAGTTGCAGCTTGATCGCAAGCCGGCTGCCTGGGGCCTGCAGCTCGACAGCCAGCAAGCCAACGGCACGGTGAACCTGCCCGATGCCAAGGGCGCGCCGATTGCGATCAACCTCAAGTACGTCAAATTGCCCGCAGTGGACCCGACAGCCCAGGCCGACGAAAACGCACCGGACCCGCTGGCCGATATCGACCCCAAAAGCATCCCGGCACTGGACATCGCCATTGACCAGCTGTTCCAGGGCCCCGATCTGATAGGGGCATGGTCGCTGCGGATTCGTCCGACCGCCAAGGGCCTGGCCTTCAATAACCTGGACCTGGGCCTCAAGGGGATGCTGCTCAAGGGCGCCGGTGGCTGGGAAGGCGCGCCGGGCGCCAGCAGCAGTTGGTACAAGGGCCGCCTCGATGGCAGAAATATCGCCGATGTGCTCAAGGGCTGGGGTTTTGCGCCTACGGTGACCAGTGAGGATTTCCATCTGGACGTGGATGGCCGTTGGCCGGGCTCGCCGGCCTGGGTTGGGCCCAAGCGCTTTTCCGGCAGCCTGGATGCCGCATTCCGTAAAGGTCAGTTCGTTGAAGTGGAAGGGGGCGCCCAGGCATTGCGGGTGTTTGGCCTGCTTAACTTCAACTCCATTGGCCGGCGTTTGCGTTTGGACTTTTCCGACCTGTTTGGCAAAGGCTTGAGCTATGACCGAGTCAAGGGCTTGCTGGCTGCCAGTAATGGTGTGTTCGTGACCCGTGAGCCCATCACCATGACCGGGCCCTCGACCAATCTTGAGCTTAACGGCACCCTGGATCTGGTCGCCGATCGCGTCGACGCCAAGCTGCTGGTCACGTTGCCGGTGACCAACAACCTGCCCATCGCGGCGCTGATTGTCGGTGCGCCTGCCATTGGTGGTGCGTTGTTCCTGATCGACAAGCTGATCGGTGATCGGGTTTCGCGCTTTGCCAGTGTGCAGTACAAGGTGCAAGGCCCTTGGAAGGATCCGAAAATCACCTTCGACAAGCCATTTGAAAAGCCAAACTGAGAGCCTGTGGAGTAGCATGGCCCCATGCCCTGTCTGGAGTGTCGGCCCATGTCCTTTGCAGTAATCCAAATGGTCAGCCAGAGCGACGTGCTGGCCAACCTCGCCCAGGCACGCCGCCTGCTGGAGCAGGCGGCGGCAAACGGCGCGAAACTCGCGGTTTTGCCGGAGAACTTCGCCGCCATGGGACGCCGTGACGTGGCCGACATTGGCCGCGCCGAAGCATTCGGTGAAGGCCCGATCCTGCCATGGTTGAAACAGGCTGCCCGCGACCTCACCTTATGGATAGTGGCCGGCACGTTGCCGCTGCCGCCCAGGGACCATCCCCACGCCAAGGCCAACGCTTGCTCGCTGCTGATCAATGATCAGGGTGAAATCGTCGCTCGCTATGACAAGCTCCACTTGTTTGATGTGGACGTAGCGGATGCTCGCGGTCGCTACCGCGAATCCGACGACTATGCTTTTGGAAGCAATGTAGTGGTGGCGGATACGCCAGTGGGCCGCGTGGGGCTGACGGTGTGCTATGACTTGCGCTTTCCCGAGCTGTACAGCGAATTACGCGCTGCGGGGGCTGAATTGATTACCGCGCCCTCGGCCTTTACGGCGGTGACTGGGGCCGCCCATTGGGATGTGCTGATTCGGGCGCGGGCCATTGAAACCCAGTGCTACCTGCTGGCAGCGGCTCAAGGCGGTGTGCACCCAGGCCCACGGGAAACCTTTGGCCACGCGGCAATCATCGACCCTTGGGGGCGGGTGCTGGCGCAACAGGATCAAGGCGAAGCGGTGCTACTGGCCGAACGCGATAGCGGTGAACAAGCGTCGATACGGACGCGCATGCCGGTGGCGAACCACCGGCGCTTTTTCTCGCAGGGCGCGCAGCGGCCTGCTTCAGAACGATGAATTTAAGGCCAAACCTATGAGCGAGTTGTTGTCCTCAGTCAGTGAACACCTCCTGGCACCCGGTGGCGTGACCATCGAAAGTTTGCAAACCGTGCTGGGCGATCTCGCCGGGCCAGGCATTGACGCGGCTGACCTGTATTTCCAGGGGCAGATTTCCGAGTCCTGGGCCCTGGAAGACGGCATCGTCAAGGAAGGCAGTTTCAACCTCGACCAGGGAGTGGGCGTGCGTGCCCAGTCTGGTGAAAAAACGGGTTTTGCCTACAGCAATGCGATCACCCTGGAGGCGCTGGGCCTGGCAGCACGTGCTGCGCGCTCGATCTCCCGCGCCGGACAAAATGGCACGGTGCAGGCGTTCAGCACCCAGGACGTGGCTCAGTTGTATGCGCCGGATAACCCCCTGGAAGTGATCAGCCGTGCGGAAAAAGTCGAGCTGCTGAAACGTATCGACGCCGCTACCCGTGCCTTGGATCCCCGTATCCAGCAGGTTACCGTAAGCATGGCCGGTGTGTGGGAGCGCATCCTCGTTGCCTCCACCGATGGCGGGCTGGCGGCGGATGTGCGGCCGCTGGTGCGTTTCAACGTGAGTGTGATCGTCGAGCAGAACGGTCGTCGCGAACGCGGTGGCCATGGCGGCGGCGGGCGTACCGACTACCGCTATTTCCTCACCGATGACCGTGCCATGGGTTATGCCCGTGAAGCGCTGCGCCAGGCGCTGGTCAACCTCGAAGCCATCCCTGCACCGGCCGGCACCTTGCCGGTGGTGCTGGGCTCGGGTTGGTCTGGCGTGTTGCTCCACGAAGCCGTCGGCCACGGGCTGGAAGGCGACTTCAACCGCAAGGGCAGTTCGGCCTACAGCGGGCGAATGGGTGAGATGGTTGCGTCCAAGCTGTGCACCATCGTGGACGACGGCACGCTGGCCGGGCGCCGTGGTTCGCTGAGCGTCGATGACGAAGGCACGCCGACCGAATGCACCACCCTGATCGAAAACGGCGTGCTCAAGGGCTATATGCAAGACAAGCTCAACGCTCGCCTGATGGGCGTGGCGCGCACCGGTAACGGCCGTCGTGAGTCCTACGCGCATTTGCCGATGCCACGCATGACCAATACCTACATGCTCGGTGGCGAAAGCGATCCGGCGGAAATCATCGCCTCGGTGAAACGCGGTATCTATTGCGCCAATCTGGGCGGTGGCCAGGTCGACATCACCAGCGGCAAGTTCGTGTTCTCCACCAGCGAGGCGTACCTGATCGAAGACGGCAAGATTACCGCGCCGGTCAAAGGGGCCACCTTGATTGGTAACGGGCCGGAGGCCATGAGCAAGGTGTCGATGGTCGGTAACGACCTGTCGCTGGACAGCGGCGTGGGCACATGCGGGAAGGATGGGCAGTCAGTGCCGGTAGGCGTGGGGCAGCCAACCCTGAAAATTGATGCGATCACCGTGGGTGGCACGGGGTCGTAAGGACGGAGCTTCGGGTGGCGAAGGCCGCCACCCGTGGAAGAGGATCAGCGCAGGCCGCGTTGAGTCTCGTCCAGCTCACGGATGTACTTGAAGATTTTACGGCTGGTGGCCGGCGCTTTGTTGTGCGCCTGCTCGTGCTGGGCCTGACGGATCAGGGAGCGCAATTGCTGGCGGTCCGCATCCGGGTAGTCCATCACGAATTTCTCCAGCACGGCGTCATCGCCCGCGATCAGGCGGTCACGCCAACGTTCCAGGTTATGGAAGCGTTCGTTGTACTGGCGAGTGGAGGCATCGGTTTGATCAAGCAAGGTCAGAATGGCGTCAATGTCCTGATCGCGCATCAGTTTGCCGATAAACGAGATGTGCCGTTTGCGCGCGATATTCGCGGTGTGCTTGGGCGCATCAGCCAGGGCCCGGCGCATTTCGTCGGTCAATGGCAGTTTGGCAATCAAATCTTTTTTGAGCGTTGTAAGGCGCTCGCCGAGGTCAACCAGAGCATGCAGCTCGCGTTTGACCTGGGTTTTGCTTTTCTCCCCATCGAGGGAGTCGTCGTAAGAATCAACCATGGTGGCAGTCCGCAAAGAAACGCCGCCATGATAACCAGTCGGGGGCCGCTTGTCCGGCCCGGTCGCTCGATGGCCTTAACCGAAAGCAGAATTTGAGTGGAGAAAACCATGAGTGCAGCCCAAAGCGTCGGTCCGCAAGCGTTACCGGCACTGCAGGAACAAGTCGAGCAGATCCTCGCCGAGGCCAAGCGCCAGGGGGCCAGCGCCTGTGAAGTGGCGGTGTCGCTGGAGCAGGGGCTGTCGACTTCGGTGCGCCAGCGGGAAGTGGAAACGGTCGAGTTCAACCGCGACCAGGGGTTCGGCATCACCTTGTACGCAGGCCAGCGCAAAGGCTCGGCCAGCACCTCGGCCAGCGGCCCGGAAGCGATTCGCGAGACCGTCGCCGCTGCGTTGGCGATTGCCAAGCACACCTCCGAGGATGAAAGCTCGGGGCTGGCCGACAAGGCGCTGATGGCCAGGGATGTGCAGGATTTCGACCTGTTCCACGCCTGGGACATCACCCCGGAGCAAGCCATTGAACAAGCGCTGATCTGCGAAGCGGCGGCTTTCGATACCGACCCTCGGATCAAGAATGCTGATGGCACCACGCTGAGCACTCACCAGGGCTGCCGTGTGTACGGCAACAGCCATGGTTTTATCGGCGGTTATGCGTCCACACGTCACAGCCTCAGTTGCGTGATGATCGCCGAAGCCAACGGCCAGATGCAGCGTGACTACTGGTACGACGTGAACCGCCAGGGTGATTTGTTGGCAGACCCCGTCAGCATTGGCCAACGGGCTGCACAGCGTGCCGCCAGTCGCCTGGGCGCGCGCCCGGTGCCGACGTGCGAAGTGCCGGTGCTGTTTTCTGCGGAACTGGCCGGTGGTTTGTTCGGTAGCTTCCTGGGGGCGATTTCCGGTGGCAACCTCTATCGAAAATCGTCATTCCTTGAAGGCGCAATCGGCCAAAAGCTGTTTCCTGAGTGGTTGACCATCGATGAGCGCCCGCATTTGATGCGTGCGATGGGCAGTTCGTCGTTCGACGGTGATGGCCTGGCGACCTATGCCAAGCCGTTTGTCGAAAATGGTGAGCTGGTCTCGTATGTGTTGGGTACCTATGCCGGTCGCAAGCTTGGCCTGCCGAGTACCGCCAACTCCGGTGGCGTGCATAACCTGTTCGTGACCCATGGTGACGAAGACCAGGCTGCATTGCTGCGACGCATGGGGCGTGGCTTGCTGGTGACTGAGTTGATGGGCCAGGGCCTGAATATGGTCACCGGTGATTACTCCCGGGGCGCGGCAGGTTTCTGGGTGGAAAATGGCGAAATTCAATTCGCCGTCCAGGAAGTGACGATCGCCGGCAACATGCGCGATATGTTCAAGCAAATTGTCGCTGTGGGTAATGATCTGGAGTTGCGCAGCAATATCCGCACGGGGTCTGTGCTGATCGAGCGGATGACGGTCGCCGGTAGCTAACCTCTCCGGTACTCAAGGAAAGGCGCGCCATCCCAAGGATGGCGCGCCTTTTTTATTGCCCATGTCACAGAGGTATTAATCGGGCACTCTTGTTTTGATTCTCAATATCATTTAATAATAAATATCATTACCGAATGAGTGTGGATCATGAGTTCTGTCCTGCATGAGGATCCGTATCTGGAAAGCTGGCGCTGGATGAGCCGCCAGATTCGCTGTGGCCTCGATCCCAATGAACCTCGCCTGATCGAACATTACCTCAATGAAGGTCGATACCTGGCCTGTTGCACCGCGACCCATCCGTGGACGATCGCCGAAACTTCATTCCGCCTGCTGATCGACACCGCCAGCGATATCGCGCTGCCCTGGCATTGGCGTTCGATGTGCCTGGACCAAGCGTGGCGCCCGCTGCGCGACGTGGAAAAACTCTCCCAGTGTGCCTGCCGCCTCAAGCGCTGGCAGACCTTTGCCTGGCAGTTGGCGACCTGTGAATTACTGCCTTCGATTTCCGTTTCTGACTTGGTGCAAGGATCTAATGATGAGTAACACCCGTATCGAACGCGACAGTATGGGCGAACTGCATGTGCCGCAAGACGCGTTGTATGGCGCGCAAACCCAGCGAGCGGTGAACAACTTCCCGATCAGCCATCAGCGTATGCCGGCGCAATTCATCCGCGCCCTGATCCTGGCCAAGACAGCCGCGGCCAAGGTCAACGTCGACCTCAAGCAGATCAGCGAAGGGCAGGGCAAGGCCATTGTCGATGCCGCCCAAGGCTTGCTCGAAGGTGACTACATGCAGCACTTCCCGGTGGATATCTTCCAGACCGGTTCCGGCACCAGCTCCAACATGAACGCCAATGAAGTGATTGCGACCCTTGCCAGTCGTTTGCTTGGCGAGGTGGTCAACCCTAACGATCACGTCAACTGCGGCCAAAGCAGCAACGACATTATCCCCACCACCATTCACGTCAGCGCCGCCTTGGTACTGCATGAGCAAACGCTGCCAGCCCTGCTGCACCTGGTGCAGGTGATCGAGCAGAAGGCTGAAGAGGTGCATCCGTTCATCAAGACCGGCCGTACCCACTTGATGGACGCCATGCCGGTGCGCATGAGCCAGGTGCTCCATGGCTGGGCGCAGCAGCTCAAGGCCAATATCGGGCACTTGCAGGACCTGCTTCCGGCCTTGCAGGCACTGGCCCAGGGCGGCACAGCGGTGGGCACCGGGATCAACGCGCATCCTGAATTTGCCGGGCGTTTCAGCCAGCAACTGAGCCATTTGACCGGGGTGAAGTTCACGCCCGGCAAGGACCTTTTTGCATTGATTGGCTCCCAGGACACTGCCGTCGCAGTCTCAGGCCAGTTGAAGGCCACAGCTGTATCACTGATGAAGATTGCCAACGACCTGCGCTGGATGAACTCCGGCCCCTTGGCCGGCCTCGGTGAAATCGAGCTGGAGGGCTTGCAGCCGGGCTCGTCGATCATGCCCGGCAAAGTCAACCCTGTGATCCCGGAAGCCACGGCGATGGTCGCTGCGCAGGTCATCGGCAATGACACCGTCATCACGGTTGCGGGTCAATCGGGCAACTTCGAGCTGAACGTGATGTTGCCGATCGTCGCCCAAAACCTGCTCAGCAGCCTTGAGTTGCTGGCCAACTCCAGTCGTTTGCTGGCGGACAAGGCCATTGCCAGCTTCAAGGTCAACGAAGCCAAGCTCAAAGAAGCACTGTCGCGCAACCCGATTCTGGTCACCGCCCTAAACCCAATCATTGGTTATCAAAAGGCCGCTGAAATTGCCAAGAAGGCTTACCAGCAAGGCCGCCCGGTCATCGATGTCGCCCTTGAGCACACCGACCTGCCGCGCAGCCAACTGGAAGTCCTGCTGGACCCGGAAAAGCTCACGGCTGGCGGCGTGTAATTAACCACCCTGCTTTGGAGGCTCACCATGGAGCACTGGAAACGTACGATCGAACGGGCCAATCGCTGCTTTATGGCGGGCGAGCTGGTGGATGCCCGCGAGGCCTATCTGCAAGCCCTGGCCCTGGCCCAAGTGTTGTTCGAACGCTGGGCGGATGCCGACGAAGCAGTGGCGGCCTGCGTCATTTCTCATCACAACCTGGCGGACCTGCACTTGCGCCTGAATCAACCTGAGGAAAGCGCGGAATACCTCTGCGCCATTCACCAGCGATTGTTGCAGACCATGCAGGACCCGCGCCTTAACCCGCAGTTGCGCGAGGCGGCGTTGCGCCAGAGCAGCAAGACCTACGTCGAGCTGTTGAATTTCATCAGCGATCACGGCGAGTACCCCCGCACCCACCGGTTGCTGGGCGATGCTGCGCCGCAGTCGACCTCGTCTCACTATGGAGCACATTGATATGACTTACACCCTGCCGGCCCTGCCTTACGCCTATGACGCCCTTGAGCCGCATATCGACGCGCAAACCATGGAGATTCACTACACCAAGCATCACCAGACTTACATCAATAATCTGAATGCTGCCGTGGAGGGCACGGAATTCGCCGGTTGGCCGGTGGAGAAGCTGGTGTCCAGCGTGCAGAAATTACCGGAGAAATTACGCGTTGCCGTGGTCAATCAAGGAGGCGGCCATGCAAACCATTCGTTGTTCTGGGCGGTCATGTCACCTACAGGGGGCGGTAAGCCCGAAGGCACGCTGGGCAAGGCTATCGATGAGCAATTGGGCGGTTTTGACAGTTTCAAGGAGGCATTCACCAAGGCTGCGCTGACCCGCTTCGGCAGTGGCTGGGCCTGGTTGAGCGTCACCCCGCAAAACACGCTGGTCGTGGAAAGCAGCGGCAACCAGGACAGCCCGCTGATGAGCGGCAACACGCCAATCCTCGGTCTGGACGTCTGGGAACATGCCTACTATTTGCGTTACCAGAACCGTCGCCCTGAATACATCAATGCGTTCTACAGCGTAATTAACTGGCCGGAAGTTGCTGCCCGCTACCAGGCCGCCTTGGCCTGACATTCACTCTAAAACAAGATCTAAGGGCGACTATGGGCACTGAAACACTGGCGATCAGCAGCGTGCGAATGTTCCGTTATGCGTTCGGTTCACTGCTGTTATTGGCAGGGACTGCGTTGCTGGTGGCCCATGGGCTGGCCTGGTTGGACCTTGAGCCGCGTATCCTGCGCGCGTTGCAGGGCGGCGCGATTTGCGCGCTCGGCACGGCGCTGGGCGCGGTGCCGGTCCTGGTGATACGGCGGATGCCGGTAGCGTTGAGCGACACCTTGCTGGGCTTCGGTGCAGGTGTGATGCTCGCAGCGACCGCTTTTTCCCTGGTCGTGCCGGGTATCGCCGCGGCTGAAGGCCTGGGCCTTTCGCCGTGGGGTGCGGGTGGGCTGATCAGCTTCGGCATCATGCTGGGCGCATTCGGGTTGTATCTGGTGGATCGCAAGGTCTCCGGCGCCAGCCCGGAGATGCTGGTGGGGACGCCGGATAAGCCGGTGATCCCGCCGCGCATCTGGCTGTTTGTATTCGCCATCATTGCGCACAACATTCCCGAAGGCATGGCAGTGGGCGTCTCCGCGGGAGGAGGGATGGCGGATGCTGACAGTCTCGCCATGGGCATTGCCTTGCAGGATGTACCCGAGGGCTTGGTGATCGCGCTGGTATTGGCTGGGGCGGGGATGTCGCGGATCAAGGCGTTCCTGATCGGCGCCGCATCAGGATTGGTTGAACCGGTATTTGCGGTGCTCTGCGCCTGGCTGGTGAGCCTGGCTGAGGTGTTGCTGCCGTTGGGGCTGGCGCTGGCCGCCGGTGCGATGTTGTTGGTAGTGACCCATGAAGTCATCCCCGAATCGCGTCGCAACGGTCACGAAAAGCTCGCCAGCCTGGGGTTGTGTATCGGGTTTTGCCTGATGATGGTGATGGATACGGCGTTGGGCTGAAGCCAGCTCTCGTATCGGCGGTTATTCGCCTTCATCGAATTTGTTGTTGATCAGCTCAACCAACGCCTTCATCGCTTCCTGCTCTTGCTCGCCTGCAGTGTGCAGATGAATCGTGGTGCCCTTGCCGGCTGCCAGCATCATCATCGCCATGATGCTCTTGCCATCGACCATGGACTCCGGTGTGCGCCCGGCGCGGATCTGGCAGGGAAACTTTCCGGCCACGCCGACGAACTTTGCCGAAGCCCGGGCGTGCAGGCCCAGCTTGTTGATGATTTCAATTTCCAGAGCGGGCATCGCGCAGGTGTTCCTTTCAGCTTAGGTCGCGGTGGCGAACCTGGACATTCTTGAGGGTTTGTTGCAGCGCCTGGCCCAGCCGCTCAGTCAGGTAAACCGAGCGGTGATGGCCACCCGTGCAGCCAATGGCAATGGTGACATACGCCCGATTGCTCGCGGCAAAACGCGGCAACCATTTAAGCAGGTAGCTGGAGATGTCCTGGAACATCTCTTCCACATCCGGCTGCGCGGCAAGGTAGTCGGCGACGGGCTGATCCAGCCCCGACTGATCGCGCAATTCCGGCTTCCAGTAAGGGTTGGGCAGGCAGCGCACATCGAACACCAGGTCGGCATCGACCGGCATGCCACGCTTGAAGCCAAACGACTCGACCAGGAACGCCGTGCCCGGCTCGGGCTGATTCAGCAGGCGCAACTTGATCGCGTCACGCAACTGGTACAGGTTCAGGCTGGTGGTGTTGATCTTCAGGTCGGCCAGATCAATGATCGGCCCCAGCAGTTTGGTCTCGTCTTCAATGGCTTCGGCCAGGGAGCGGTTGGCGCTGCTGAGCGGGTGGCGTCGACGGGTTTCGGAGAAGCGCTTGAGCAGGGTTTCTTCATCGGCATCCAGGTACAGCACATCGCAATGAATGTGCTTGGCGCGCACTTCTTCGAGCAGTTCCGGGAACCGCGAGAGGTGGCTGGGCAGGTTGCGGGCGTCGATCGACACAGCGACCAGCGGCTGCGCCAGCTCGGTGTGGATAAGGGCGCGCTCCGCCAACTCCGGCAGCAGGCCGGCCGGCAGGTTGTCGATGCAATAGAAGCCGTTGTCCTCAAGCACATTGAGGGCGGTGCTTTTACCTGAGCCGGAGCGGCCGCTGACGATGATCAAACGCATGATTACTGCCCGTTTTGTTCATCCAGGACGACCTGATACAGCGCCTCGTTGCTGCTGGCACTGCGCAACTTGTCACGTACTTCCTTACGGTCGAGCATACTGGCTATCTGCCGGAGCAGTTCCAGGTGCGCATCGGTGGCGGCTTGCGGGACCAGCAGCACGAACAGCAGGTCAACCGGAGCACCGTCGATGGCGTCGAAGTCGATGGGTTTTTCCAGGTGCAGCAAGGCGCTGACCGGGGTCTGGCAGCCTTCGAGGCGGCAGTGAGGAATAGCGATGCCGTTGCCAAAACCGGTGGAGCCGAGTTTTTCACGGGCAATCAGAGCCTCGAAAACATCTTGCATCTCCAGCTCAGGCACTTGGCTGCTGATCAGGTTGGCAATTTGTTCCAGGGCGCGCTTTTTACTGCCGCCCGGCACGTTCACAAGGGAACGGCCGGGGGTCAGGATGGTTTGAAGTTGGATCATGGGGGAGGGTTAACGACCTGTACCTTGCATCAGGTGCAGATTCTTTTCCTTATGCTTTATGAGTTGGCGGTCGAGCTTGTCGTAGAGCGAGTCAATCGCCGCGTACATGTCTTCGTGTTCCGCATTGGCGACGAGCTTGGCATTCGGTACGTGCAGGGTGGCCTCGATTTTCTGCTTGAGCTTATCGACCTCCATGATGACCTGCACGTTGGTGATCTTGTCAAAATGCCCTGCAAGCTTGTTCAGCTTGCTCTCGGTGTATTCACGCAGGGGCTTGGTGACTTCCAGCTGGTGTCCACTGATGTTGACTTGCATACAGCTTCTCCTTCGTTGCCAGTGCATAAAGCGGTGGGCAGGAATACCCACCACTGGAACGCTGTGGCCCGCCCGTCACATCAACCGCTTACGCTCGCTGGAAGGCGCGATCCCAAGGGACTCACGGTACTTGGCGACGGTTCGACGGGCGACCTGAATACCTTGTGCCTCCAGTAAACCAGCGATCTTGCTGTCACTCAACGGCTTTTTCTGATTTTCCGCGGCAACCAGTTTTTTGATGATCGCGCGGATCGCCGTGGACGAGCATTCGCCGCCTTCGGAGGTGCTGACGTGGCTGGAGAAAAAGTATTTCAGCTCATAAATACCGCGCGGGGTATGCATGAATTTTTGCGTGGTTACCCGGGAAATTGTCGATTCATGCATGCCTACCGCTTCGGCGATATCGTGCAGCACCAGAGGCTTCATGGCTTCGTCCCCGTATTCCAGGAACCCGCGCTGGTGCTCGACGATCTGGGTGGCGACTTTCATCAGGGTTTCGTTGCGGCTTTGCAGGCTCTTGATGAACCATCGCGCTTCCTGCAACTGGTTGCGCATGAAGGTATTGTCGGCGCTGGTATCGGCGCGGCGCACAAAACCTGCGTATTGCGGGTTGACCCGCAGCCGTGGCACCGATTCCTGGTTCAACTCCACCAGCCAGCGCTCGTTGTCCTTGCGCACGATCACGTCGGGAACCACGTATTCGGCTTCGCTGGATTCAATCTGCGAACCGGGGCGCGGGTTGAGGCTTTGCACCAACTCGATGACCTGGCGCAAGTCGTCTTCCTTGAGCTTCATGCGGCGCATCAACTGGCTATAGTCGCGGCTACCCAGCAGATCGATGTAGTCGCTGACCAGGCGCTGGGCCTCGGCGAGCCATGGCGTCTTGGCAGGCAACTGGCGCAGTTGCAGCAACAGGCACTCGCTGAGCGTGCGGGCGCCGATGCCGGCGGGCTCGAATTGCTGGATGCGGTGCAGGACGGCTTCGATTTCGTCCAGCTCGATGTCCAGTTCCGGGTCGAAGGCTTCGAGGATCTCGTCGAGGGTTTCGTCCAGGTAACCCTGGTTATTGATGCAATCGATGAGCGTAACCGCGATCAGGCGATCAGTGTCCGACATCGGCGCCAGGTTGAGTTGCCACAGCAAGTGGCTCTGCAGGCTCTCGCCGGCCGAGGTGCGGGTGGTGAAGTCCCACTCGTCATCATCATTGCTCGGCAGGCTGCTGGCGCTGGTCTGGTAAACGTCTTCCCATGCGGTATCCACGGGAAGCTCGTTGGGAATGCGTTCGTTCCATTCGCCTTCTTCCAGGTTGTCCACCGTAGGGGCGGTTTCCTGGTAGGAGGGTTCCTGCACGTCGGGATTGGGTTTTTGCTCGATGTTGTCGGCCAGTGGGTCGGCATTGTCGAAGTCGTCGCCTTCTTCCTGGCGTTCGAGCATCGGATTGGACTCCAGGGCCTCCTGGATTTCCTGCTGCAGGTCCAGGGTCGACAATTGGAGCAGGCGGATGGCCTGTTGCAGCTGCGGTGTCATCGTCAGCTGCTGGCCCATTCTCAGGACTAGCGATGGTTTCATGGCAGGGGCTTAACACCTTATTCGCCGGCGCAATGCGCCATCCACGACAGGGCGCGTGAGCGCCAACATAAGCAAATTATATGCCTGATATCAGGGCCTTTGCCTAGAGCGCGGTAACAATAAAAAAACCAAGGTTTCTATTGACTCCTGCGCGCTCCGGCGAAAGGCGCGATACCACTCCGTCTACAGGCGGAACTCGTGACCCAGATAAACTTCCTTGACCAGTTCATTGGCCAGGATGGTCTCGGCGTCGCCTTCAGCAATCAACTGACCATCGTTGACGATATAGGCGGTTTCACAGATATCCAGCGTCTCACGGACGTTGTGGTCGGTGATCAGCACGCCAATACCCTTGGCCTTGAGGTGGTGAATGATCTGCTTGATATCGCCGACCGAAATCGGGTCAACGCCGGCAAACGGCTCATCCAGCAGGATGAACTTCGGTGCGGTGGCCAGGGCGCGGGCGATTTCCACGCGGCGGCGCTCACCACCGGACAGGCTCATGCCGAGGTTGTCGCGAATATGGTTGATGTGGAACTCCTGCAACAGGCTTTCCAGCTCTTTGCGGCGGCCGTCGCGGTCGAGTTCCTTGCGGGTCTCGAGGATCGCCATGATGTTGTCGGCTACCGACAGTTTGCGGAAGATCGACGCTTCCTGGGGCAGATAACCAATGCCGGCGCGTGCACGACCGTGCATGGGCTGGTGGCTGACGTCCAGGTCGTCGATCAATACGCGACCCTGATCCGCCTGGACCAGCCCGACGATCATATAGAAGCAGGTGGTCTTGCCGGCACCGTTGGGGCCGAGCAAGCCGACGATCTGGCCGCTGTCGATCGACAGGCTGACATCACGTACCACCTGGCGGCTTTTATAGGCCTTGGCCAGATGCTGGGCTTTCAGGGTTGCCATTACTCGGCCTTCTTCTTCGGCTGGATAACCATGTCGATACGTGGACGAGGTGCGGTGACCTTGTTGCCATTGGCGCGACCGGCCTGAGCGACCTGGGTCTTGGTGTTGTAGACGATTTTCTCGCCTTCGGTCGAGTTACCGTCGGCGCTGAGCACTTTGGCCTGATCGATCAGTACGATGCGATTTTGCTGGGCATGGTATTGAATGGTCTTGCCGTAGCCTTTCATCGGGCCTGGGTCTTCTGCCTTTTGCTTCTGTTCGAAGTAAGCCAGGTTGCCCACCGAGGTCACGACATCGATATCGCCGGCCTGGGTACGCGTCAAGGTCACCGTATTACCGGTGATCTTCATCGAACCCTGGGTGATGATGACGCCGCCGGTGTAGGTGGCAACACCTTGCTTGTCATCGAGCTGCGCATCGTCAGCCGAGATGTGGATCGGTTGCTGGCTATCGTTCGGCAGAGCCCAGGCGCTCACGCTTCCCAGTGCTGCGCCCAGACCGAGCAAAATAGGGAGGGTTTTAACGAGCCTCATACTGTCCTCTTACGTTCGATAGCAGGTGTATCCTGCTTTCTTTCAAATACGCTTTCATTCCCTTGCCAGTCGATACACCGCCAGCGCCGTCGATTCTAACGTCTTGCTCGGTCTGCGCATATTGCTTCTGTGGGAATACCGTCATGCGACTGCTGGTAATGATGGTGTCGCGGTTCTGCGCGTCTGTACGTGCGACGCGGACCGAGTCGATCAGTTCAACTTCGGTGCCGTCCGGGTTGACCTCGCCGCGCTTGCTGGTGACATGCCACGGGAATTCGGTGCCGCGATACAGGTTCAGGTCCGGATTGGTCAGCAGGCTGACTTCAGAGGCCTTCAAGTGCTCGACCTTGTCCGACGTCATTTCATACTGCACCTTGCCGTCTGGCAGGAACTGAATGCTGTAGGCGTTGGTGGCGTAATAGTCGATAACACCTTCGTCAACCTGCGCAACAGGCTTGTCGAGAAAGCGCTCCGGGCTGATATTCCAGTAGCCCACCGCCAGGAACAGCGCGGCAATGACCCCGAATAGCAGGAAGTTGCGAATCTTTTTGCTCAGCATATAACGCTCTATAGGTAGGCGGCGTGGGCCGCTTCAAGGCTGCCCTGGGCACGCAGGATCAACTCGCAGAACTCGCGGGCAGCACCTTCGCCGCCACGGGCGGTGGTGATGCCATGGGCGTGTTCGCGCACAAACGCCGCGGCATTCGCGACCGCCATGCCCAGGCCCACCCGGCGAATCACCGGCAGGTCGGGCAGGTCGTCACCCAGATAGGCGACTTGTTCATAGCTTAGGTTGAGTTGGCCAAGAAGCTCGTCCAGCACCACCAGTTTATCCTCGCGGCCCTGATACAGGTGAGCAATTCCGAGGTTTTGTGCGCGGCGTTCCACAACCGGCGTCTTTCGACCACTGATAATCGCCGTTTGCACACCCGCCGCCATCAACATCTTGATGCCCTGGCCATCGAGCGTATTGAATGTCTTGAATTCGCTGCCGTCTTCGAGAAAGTACAGGCGGCCGTCGGTCAGCACGCCGTCAACGTCGAAAATCGCCAGCTTGATGTTTTTACCGCGTTGCAAAAGATCGCTGGTCATTTACATCACTCCTGCGCGCAGCAAGTCGCCAAGGTTAAGGGCTCCGATCGGTCGATCATCGTTATCGACGACGATCAGCGCGCCGATCCGGTGGTCTTCCATGATTTTCAGCGCTTCAGCCGCGAGCATTTCAGCGCGGGCGGTCTTGCCGTGGGGGGTCATCACCGCGTCGATGGTGGCGGTGTGAATATCAATGGTGCGGTCCAGGGTGCGGCGCAGATCACCGTCGGTGAATATCCCGGCCAAGCGTCCGTCGGTCTCCAGGATTGCCGTCATGCCCAGGCCCTTGCGGGTCATTTCCATCAGCGCATCCCTGAGCAGGGTACCGCGTGGAACGCTTGGCAGTTCGGCGCCCGAATGCATGACATTTTCCACTTTCAGCAGCAAGCGACGCCCGAGGGCACCGCCTGGATGGGAAAATGCGAAGTCTTCTGCGGTAAACCCGCGGGCCTCCAGCAGCGCCACCGCCAGGGCATCGCCCATGACCAGTGCGGCGGTGGTGGAGGAAGTCGGTGCCAGGTTCAACGGGCAGGCCTCATGGGCCACGTGCACGTTGAGGTTGACGTCGGCGGCCTTGGCCAGGGTCGATTCCGGGTTGCCCGTGAGGCTGATCATCTGGATACCCAGGCGCTTGATCAACGGCAACAGGGTCACGATTTCGTTGGTAGTGCCGGAATTGGACAGCGCCAGAATCACGTCATCCTTGGTGATCATGCCCATGTCGCCGTGGCTGGCTTCGGCCGGATGCACGAAAAAAGCGGTGGTCCCGGTGCTTGCCAGGGTGGCGGCGATCTTGTTGCCGATGTGTCCGGATTTACCCATGCCGACCACGACAACGCGGCCCTTGCTGGCCAGGATCATCTCGCAGGCGCGCACGAAATCCGCGTTGATATGGGCCAGCAAGCCTTCTACGGCTTCAAGCTCTAGGCGGATGGTGCGTTGTGCGGATTGAACAAGTTCGCTGGATTGGCTCATGTCTGAAATCGTATAGCCTGACGAAAAGGCGGCGATTATAGCGGTAATGATCAATTCCCTCACGTAAGTTCGTCAGGCTTTGTGCGCGAAGTTCCAGCCAATCACCTTCGGTAACGGTTATTCCCTGTCCTAAATCTGAACGAGCGCTGTTCCGGCCTTGGGGGCGCCGCACCAGCGGTGATATAGTTCGCCGCCAGTTCGGTCCGCCTAACCCATGTGCCTAATTATTGCGCATCCGTTGCAAACCAAAGTCGCACACATGGTGTCTGAGTGAAAGGCTGCATCCCAAGGAGATTAGATGAGTGCCGATAACGCCTACGCGGTCGAGCTGAAGGGCCTTACCTTCAAGCGCGGTTCGCGCAGCATCTTCAATAACGTCGATATTCGCATTCCTCGCGGCAAGGTCACGGGCATCATGGGGCCTTCCGGTTGCGGCAAGACCACCCTGTTACGCCTGATGGGCATGCAATTGCGCCCCAGTGCCGGCGAAGTGTGGGTCAACGGCCAGAACCTGCCGACGCTGTCGCGCAGCGATCTGTTCGATGCGCGCAAGCATATGGGCGTGCTGTTCCAGAGCGGTGCGCTGTTTACCGACCTCGATGTTTTCGAAAACGTAGCCTTCCCGCTGCGGGTGCATACCCAGCTGTCCGATGAAATGATTCGTGACATTGTGTTGCTGAAGCTGCAGGCCGTTGGCCTTCGCGGTGCCATCGACCTGATGCCGGACGAATTGTCCGGCGGTATGAAGCGCCGTGTCGCCCTGGCGCGGGCCATTGCCCTCGACCCGCAGATCCTTATGTACGACGAGCCATTCGTGGGGCAGGACCCGATCGCCATGGGTGTGCTGGTGCGTCTGATCCGCCTGCTCAATGATGCATTGGGTATCACCAGCATTGTGGTCTCCCACGATCTGGCCGAAACCGCGAGCATCGCCGACTACCTGTACGTAGTGGGTGATGGCCAGGTGCTGGGGCAGGGTACGCCTGAAGAGCTGATGAACGCCGATAACCCGCGTATCCGCCAATTCATGACCGGCGATCCCGATGGCCCGGTGCCTTTTCACTTTCCGGCAGCGGACTACCGCTCAGATCTTCTGGGGAAGCGCTGATGCGCAAGACATCTCTTATCGAAAAGGTTCGCCTTTTCGGTCGCTCGGGCATCGACATCATCGAAGTCCTGGGGCGTTCGACCATTTTCCTGTTCCACGCCTTGCTGGGCCGCGGTGGCATCGGCGGGGGCTTCGGCCTGCTGCTCAAGCAGCTGCACGCAGTGGGTGTGATGTCCCTGGTGATCATTGTGGTCTCCGGGGTGTTCATCGGCATGGTGCTGGCGCTGCAGGGCTTCAACATCCTGTCCAGCTACGGCTCGGAGCAGGCGGTAGGCCAGATGGTGGCCTTGACCCTGCTGCGTGAGCTCGGCCCGGTGGTCACTGCCTTGCTGTTCGCGGGGCGTGCAGGTTCGGCGCTGACCGCCGAAATCGGCAACATGAAGTCCACCGAGCAACTGTCCAGCCTGGAAATGATCGGTGTGGACCCGCTCAAGTACATTGTTGCCCCGCGCCTGTGGGCCGGCTTTATTTCCCTGCCATTGCTGGCGATGATTTTCAGCGTGGTGGGTATCTGGGGCGGTTCGTGGGTGGCGGTTGACTGGTTGGGCGTCTATGACGGTTCCTACTGGGCCAACATGCAAAACAGCGTGACCTTCACCGGTGACGTGCTCAACGGCATCATAAAGAGCATTGTCTTTGCCTTTGTGGTGACGTGGATTGCCGTATTCCAAGGCTATGACTGCGAGCCCACCTCAGAAGGGATCAGTCGTGCCACTACCAAGACCGTTGTGTACGCCTCGCTGGCGGTACTGGGCCTTGACTTCATTTTGACCGCCTTGATGTTTGGAGATTTCTGATGCAAAACCGCACTGTGGAGATCGGTGTCGGCCTTTTCTTGCTGGCTGGCATCCTGGCTTTACTGTTGTTGGCCCTGCGAGTCAGCGGCCTGTCGGCCAGCCCCACCGCCGATACCTATAAACTTTACGCGTATTTCGACAATATCGCCGGTTTGACGGTCAGAGCCAAAGTGACCATGGCCGGCGTTACCATCGGCAAGGTCACGGCAATCGATCTGGACCGCGACAGCTTCACCGGGCGAGTGACCATGCAGGTGGACAAGAAGGTAGATAACCTGCCGACCGACTCCACGGCATCTATCCTCACTGCGGGGCTACTGGGCGAGAAATACATCGGTGTCAGCGTGGGCGGGGAAACAGCCTTGCTCAAGGATGGCTCTACAATCCACGACACACAGTCGTCGTTGGTACTTGAAGACCTGATCGGTAAATTCCTGCTCAATACGGTCAATAAAGACGCTAAATGAGGAATCTGTTCATGATCTCTACCTTGCGACGTGGCCTGCTGGTACTGCTTGCAGCGTTGCCGCTGATGGCCAACGCGGCAGGTTCTGCGCACGATTTGGTGCAGGACACGACCAGCAGGATGCTGGCCGACCTGAAGGCCAACAAAGAGCAGTACAAGCAAGACCCTTCCAGGTTCTACGAAGCACTCAACACGATTGTTGGCCCGGTGGTCGATGCCGAAGGTATTTCCAAAAGCATCATGACGGTCAAGTATTCGCGCAAGGCAACCCCGGCGCAGATGCAGACGTTCCAGGAAAACTTCAAGCGTGGTCTGTTCCAGTTTTA
This sequence comes from Pseudomonas sp. B329, assembly GCF_023127835.1. NCBI lineage: Bacteria > Pseudomonadati > Pseudomonadota > Gammaproteobacteria > Pseudomonadales > Pseudomonadaceae > Pseudomonas > Pseudomonas sp. B329. The sequence continues at coordinate 150,712 of NZ_SPKP01000022.1, read as the reverse complement.
CGGCAACGCGCTGCTGGAATACAACAACCAGGGTATCGTCGTTGACCCTGCCAGGGAGGAGTCGGGCGACCGTGCCGAGGTCGGGATGAAAGTCTCGGGCAGCAATGGCGCGATCTATCCGGTGTCCTACACCCTGACGAAAATCAACGGTGAATGGAAGCTGCGCAACGTGGTCATCAACGGCATCAACATCGGCAAGCTGTTCCGTGACCAGTTCGCCGATGCGATGCAGCGCAATGGCAATAACCTGGACAAGACCATCAATGGTTGGGCCGGTGAAGTGGCCAAGGCCAAGGAAGAGACCGACAAAGCTGCCGGGAAGCCTGCGCAATGACCGAGGCGGCTGTTCGTATCGGCGACGCCGGCGAGCTGTTGCTCAGCGGCGTGCTCGATTACCGTACCGGGCCTGACCTGCGCAAGCAGGGCCAGGCGCTGATCAAGGCCAGCAAGGCGCCCGAAGTGGTACTCGATTGCTCGGCGGTGACCAAGTCCAGCAGTGTCGGCCTGTCGTTGCTGCTGTGCTTCATGCGCGATGCCGAAGCGGCAAAAAAGCCGCTCAGTATCCGTGCCTTGCCTGAGGACATGCGCGAGATTGCCGAGGTTTCCGGCCTGACCGAGCTGTTGGCACACCCTTAATACACATTTATCAGAAAAGCCCCCCGTCAGAGTCCTGCTATGCGGGGTTCGCAGGCGCGGGGCTTTTTTGTATGATGTGCGACCCGTGCGCACTGGGCGCCGATAGAGGTTGAGCATGCAGGCCCTAGAAGTTAAGAGCTTCCTTGAAGGAAAGCTGCCGGAAACGACTGTTGAAGTTGAAGGCGAAGGCTGCAATTTCCAGCTGAACGTGATTAGCGATGAACTGGCGGCATTGAGCCCGGTCAAGCGTCAGCAGCAGATCTATGCCCATTTGAACCCATGGATCACCGATGGCAGCATCCATGCGGTCACTATGAAATTTTTCAGCCGCGCGGCCTGGGCCGAGCGCACCTGAGCCCCCAAGGCGTCGAGATTCTTATGGATAAATTGATTATTACCGGCGGTGCCCGCCTCGATGGCGAGATCCGCATTTCCGGTGCGAAAAACTCCGCCTTGCCGATCCTGGCAGCGACCCTGCTGTGCGATGGCCCGGTGACTGTAGCCAACCTGCCGCACCTGCACGACATTACCACCATGATCGAGCTGTTCGGCCGCATGGGCATTGAGCCGGTGATCGACGAGAAGCTGGCCGTCGAAATCGACCCGCGCACCATCAAGACCCTGATCGCCCCGTACGAACTGGTGAAAACCATGCGCGCGTCGATCCTGGTGCTGGGCCCGATGGTTGCTCGTTTCGGCGAAGCCGAGGTGGCCTTGCCTGGCGGTTGCGCCATTGGTTCGCGTCCGGTCGACCTGCACATCCGTGGCCTTGAGGCCATGGGCGCAGTCATCGACGTCGAAGGCGGCTACATCAAGGCCAAGGCGCCGGAAGGCGGCCTGCGTGGCGCGAACTTCTTCTTTGATACCGTCAGTGTGACCGGTACCGAAAACATCATGATGGCCGCTGCTTTGGCCAACGGCCGCAGCGTGCTGCAAAACGCTGCGCGTGAGCCGGAAGTGGTCGACCTGGCCAATTTCCTGAACGCCATGGGCGCGAAGGTTTCCGGTGCTGGCACTGACACCATCACTATTGATGGTGTAAAGCGTCTGCACACCGCCACCTACAAAGTCATGCCTGACCGCATCGAGACCGGTACCTACCTGGTTGCCGCTGCCGTGACCGGTGGCCGCGTGAAGGTCAAGGACACCGATCCGACCATCCTTGAAGCCGTCCTGGAAAAACTCAAGGAAGCCGGCGCAGAGATCACCACCGGCGAAGACTGGATCGAGCTGAACATGCACGGCAAGCGGCCAAAAGCCGTCAACGTGCGTACCGCTCCATACCCGGCGTTCCCGACCGACATGCAAGCGCAGTTCATCTCCCTGAACGCCATTGCCGAAGGCACCGGTGCCGTGATCGAGACCATCTTCGAAAACCGCTTCATGCACGTGTACGAACTGCACCGCATGGGCGCCAAGATCCAGGTCGAAGGCAACACGGCCATCGTCACCGGCATCGACAAGCTCAAGGGCGCGCCAGTAATGGCTACCGACCTGCGTGCTTCCGCCAGCCTGGTAATCTCGGCACTGTGCGCCGAAGGCGACACCCTGATCGACCGCATCTACCACATAGACCGTGGCTACGAGTGCATCGAAGAAAAACTGCAGATGCTCGGCGCTAAAATCCGCCGCGTACCGGGCTAACCCCCCCACTGCCCTGTAGGGGTGAGCAAGCTCGCTCCTACACACTGGTTTGTTTCAAATCGAGGCTGTCATGGCCTTGATCTGTGTCTGGCACTGTTTGTGACCGGACAGCAATAGCCTGATGAAGGACTGACGTTCCCATGTTGACCATCGCACTGTCCAAGGGCCGCATCCTTGACGACACGTTGCCGCTTCTGGCTGAAGCGGGCATCGTGCCGACCGAGAATCCGGACAAGAGCCGCAAGCTGATCATCCCCACGACCCAGGACGATGTTCGCCTGCTGATCGTGCGGGCTACCGACGTGCCGACCTACGTTGAACATGGTGCCGCCGACCTCGGTGTCGCGGGTAAGGATGTGCTGATGGAATACGGTGGCCAGGGCTTATATGAGCCACTGGACCTGCGTATCGCGCTGTGCAAGTTGATGACCGCTGGCCGTGTCGGTGATGTCGAGCCCAAGGGCCGTCTGCGAGTGGCGACCAAGTTCGTCAACGTCGCCAAGCGCTACTACGCCGAACAGGGCCGCCAGGTCGATATCATCAAGCTCTACGGCTCGATGGAGCTGGCACCGCTGATCGGCCTGGCCGACAAGATCATCGACGTGGTCGACACCGGCAACACCCTGCGCGCCAACGGTTTGGAGCCACAGGATTTCATCGCCGACATCAGCTCTCGCCTGATCGTCAACAAAGCTTCGATGAAGATGCAACACGCCCGTATCCAGGCGTTGATCGACACCCTGCGCAAGGCAGTGGAGTCTCGACACCGCGGTTGACTCACCCGCGTAGCCCAAAGGCTGCGCCCGTCTATCCGCCTCATAGCCAGAATTCTCAGGTGCCCAAGCGGAAACGACTGCTAGTTTAGGGCGCCTGAGTTTTTGCCAATTCTATTGAGGCCCTCGCTATGACCACGTCCACTGCAATTGCCCGACTCAACGCTGCCGACCCGGATTTCGCCCATCATCTGGATCATCTGCTGAGCTGGGAAAGCGTGTCCGACGATTCGGTCAACCAGCGGGTGCTCGACATTATCAAGGCCGTGCGCGAGCGCGGTGATGCGGCGCTGGTGGACTTCACCCGTCAGTTCGACGGCCTGGACGTCAAGTCGATGGCGGACCTGATCCTGCCCCGCGAGCGCCTTGAGCTGGCCCTGACGCGTATCACCGCGCCCCAGCGCGAAGCCCTGGAAGTCGCAGCGGCGCGGGTACGCAGCTACCACGAAAAGCAGAAGCAGGACTCCTGGAGCTACACCGAAGCCGATGGCACCGTACTGGGCCAGAAGGTCACGCCGTTGGACCGTGCCGGCCTTTACGTGCCGGGCGGTAAAGCCTCTTATCCGTCGTCCGTGTTAATGAACGCGATTCCGGCCAAAGTGGCGGGCGTCACTGAAGTGGTCATGGTGGTGCCGACCCCTCGTGGTGAAATCAACGAGCTGGTGCTGGCTGCCGCCTGCATCGCGGGTGTCGACCGCGTGTTCACCATCGGTGGCGCCCAGGCCGTCGCGGCCTTGGCCTATGGCACCGAAAGCGTGCCGAAGGTCGACAAGGTTGTTGGCCCAGGCAACATCTACGTCGCCACCGCCAAGCGCCATGTGTTCGGCCAGGTCGGCATCGACATGATCGCCGGCCCTTCGGAAATTCTGGTGGTGTGTGACGGCCAGACCGATCCGGACTGGATCGCCATGGACCTGTTCTCCCAGGCTGAGCACGACGAAGATGCCCAGGCGATCCTGGTCAGCCCCGATGCCGAGTTCCTCGACAAGGTCGCCGCCAGCATCAATAAGCTGCTGCCGACCATGGAGCGTGCCGAAATCATCGAGAAGTCGATCAATGGCCGCGGCGCACTGATTCTGGTGCGTGATATGGAGCAAGCCATCGAAGTGGCCAACCGCATCGCGCCGGAACACCTGGAGCTGTCCGTAGCGGACCCGCAAGCCTGGTTGCCGTCGATTCGTCACGCCGGTGCGATCTTCATGGGGCGTCACACCAGCGAAGCCCTGGGCGACTACTGCGCCGGGCCTAACCACGTGTTGCCGACCTCCGGCACTGCGCGTTTTTCATCGCCGCTGGGGGTGTACGACTTCCAGAAGCGTTCGTCGATTATCTTCTGCTCGCCACAAGGTGCTTCCGAGCTGGGCAAGACTGCCTCGGTGCTGGCCCGTGGTGAATCCCTCAGCGCTCACGCACGCAGCGCTGAATACCGCATCGTCAAGGGAGAGTAAGGCATGAGCAAATTCTGGAGCCCTTTCGTCAAGGACCTTGTGCCTTACGTACCCGGTGAGCAACCGAAGCTGACCAAGCTGGTCAAGCTCAACACCAACGAAAACCCATACGGCCCATCGCCCAAGGCATTGGCAGCGATGCAGGCCGAGTTGAACGACAACTTGCGCCTGTACCCGGACCCCAACAGCGACCTGCTTAAACAGGCAGTGGCCAGGTATTACGGAATCGACGCCGGGAAGGTATTCCTGGGCAACGGTTCCGATGAAGTCCTGGCGCACATCTTTCATGGCCTGTTCCAGCACGATCTGCCACTGCTGTTCCCGGATATCAGCTACAGCTTTTACCCCGTCTATTGCGGCCTCTACGGCATCAAGTACGACGCGCTGGCGTTGGACGAGCAGTTCCAGATTCGCGCATCTGACTATGCCAGGCCCAACGGCGGGATCATCTTCCCCAACCCTAACGCACCCACCGGCTGCGTACTGGCGCTGGATGCGGTGGAGCAGATCCTCAAGGCCAGCCCGGATTCGGTGGTGGTGGTCGACGAAGCCTACATCGACTTCGGTGGCGAAACCGCCATCAGCCTGGTGGACCGTTACCCGAACCTGCTGGTGACCCAGACCCTGTCCAAATCGCGCTCACTGGCCGGTTTGCGTGTGGGCCTGGCCGTGGGTCATCCGGACCTGATCGAGGCGCTGGAGCGGGTCAAGAACAGCTTCAACTCCTACCCGCTGGATCGCCTGGCGATTGTTGGCGCGGCGGCGGCGTTCGAAGACCGTGAATACTTCGAGCAGACCTGCCAGATGGTGATCGACAGCCGCAACAAGGTGGTCGCGCAACTGGAAGGCAAAGGGTTTGAAGTGTTGCCCTCGGCGGCGAACTTCATCTTTGCGCGCCACCCACGGCATGACGCTGCTGGATTGGCAGCCAAGTTGCGTGAGCAGGGGGTTATCGTGCGGCACTTCAAGCAGGAGCGGATTGCCCAGTTCCTGCGGATCAGTATCGGTACGCCTGAGCAGAACCAGGCGCTGATTGATGGGCTCGGCGAGCTCTAAGCCACACTGAAAATCAAAAAAATGTGGGAGGGGGCTTGCTCCCGATAGCGGAGTGTCAGTCAACAGTTGTATTGACTGAGACACTGCCATCGGGAGCAAGCCCCCTCCCACATTGGTTTTGTGTCGATGGTTAGATCAGCGGCTCATCCGGCTTCTTGTTCTTCCAGCCATCATTGCCCGGCAGCAACAGGTTCAAACCAATCGCCACCACGGCACACAGGGCGATGCCCTTGAGGCCGAAATCGTCCGGGCCGGTGCCGGTGCCGACCAGCACACCGCCAATCCCGAATACCAGGGTTACCGACACAATCACCAGGTTGCGTGCTTCACCCAGGTCGATCCTGTGGCGAATCAGCGTGTTCATCCCCACCGCGGCAATCGAGCCGAACAGCAGGCACAGAATCCCGCCCATCACTGGCACGGGGATGCTCTGCAGCAGTGCGCCGAACTTTCCGATAAACGCCAGGCTGATGGCAAACACTGCCGCCCAGGTCATGATTTTCGGGTTGTAGTTCTTGGTCAGCATCACTGCGCCGGTCACCTCGGCGTAGGTGGTGTTCGGCGGGCCGCCAAACATGCCGGCAGCCGTAGTGGCGATACCGTCACCCAGCAAGGTGCGGTGCAGGCCGGGCTTTTTCAGGTAGTCGCGACCGGTCACGCTGCCCACCGCAATCACACCGCCGATATGTTCGATCGCCGGGGCCAGGGCCACCGGGACGATAAACAGGATCGCCTGCCAGTTGAACTCCGGCGCGGTAAAGTGGGGCAGGGCGAACCACGGCGCAGCCGCGATCTTTGCGGTGTCGACCACGCCAAAATAGAACGACATGGCAAAGCCCACCAGCACGCCGGAGATGATCGGCACCAGGCGGAAAATACCTTTGCCGAACACGGCCACGATCAAGGTGGTCAGCAGCGCGGGCATCGAGATCAGCATCGCCGTCTGGTAATGGATCAACTCGGCTCCGTCGCCGGACTTGCCCATGGCCATATTGGCGGCAATCGGCGCCATGGCCAGGCCGATCGAGATGATCACCGGGCCGATGACCACCGGTGGCAGCAGCCGATCGATAAAGCCGGTGCCCTTGACCTTCACGGCCAGGCCCAGGAACGTATAGACGAAACCGGCCGCCATCACCCCGCCCATGGTCGCCGCCAGGCCGAATTGGCCTTTGGCGAGGATGATCGGGGTGATAAACGCGAAGCTCGATGCCAAAAATACCGGCACCTGCCGCCCTGTCACCACCTGGAACAGCAATGTGCCCAGGCCGGCGGTGAACAGTGCGACGTTTGGATCAAGACCTGTGATCAGCGGCATCAACACCAGCGCGCCAAATGCTACGAAGAGCATCTGTGCGCCAGACAGGATCTGGCGCCAAAGCGGGTCGTTGAATTCATCCTGCATGTTCACGCGTCCTTCTGCTTGGTGCCGAAGATCTTGTCACCGGCATCGCCAAGGCCTGGGATGATGTAGCCGTGTTCATTCAGGCGCTCATCAATGGATGCGGTGTAGATCTGCACATCCGGATGGGCTTTCTCGACGGCGGCGATGCCTTCGGGCGCGGCCACCAGCACCATGGCACGGATGTCCCGGCAGCCGGCTTTTTTCAGCAGGTCGATGGTCGCGACCATGGAGCTACCGGTGGCGAGCATCGGGTCGATGATCATGGCCAGGCGCTCGTTGATTTCCGGAACGAGCTTCTCCAGGTAGGTGTGGGCCTGCAGTGTTTCTTCATTGCGGGCAACGCCCACGGCGCTGACCTTGGCGCCCGGGATCAGGCTGAGTACACCTTCGAGCATGCCGATACCGGCGCGCAGGATAGGGACGACGGTAATTTTCTTACCGGCGATTTTTTCCACTTGTACGGGACCGGCCCAACCGGGGATCTCGTAGGTTTCCAGGGGTAAATCCTTGGTGGCTTCGTAAGTCAGCAGCGCTCCGACTTCCTGAGCAAGCTCACGGAAATTCTTCGTGCTAATGTCGGCACGGCGCATAAGGCCGAGTTTGTGTCGGATCAGCGGGTGGCGGATCTCGCGAGTGGGCATGGGAAAGGCTCCGGCGGCGGGCAAAAAAACCGGCCTAGATTAATCTATCCGAGAGTGTTGTCCTATAGACATCAAGTACGTTAGTCCATAAAGGCTTGATTGGAGCGCACGAGAAGCGTACCTTCGCCCGCTTTTCTTGCCACAGCACCCCCTTGGAGAGCGCCATGTCTGCTGATCTCGAGCATATCCGTCAAATCATGCACGAGGCTGACTGCCTGTACACCGAAGCGCAGGTCGAAGCAGCAATCGCCAAGGTCGGCGAGCACATCACCCGCGAAATGGCCGACACCAACCCGGTGGTCTTTTGTGTGATGAACGGTGGCCTGATCTTCGCCGGTAAATTGCTCACCCACCTGCAATTCCCACTGGAAGCCTCTTACCTGCACGCCACCCGTTATCGCAACGAAACCAGCGGCGGCGATCTGTTCTGGAAGGCCAAGCCGGAAGTTTCGTTCATTGACCGCGATGTGCTGATCATCGATGACATCCTCGATGAAGGTCATACCCTGGGCGCGATCATCGATTTCTGCAAACATGCCGGCGCGCGCAAAGTGCATACCGCTGTGTTGATCGATAAAGACCACGACCGCAAGGCCCGCCCTGAATTGAAAGCCGATTTTGTTGGGCTGCCTTGCGTCGACCGCTATATCTTCGGGTATGGCATGGACTACAAAGGCTACTGGCGTAACGCCAATGGCATCTTTGCCGTTAAAGGAATGTAATCGATGGCCCGCTTTCTTGATCAGACCCTGTTTGCCGAATTGGCCGAGAAAGCGGCCGCCAGCCCCCGTGGCCGATATCACCATAATTTCCATCAGATGGAAGAACCTTGCCATCGCTTGGCTGTGGCCCTGCAACCGAGCACATATGTACCGCCCCATCGTCACCTGAGTGCCGACAAGGCGGAGACCTTGCTGGTGCTTCAGGGGGCCCTGGGTCTGCTGATATTCACCGAAACGGGTGAAGTGATTGCCAAGCGCGTGATGCAGGCGGGTGGTAAGTGCGCCGGTGTCGACTTGCCGCCGGGCGTATTCCATGGCCTGGTGGTGCTGGAGCCTGACACTGTGATGTTCGAATGCAAGGCCGGGCCTTATCGACCGGTGGGTGAGGGGGAGCTGGCTGATTGGGCGCCGCGAGAAGGTGATGCCGGTGTGGCTGACTACCAACGCTGGATGCTTGCCCAGTTCGATTGAGCCCCTCCCACATCCTGCGTCGCGCAGGTAGACTTCAAACCCCGTGTAAATGTCTGCAGGCTGGAGTCGGTAATGCGTAAAGATAAGAAACAGGTGATTGGCGACGAGATCGGTGACGACCAAATCAAGTTGTTCCTGGACTTCGAGCCGGTTGATGCGACTTCGCCGTCCCTGCACAAACTGATCAAGGCCTATCGCGGCCTGCGTATCGACGACTTCGAGCGTTTCCTGGGCTTTTTCCAAGAAGCAGGCCTGGACCTGGATGGCCAGGACGAGCATGGCCAGACCTTCGTTGACCTGATCAAGGACCAGCGCAACGCCGCCGAGTACATCGAGCTGATCGAAAAAGCCCGCGGCTGATTATCCGAGCCACAAAAAAACGCCCCGAGGGGCGTTTTTTTTTGCATTCAAACCTTAAGCGTAGCTTTGGGCTTCGTTGCTTGGCTCCACCAGCTCAAGGCTGATGTTGTTCTGCGTGTTGATCTTGCGATACAGCTCGGCATCCGTCTCCAGGACCTTTTCCCGCGCCGGGAAGATCTCGTGCAGCTTGCTCGCCCATTCACCGGCAGCCTTCTGCGGGAAGCAGCGTTCAATCAGCTCCAGCATGATCGATACGGTCACCGAGGCACCCGGAGATGCGCCCAGCAGCGCCGCGAGCGAACCGTCCTTGGCCGCCACCAGCTCGGTGCCGAATTGCAGCACGCCGCCTTTCTTCGGGTCTTTCTTGATGATCTGCACCCGCTGGCCGGCCACTTCCAGGCGCCAGTCTTCGGCTTTCGCCTCGGGGTAGAAGCGACGCAGGGATTCCAGGCGCTGCTCCATGGATTGGCGCACTTCGCTGACCAGGTACTTGGTCAGGTCCATGTTGTCACGGGCCACGGCCAGCATCGGGCCAATATTGCCGGCGCGAATCGACATCGGCAGGTCAAGGAACGAGCCGTGCTTGAGGAACTTGGTGGTAAAGCCTGCGTATGGCCCGAACAACAGGGACTTCTTGCCATCCACCACGCGGGTGTCCAAGTGCGGCACGGACATGGGCGGTGAACCCACGGCAGCCTGGCTGTAGACCTTGGCCTGGTGCTGTTTGACCACTTCCGGGTTGTCGCAACGCAGCCACTGGCCACTGACCGGGAAACCGCCGAAGCCTTTGCTTTCTTCGATGCCCGAGGCTTGCAGCAGCGGCAGGGCCGCACCACCGGCGCCGAGGAACACGAACTTGGCGTCCACTTCGCGGCTGTTGCCGCTGTTGACGTCCTTGATGCTCACGGTCCAGCCGGCGCCGTTACGCTTGAGGCCGGTGACGCGCTTGCAGTATTTGACCTGTGCATCAGGCGAACTGGTCAGGTGGCTGAGCAACTGATTGGTCAGGGCGCCGAAGTTGACGTCGGTGCCGTTCATCACGCGGGTCGCGGCGATTTTTTCGTCAAGCGGGCGGCCCGGCATCATCAGCGGCATCCACTCGGCCATTTCGCTGCGGTCTTCGGTGTAGTGCATGTCCGAAAACGCGTGATGCTGGCTGAGGGTCTCAAAGCGTTTCTTGAGGAAGGACACGCCTTTGTCGCCCTGCACGAAGCTCAGGTGCGGGACCGGGCTGATGAACGACTTGGACGAGCCGAAGGTGCCCTTCTTGGTCAGGTACGCCCAGAACTGTTTCGACACCTCGAACTGGGTGTTGATGTGCACGGCTTTCTTGATGTCGATGGAGCCATCGGCGGCCTGTGGCGTGTAGTTCAGCTCACACAGCCCGGCGTGGCCGGTACCGGCGTTGTTCCACGGGTTGGAACTCTCCGCGGCACCCGAATCCATCAGCTCAACGACTTCCAGCTTGAGGCCGGGGTCGAGCTCCTTGAGCAGTACGGCCAGGGTGGCACTCATGATGCCGGCCCCTACCAGAACTACGTCGACTGCTTCGTTATGCGCCATTTAACGCGTCTCCAAAATCTGCAGCACCAAATTGACGGCATGGCTGCCAGGAGTGACGGGGCGGTTCACGTGTTGCCCCAGGTTACCCATGGCCAGGATCGCCATGTCCGTTTCGCAATTCTTTGCAACTTCAGCACACGCTTCCTGCCGGGCTAATCTGCCTATGAACGCATTCATGGGCGCCTGTGGCAATTCGACTTATGGTCAAAGCGTGCGATTCGTGCAACCAATCCGTAGCGGACAGGCTCAAGCTCCGGTTTTTGAGGAAGGCTCGATCCTGTGTAATTGGGCTGCCCCAGACGCTGATGGTGCTTGTACAAACGCCAAACTATTCATTTGCTCGCCACACTCTTGTGAAGTTGTGAAAACCCGTTTTTTCACGCTCTTTTGAAGACGTGAACCTCAAAAAAGGGCTGCCCCAGCCTGGCACCTGGCCCGTAAACCTCTGCCGACATGCGGCAAAACGGGCAAACAACACAAGTGGCCGAGCGCAATGGCAGCTCTGGCAGATCCGATAAAGGCGGGGTGGTTTGCAAAGGAAACAGCAAGCACGCCAGCTTCACTTGATCTGTGTGGGCGGCTCTCTGTGGGCGATTTTGGGGCTAATGCCTGGGCATTAACGATGCTGCGGGGCCCGATCAGGAGACGTCCTTATAATCGGGGGGAGATTGTAGCGAAGAACGCCAGGGAAATGGGCGTGTTTTATGACTTTTATTCGGGTCCCGGTCAGGAGGCCAACGCTTGCCGGTGTTGTGCGCGAAAAACCTGCGGCTTGACCCGGGCGCTGGCCGGCAGAGGGCGGTGCATCCAGCCCAGATGAGTCTCGGTCACTTCCACCCAACCTTCACCGACGGGCGGCAGGCTGCATTGTTTGAATGCCTGGCAATGGCCCTGGGCGTCGAGCAGGGCGAAGTGGCGGTGACGGGCGTGTGACATGAACAGTGTCTTGAGAAGGCGCATGGCTGTGTACCTGGTGTGTTACATGCTTGAAGATTGCCAGTGTGGCATGACACTGCGGTGACCAATTTATGCGAATTTGTAATTTACCCATGGCTTCAGCCACCGTTCAGGATTGCTGGTGAGTGGCGTGCGTGCACCGTTATACTGGCGACCTGTCTGCACCTAGTCCTGGAGAAATGAGTATGTTGCAACGCCTGTTGTTCGGTTTGATCACTGTGACCAGTTTGACCCTGGTTGGCTGCGCCAACAGCCCGCAACAACTCAGCCCGCAACCTAAAGTCACCGCGCCGTTGGCTGCGGTAGGTCATGGCCAGCCGGTGTCGGTACGTGTGGTCGACGGTCGTCCGTCGCCAACCCTGGGCTCGCGTGGCGGCCTGTATCCGGAGACTGCGCTGATTTCGGTGACCGGCCAGGATGTGCTGCCCAAGCTGCAGGCCCAGGCTGAAGCCGCTGTGCGCTTGCTGGGCTTTACACCGACCAACTCGCCAGGTGTGCCGCAACTGACCGTGACCCTGGCCGAGCTGAAGTACCAGTCGCCCAAAGAGGGGCTGTATGTGACCGAAGCCTCCATCGGTGCGACCTTCAAGTCTGATGTCAGCGCCGGTACCCGTCGCTACAGTGGCCGCTACGCCGCATCGCTGAACCAGCGCTTCGGCATGTCGCCCAACCAGGAAACCAACACCAAGCTGGTCAGCGATGTGCTCAGCGATGCCCTGACCCGCCTGTTCAAGGACCCAAGCATCGGCCAGTTGCTCAGTTCGCAATAAACCGTGCCCAAAAAACCGGGCTCAGTGATGAGCCCGGTTTTTTTATGCCCGTGGTTTGGTCATGCCGCCGTATCGACATAGAAGTCCAGCACACTCACGCCGGTGAGCAAATCCAGTTCCGGCAAGTCCGCATGTTGGTGGCCGCCGAGGGCGCAATACACCAGCCAGTGGCGATCCTGGACGTTGAACGCAAGGCTGCCGACCAGCGCCTCTTGCTCATCGTTTGGGGCGATCAGATACAGCCGATCCTGGTTTTGCGCGTGCAACATGACTAGCTCCTCAAGCATCGAAGGGCAACAGAGTGACTTGTTAAGGTGACGTTCAGGTGACGCTGTAAATTACTGGATACATTAGCCGTCAACGGAGAAGGAGCATTAAAGGCGCAGGAGGCGACTATCGTTCAGGTTGGTATCTGGACTGATATCCGAATACTGATTCGCCGAGGTTTGCGATGGCGCTGCTCATCAATGCTGTTGCCCTGTTGGTTGCCTGCTCGGGCGCCTTGGTGCTGTTCATCACCCGCCTGCACGCGCAACGTGCGATGGCCGAACTCGCCATGCGTAGCGAAGAGCGCGCGATTGATCAGCCGATGCTTTTTCTGGAAACGCACACTGAACGGGCGCATCGTCAGGCTTACCGTGTGGGGTTCGGCTGCCTTAGCCTGGCTCTGGCCGCCTCCTGGCTCAGCACCCATTTCTAATTCCACTGCAAAACCAAATGTGGGAGCGGGCTTGCCCGCGAAGGCGGTGTATCAGCCACTGAATCTTTAACTGAACCACCGCTATCGCAGGCGAGCCAGCTCCCACACTGGCCATGTACTGCCCGTAGAATCAGCGCCTGCCACATATCCCCTGTAGGGTCACATATTACAGGGGGATCCCGGCCTTGACTCGGTATTGATTGCGTACCGGCGTCGCATACTGCACCACCAGATAAGGCCGGTGTTCGGCCGGGCATTCGTTCAAGCGTCGCTCCCATTCTGCCTTGGCCTTGGCCAGCTCATCGGCGGGGAATACATCCGCCGCTTTAGGCACTTGCAACTGCGGATCGGCATCATCCCACTGTGCGTACGCCAGGTAATGCACCGGAAACAAGCGGTAGCCACCGAGGATCTGCCGGTCCATTTCCACTGCCAGCAGCTTGGTATCTTCGAAACGCTCGGTAATCGGCGGCGCAAAGTTCACATGTACGCGGCCCTTGTAGCCGGTGATACCCAGGGCGATGCTCACGTCGTCCTCGCCCGGTGCCTTGGTGTAGGTGCCGGTGGTGGCGCGGATATACAGCTCGCGGGCCTTGGCGGCATCGCAAGGGTCGTACTCGTAGCTGATGGATACCGGCGTCAGGTTCAACGACTGGATAACCTCGGCAAACGGCTCGTCCTTGCGGCTGACGTGGAACATCTTGAGAATCGCCGATTCGGTACGGTCATCGCCATCCTTGGCCCGGCCTTCAGCCTGGGCGATCCAGATTGACTGGCAGTCGTTGCGGATCGAATGGTTGATATAGGCCGACAGCAGGTTGTAGGCCGCCATCTTCTCCTTTCGCCCGGTGATCGAACGGTGCACGATGAAGCTCTTGTTCAGGCGCATCAGGTCGCTGACAAACGGCTTTTGCAGCAGGTTGTCACCAATGGCGATGCGTGGCGTCGGCAGGCCGGCGTGATACACGGCATAGTTGACGAAGGCCGGGTCCATCACGATGTCGCGGTGGTTGGCCAGAAACAGATAGGCGGTGCCGGATTTGAGCTGCTCGACGCCAGTGTAGGTTACGCCGTCGGTCGCCCGGTCAATCGTGTGGTCAACGTAGTATTCGACTTTGTCTTGCAGCGTCGCCACGGTGGTGACGCCGGCAAACTCACGGCGCAATTTGCGCGCGATCATCGGCTTGAGCAACCAGCCCAGGGCGCCGGCAAAGCGCGGGAAGCGAAAGTGGGTCAGGATGTCCAGAAAGGCCTTGTCACTGAACAGACGCGCCAGCACTGCCGGGACTTCGCTGTCGTTGTAAGGTCGGATGGTATCGAATTCGCCCATCATGCTCTCTTGTTAGAAACGGCTAGGGTAAGTAAAGGAAATAGCAGGGGCGGCGTGAGTAAACTGGCTCTGCCGGAAATAGCCCTGTAAATAGACCGGCGATTATACGCACAAGTCACCTTGGAGACTGCGATGCTGGAAACTGCGATGTACGATTGTCCTTATTGTGGCGAAGTGGTCGAGACAACAGTGGATTTGTCTGGCGGGGACCAGACCTATATAGAAGACTGCCAGGTGTGTTGCCGGCCGATCACGTTCAACCTGCAAGTGCATGGTGACGAGTGGATGCTCGAAACCCGCAGCGAAAATGAATGATGCGTAGCGAAAACGAATAACAGGTACGCCCATGCAGCGAATCTACGAGCCGGAAAACCTGATGGAAGGCGAGCTGTTGCAACAGATGCTGGCCAGTGAGGGCATCGAAGCGCACTTGATGGGCCGCCACTTGCTCGGTGGTACCGGCGAGTTGCCGATCTTCGGTTTGCTGGGGCTGGAGGTCGATAATGATCAGGCGGCGTACGCCCGCGAGCTGATCACGGCCTATATCGGCGCGCAACCCTTGCCCGGCGACGAACCCGACAGCTTCCCCGACGTATTGGTCTGTTAGGCTGTCGGTCGGTTTACCCCAAGAGTCGTGTTGCCCCATGTGTGGACGTTATGCCCTGTTTCGCTGGAACCCTGCCTTTGCTGCCTTGCCCGGCTTCCCCGCCGATCAGCAGGCCCAGTGGAACATTTCCCCCAATGATTCGGTGCTGATCCAGCGCCTGAGCGAAGGCCAGCTCACCCTGGCGCGTGCCCGTTGGGGGCTGACGCCGCCTTGGTTGACGGATCTTTCCCGTACTCCGGCCCATGCCCGCGCCGAAACGCTCGCCGAGCAACCGATGTTCCGCGAGGCATTCCGCCAGCGCCGCTGCCTGTTGCCAGCCAACGGTTTCTACGAATGGCGCGGTACCCAGCGCAAGCGCCCGTATTGGTTGACGCCGGGGGAGGGCTCCACCCTGTTTTTTGCTGCGATCTGGGAAGCGTATCCCGTGCAGGAGCAGGTGTGGCTGAGCACCGCCGTGGTCACCCAGGCAGCGCAAAGCCAACGTCGGCCGTTGATTCTTGATGCGGCGGGGCAAGCCGCCTGGCTCGACCCCGAGACGCCGCTGCACGTGTTGCAAGGGTTGCTGGCCGGTGAGCCCAGCGCTTTACGTGAGCGCGTGTTGGCCAATATGGTCAATGATCCCAAGCTCAATGGGCCGGAGTGTCTGACCCCGGCTTGAGCCTGCACTGTGGGATGTGTCCGAAATTCAGCGGTTAAATGTCTGATGTATCTGGCGCCAATACAAACGACCGCCTACGATACGCGCCATGTTTTCAGGGAGCGTGTTCATGAAGAAGTCATTGGCGGTAAGCGGTTTGGTTACAGCGATGTTGCTGGCGGGTTGCCAGTCGGTCAACACGACCAGCGGCGGTGCTGTTGGGGTTGAGCGCAAGCAATACATGTTCAGCATGTTGTCGAGCCAGGAAGTCGACCAGATGTACGCCCAGTCTTACCAGCAGACCCTGGGTGAAGCCAGTGGCAAAGGCGTTCTGGACAAGACCAGCGCCAACGCCAAGCGTGTGCAGGCCATCGCCAAGCGCCTGATCGCCCAGGCGCCGACCTTTCGCGCAGATGCCGCCCAGTGGAACTGGGAAGTGAACCTGATCAAAAGCGACGAGATGAACGCCAACTGCGGGCCTGGCGGCAAGATCCTGGTGTACAGCGCGCTGATCGACAACCTCAAGCTCACCGATGACGAGTTGGCTGCGGTGATGGGCCATGAAATCGCCCACGCCCTGCGTGAGCACGGTCGTGAAGCGATGTCCAAGGCGTACGGTATTGAAATGGCCAAGCAGGGCGCTGGTGCAATATTCGGTCTTGGCCAGGACAGCCTGGCACTGGCCGATACCGTGGCCAACTATGGCATGACCTTGCCCAACAGCCGCAGCAACGAAAACGAAGCCGACCTGATCGGCCTGGAGCTTTCGGCGCGTGCCGGCTACAACCCGAACGCCGCGATCACCTTGTGGAACAAAATGGCCAAGGCTTCCGAAGGCGCGCCGCCGGAATTCATGAGTACTCACCCAGCTTCCGACAGCCGGATTGCTTCGTTGCAGGCAGCGATTCCGAAGGTAATGCCGCTGTACCAGCAGGCCAAGAAATCCTGAGGCTTGATGACGATCCAAATGTGGGAGGGGCGCACCGCCCCTCCCACAATAGATCGGGTTGCAGTCTTAGATCCAGCCGCTGCTTTGCATGGCTTTGTAGACCGCCACAATCGCCAGTACAAAGAACGCTGTGGCCGCCAATCGACGAATCAAGGTCAGCGGCAGTTTCTCCGCCGCGAAATTCCCCGCCAGAACCACCGGTACGTTGGCAATCAACATGCCCAGCGTGGTGCCGATAATCACCAGCCACAACTCCGGATACTGCGCTGCCAGCATCACCGTGGCGATCTGGGTCTTGTCACCGATTTCCGCAAGGAAGAACGCAATCAGCGTGGTCAGAAATGGCCCGAACTTGCGGGTGGTACTGGCTTCGTCATCATCGAGTTTGTCTGGCACCAGGGTCCAGAGTGCCGTGGCACAGAAGCTCGCCGCGAGGATCCAGTGCAGCACCGCATCCGAGAAGAAACTCCCGAACCAGGCGCCCACGGCACCGGCGGCCGCATGGTTGGCCAGGGTTGCGGCGACAATGCCGGCAATGATCGGCCAGGGTTTGCGAAAGCGGGCAGCAAGAATGAGCGCGAGTAACTGCGTCTTGTCGCCGATTTCGGCCAAGGCAACGATTGCGGTAGGAACGAGTAGTGAATCCAGCATCAGGTAGTTTCCAGGGGCGGGTCGACACGGCTATGACACGTACAGCCTTCCCGCCCCGGGTAAGGTGTGCGTGTCATAGGTCTTGTCAAACCCCGGCCCGTCTGTGCGGACTCCTGGGTCGCATACGCCATGGTCTGCTGACCAAGTATGTTGACGTATGCCGGACGAGCATGGGCTCGTGGGAGACTACTCCCCTAGGACGCTGCGGATTCTGCCTAGGCAAAATCCATTCGGCAAGCGTTCTTTTTCAAACGGCCGTCAGGGGCGCTTGGCGCGGTAGATGCGAAAACCATTGCCTTCGGCCTTGATTGCGCAGATACCCAGATGCTCTTCGATCAGCGGCTGATACTTCAGGAAGCTGTTGGCAACCAAGCGCAGTTCGCCACCTTTTGCCAGATGTTTGGCTGCTTTTCGCAGCAGGTTTTCCGTGGCGAAGTAATCGGTATGCACCCCGACATGGAACGGCGGGTTGCTCAAAATCGCGCTTAGCCCCATTGGCGCGGCATCGATTCCATCCCCGGTCAGTACCTCGGCTTCCAGGCCGTTCGCCGCCAACGTCAGCCGACTGCTGGCAGCTGCGAAGGCATCCACATCCAGCATTGTCACGGTGTTATGCGGGTAGCGACGCTTGACCGCAGCCCCCAGTACCCCGGCGCCGCAACCGAAATCGAGCAGATGCCCGCTGGGCAGCTTGTCCAGGTGCTCCAGCAGCAACTCGGTGCCGCGGTCCAGGCGGCCATGGCTGAACACTCCCGGCAAGCTCACCACCTTCAGCGGGCCTTCGGCCAGTAGTACATCGAAGACCTGTGCCAGGCTCTCCAGTTCGACCGCTTGCGGGGCGTTGGCGACGGTGACTTGCCATAGCTGGCAATGCCGCGCGTTATCCAGCTTGCGCGGCTTGCCGAAGGGGGTCATCTGCTTGGCAGCGCTTTCGATACCGCCTTTTTTCTCACCCACCAGAAACAGCTCGGCGCCAGGCAGGCGAGCGGCCACGGCGTTGAGCAGGTAGTCGGTGAGGTCCTTGGACTTGGGCAGGAAGATCACTGCGGCATCGAAGGCACGCTCGGGCACATTCACCCCGAACTGGCTGCGCTCGGGAAACCGTGCATCAAGCGCGGCCTGGTCGCCGGCGTGCCAGCACCAGCCATGGGCGTTGGGCAAGCGCCCGAGCAAGTCGTCGGCAGGCAAACCTACCAGCAGCAGGTTGCCTTGAAAAAGTTCGGCCTGGCGAAGCAGTACTTCACTGCGCGGATCCATGGTCTGCTCCTTGAAAAGGGGCGCAGTTTATCAACTGACGACGCGCAGCGGGGCACCGCTGAAAAAGCCTCGGGCGTTTTCCGTCAATTGGCCGACGATGCGTTGCCGCGCTTCGCGACTGCCCCAGGCATTGTGGGGCGTGACAATCAACCGAGGAATATCGCCGGCCAGCAGCGGGCTGCCATTGATCGGCGGCTCCACACTCAACACGTCGGTCGCCGCGCCGCCCAGATGACCACTGCGCAGCGCGTCCGCCAAGGCCTGTTCGTTGATCAAGCCACCACGGGCGGTGTTGACGATAAACGCGCCGGGCTTGAGCAGCGCCAGTTCACGGGCGCCGATAAAGTCGCGGGTGTGTTCATTGAGCGGGCAATGCAAGGTCAGCGCATCGACCTGGGCCAGCAGTTGATCCAGTGGCACGCGGTCGGAGCGGGCAGGGCGCCCGGGAATCGCGCCGAGTACCACGCGCATGCCGAAGGCTTCGGCCAGGCGCGCCACCGCGCTGCCCAGTTCGCCATGGCCGAGCAGGCCGAGGGTTTTGCCTTCCAGCTCGACAATTGGATGGTCCAGCAGACAGAACTGCCTGGCCTGCTGCCATTTGCCGGCGGCCACATCCTGTTGGTAGTCCTTCAAGCGCGTGGCGAGGTTGAGCAGCAGCATGATCGTGTGCTGGGCCACCGACGGCGTGCCGTAACCCTGGCAGTTGCTCACGGTGATGCCGTGGGCGCGGGCGGCTTCGAGGTCGATATTGTTGGTGCCGGTGGCTGAAACCAGGATCAGCTTGAGCTCGGGGCACGCCGCCAGGGTTTGCGCCGTGAGCGGGATTTTGTTGCTGATCGCGACTTGAGCGCCCTGCAAGCGTTCCACCACATTCTGTGGCGTGGTCTGCTCAAACAGCTGCAACTGGCTGAAGCAGTCGCGCAAACCGCTGAGGTCGAGGTCGCCCAAGTCCAGTGAAGGGTGGTCGAGGAAGACGGCGCGGCGATTGTTCATGATCAACTGTACCTTTTGCGACGAGGTTCGAAGGCGTAATCTTCCGAGCCTATCAGATGAAATAATCAGTTACTTAATGGAGTGAGCATGTACGTCGCCGAGTTTTTGACCGTAGCCTTGATTCACTTGTTGGCGGTGGCCAGCCCCGGCCCGGATTTCGCCGTGGTGGTCCGTGAGAGCGTGACCCACGGTCGCCGCGCCGGCACCTGGACGGCCCTGGGCGTTGGCACGGCGATTTTCGTGCATGTGGGTTACTCGTTGCTGGGGATCGGTTTGATCGTGTCCCAGTCCATCGTGTTGTTCAATGCGCTCAAATGGGCCGCAGCGGCGTACCTGCTGTATATCGGTTTCAAGGCCCTGCGTGCGCAGCCGGCCAAGCCCGCCGCCGAGGGCGAGTTGCACCGCGAAGCGGGCGAGCGCACTCCACGCGGTGCGTTTACCGCAGGCTTTGTGACCAATGGCCTGAACCCCAAGGCGACGCTGTTCTTCCTCTCGCTGTTCACCGTGGTGATCAACCCGCATACGCCACTGGCGGTACAAGCGGGTTATGGCGTGTACCTGGCGGTGGCGACTGCCTTGTGGTTTTGTCTGGTGGCCATGTTGTTCAGCCAGCAGCGTGTACGCGCCGGCTTTGCGCGCATGGGGCATTGGTTTGATCGGACCATGGGCGCGGTGTTGATCGCCATTGGGGTGAAGTTGGCGTTTACCAGCATGAAGTAATCAATTTTCTCAAGGGTACACAGCTCAAATGTGGGAGGGGGCTTGCTCCCGATAGCGGTGTGTCAGCCCTACATAAGCTGACTGACACCCTGCTATCGGGAGCAAGCCCCCTCCCACATTGGTCTTCCATAAGCCGCAGATACTGGCGCAAAGCTAGCATTTGCTGAGTTCCGCAAATCATTCCTTTGGCTGATTTGGTTGAAACATAAGCCCTCTACAGTGCAGGTCTTCAAGTCAAGACCGTGCAGTCATTAAAGGGATTCGTATGTTGCAGACCCGTGTTATCCCGCCCGCCGAAGGTGCGTACCAATACCCGCTGCTGATCAAGCGCCTGTTGATGTCCGGGACTCGCTACGAGAAGACCCGGGAAATCATCTACCGCGACAAGCTGCGCTACACCTACCCGACGCTGATCGAGCGCGTTGCGCGCCTGGCCAATGTGCTGACCGAAGCCGGGGTCAAGGCCGGTGACACCGTGGCCGTAATGGACTGGGACAGCCACCGTTACCTGGAGTGCATGTTTGCTATCCCTATGATCGGCGCGGTGATCCACACCATCAACGTGCGCCTGTCGCCGGAACAGATTCTCTACACCATGAACCACGCCGAAGACCGCTTCGTGCTGGTCAACAGTGAGTTCGTAAGTCTCTATCAGGCGATTGCCGGGCAGCTCACCACCGTCGACAAGACCCTGTTGATTACCGATGGTGACACCCACACCGCCGAACTACCCAACCTGGTCGGTGAGTACGAAACCCTGCTGGCCGCCGCCAGCCCCCAGTACGACTTCCAGGACTTCGACGAAAACTCCGTCGCCACCACCTTCTACACCACCGGCACCACCGGTAACCCCAAAGGGGTGTATTTCACCCATCGCCAATTGGTGCTGCACACCATTGGCGTGGCGACCATCATGGGCAGCGTCGACAGCGTGCGTCTGTTGGGCACCAACGATGTGTACATGCCGATCACTCCGATGTTCCACGTACACGCCTGGGGCCTGCCCTATGTGGCGACCATGCTCGGCTTGAAGCAGGTCTACCCCGGGCGTTATGACCCCGAATACCTGGTGCAGCTGTGGCGCAAGGAGAAGGTCACGTTCTCCCATTGCGTGCCGACCATCCTGCAAATGGTGCTCAACGCCAAGGCTGCCCAGGGCGTGGATTTTGGTGGGTGGAAAATCGTCATTGGCGGCAGCGCGCTCAACCGCTCGCTGTACGAAGCCGCCAAGGCCCGCGGCATTCAATTGACCGCCGCGTATGGCATGTCCGAGACCGGGCCGCTGGTGTCGTGCGCGCACCTCAATGAAGAGCTGATGGCCGGCAGCGAAGACGAACGCACCACCTATCGCATCAAGGCCGGTGTGCCTGGGCCGCTGGTGGAGGCGGCAATCATGGACACCGACGGCAATTTTCTCCCCGCCGACGGCGAAACCCAGGGCGAACTGGTGCTGCGCGCGCCCTGGCTGACCGAGGGTTATTACAACGAACCGCAAAAGGGCGCCGAGCTGTGGGCCGGCGGCTGGATGCACACCGGCGACGTTGCCACACTGGACGCGTTTGGTGTGATCGATATCCGTGATCGCATCAAGGATGTGATCAAGACCGGTGGGGAATGGATCTCGTCCCTGGCCCTCGAAGACCTGGTCAGCCGCCACCCGGCGGTACGCGAGGTAGCGGTGGTGGGCATCGCCGATCCGCAATGGGGCGAGCGCCCCTTTGCCTTGCTGGTGGTGCATGAGGGCCAAGTGATTGGGGCGCGGGAGCTCAAGGAGCACCTCAAGCCTTACGTTGAACTGGGGCATTTGAGCAAGTGGGCGATTCCGAGCCAGATCGCCGTTGTTACTGAAATTCCCAAGACCAGCGTAGGTAAGCTCGACAAAAAACGTATCCGTATCGACATCATCGAATGGCAGGCCAACAACAGCACCTTCCTGTCTACGCTTTGACGCCCCTCGCCGCGCCCTTTTGGGCGCGGCGCTGCTCTATCTCAAGCCTCTACTTGTGATTTGCCGAATTTCAGCCATCCTTCCCGCGTCGACCTTCGTCGGCGTGGCGAAAGGGTTGTGGCAGACAGGTTGGTGATGCAAATCACACTTTAGAGGGATCAAGCACTACCCCCCCTCTGGCTATAGTCCCTTTCAGAGTTTTTCGCGGATGTTGCGCGTCGAGCCAGGGAGGCTCGGTTGCGGTTCGGCATTGGAATCGTTGTATCCCGGCCGTTACATCTGAAGAAAGGGCTCACTGCCATAACAATAAAATATGCACATGGAGTAGCGTCGATGACCCAAGTAAACCAGTTCTGGCGCCGGGCAAGACTGCCCCTGGCCGTCAGTCTCGCTTCTACGCTCGCCGGGCCTGCATTCGGCGTCAGTTTCAACATCGGTGAAATCGAAGGGAGCTTTGACTCCTCGCTTTCGGTGGGTGCGAGCTGGTCTACGGCCAAGCCCAATCGTGATCTGATCGGCGCCAACAATGGCGGCAAGGGCCTGTCCCAGACTTCCGATGACGGTCACCTGAACTTCAAGCGCGGCGAGACGTTCTCGAAGATCTTCAAGGGTATTCATGACCTGGAACTGAAGTACGGCGACACCGGCGTCTTTGTGCGCGGCAAGTACTGGTACGACTTTGAACTCAAGGACGAGAGCCGTCAGTTCAAGGACATCAGCGACAACAACCGCAAGGAAGGCGCCAAGTCTTCTGGCGGTCAGATTCTCGATGCGTTCGTCTACCACAACTACTCGATTGCCGATGCGCCGGGTTCCGTGCGTTTTGGTAAGCAGGTCGTGAGCTGGGGCGAAAGTACCTTCATCGGCGGCGGCATCAACTCCATCAACCCGATCGACGTGTCGGCGTTTCGTCGCCCGGGGGCCGAGATCAAGGAAGGCCTGATTCCGGTCAACATGTTCTACGTGTCCCAGACGCTCACCGACAATCTGTCGGCCGAAGCGTTCTATCAACTGGAATGGGACCAGACTGTCACTGATAACTGCGGCACTTTCTTCTCCCAGCCAGACGTGATCTCCGATGGTTGCAGCAATAACCTGCGGGTGTTGAACAAGCGCTCGACCATTCCCGCTGCGGCACTGCCGACCCTGGGTGCCCTGGGCGTGGACGTGAACAGCGAAGGCGTGCTGGTGCGCCGTGGGCCGGACCGTGATGCGCGTGACAGCGGCCAGTTCGGTGTGGCCATGCATTACAACTTCGAACCGCTGGACACCGAGTTCGGCGCCTACTTCATGAACTACCACAGCCGTGCGCCGATCTTTAGTGCGCAGGGTGCACCGTCTGCGGCCTACACCCGTCCACTGGGCCCGCTGGGGGCACTGCGTCCACTGATCGTGGCGGGCAGTTCGAACTACTTCGTCGAGTACCCGGAGGATATTCGTCTCTACGGCTTGAGCTTCTCCACCACGCTGCCTACCGGCACCGCCTGGAGTGGTGAATTGAGCTATCGGCCGAATGCGCCGGTGCAGTTGAGTACCACCGACATTCTGTTTGCCGGTGTCACGCCGATCCCTGGCTTTGGCAATGCTTCGGTGCTCAAGGGCTCGCCGGGCCAAGACCTGCATGGCTACAACCGCAAGGAAGTCACCCAGTTCCAGACCACCTTTACACACTTCTTCGACCAGGTGATGGGCGCCAGTCGCCTGACCACGGTCGGTGAAATCGGTGTGACCCATGTGGGTGGCCTGGAAAGCAAGTCCCAGGCTCGCTATGGTCGCGATCCGGTGTTCGGCCCAGGCACGCTGCCAGGTGGGTTCTGCAACGCGCTGAACAACTCCACCGCCAACGGCGCCGGGCTGCCCAACGCTGCCGGCCTGAACACCAACTGCAACAACGACGGCTACACCACTGCAACGTCCTGGGGCTACCGTGCCCGTGCCATCTGGGAATACCCGGACGTGTTCGCTGGCGTGAACCTCAAGCCCAACGTGGCCTGGTCCCATGACGTCAAAGGTTACTCGCCAGGTCCCGGCGGCAACTTTGAAGAGGGTCGCAAGGCGGTCAGCCTTGGCCTGGATGCCGAATACCAGAACACCTACACCGCGAGCCTGGCGTACACCAACTTCTTTGGTGGCAAGTTCAGCACCGTGGATGATCGCGACTTTGTCGCCTTGAGCTTCGGCGCCAACTTCTAAGCACACTCTTTTCAAGTGGCATGTATTCAGGAAGACCAGAGTATGAAAATAACTAAAAGTCTGTTGCACGTCGGTGTGCTTGGGCTGTCGATCCTGGCGAGCAACGTCATGGCGGCGGTCTCGGCGGATGAAGCTGCCAAGCTCGGTACTACCCTGACCCCGATGGGCGCCGAGATGGCGGGCAACGCGGCCGGCACCATCCCCAAATGGTCACCCTTGCCAACCAACGCCGGCGCCGTGGATTCCCGTGGCTTCCTGGCCAACCCATATGCCAGCGAACAACCGCAATTCACCATCACCGCGCAGAACGTCGAGCAGTACAAAGACAAACTGGCTCCAGGGCAGTACGCGATGTTCAAGCGTTACCCGGACAGCTTCAAGATGCCGGTCTACCCGACTCATCGCGGTGCCACGGTGCCGGCTGACGTGTTCGCTGCCATCAAGAAAAACGCCACCACTACCAACCTGGTGTCCGGCGGCAACGGTCTGGAAAACTTCGAGACCGCCGTGCCGTTCCCGATTCCCAAAACCGGCGTTGAAGTCATCTGGAACCACATCACCCGTTATCGCGGCGGCAGCGTAACCCGTCTGGTCACCCAGGCCACGCCGCAAACCAACGGTTCCTACAGCCTGGTGTACTTCCGCGATCAGTTTGTGTTCCGCGACAAGATGAAGGATTTCGATCCGAAAAACCCGGGCAACATCCTGTTCTACTTCAAGCAGCAAGTCACCGCGCCAGCGCGTCTGGCCGGTGGTGTACTGCTGGTGCACGAAACCCTGGACCAGGTGAAGGAACCGCGTTCGGCGTGGGTCTACAACGCCGGCCAGCGCCGTGTGCGCCGGGCCCCGCAAGTGTCCTATGACGGGCCGGGTACTGCTGCCGATGGCCTGCGCACCTCCGACAACCTCGACATGTACAACGGTGCGCCGGATCGCTACGACTGGAAGCTGGAAGGCAAGAAAGAAATCTACATCGCCTCCAACAGCTACAAGATCGACGATCCGAAGCTCAAGTACGCCGACATCATCAAGGCCGGCCACATCAACCAGGACCTGGCGCGCTACGAGCTGCGCCGCGTCTGGCACGTGGTCGCCACCTTGAAGGAAGGCCAGCGCCACATCTACGCCAAGCGTGACTTCTTCATCGACGAAGACACCTGGCAAGCGGCGGTGATCGACCACTACGACGGCCGTGGCCAACTGTGGCGCGTTGCCGAAGCCCATGCCGAGAACTACTACGACAAGCAAGTGCCGTGGTACGCCCTGGAAACCCTGTACGACCTGCAGTCCGGCCGCTACCTCGCCCTGGGCATGAAGAACGAAGAGAAACAGGCTTATGACTTCGGCTTCACCGCCACCACCAGCGACTTCACCCCAGCGGCCCTGCGCCAGGACGGTGTTCGCTAACCCACACTAATGCACCCCTGTGGGAGGGGGCTTGCCCCGATGGCGGTCTGACAGTCGATTAAAATTCTGACTGATCCACTGCCATCGGGAGCAAGCCCCCTCCCACTTTTTGTGTGTGCTGTTTGTAGGGATATTTCTTGTCGCAGTTCTTTTTCAGCCAATTGTTGCAAAGATCTACAATCCCGCCGCTTTTACCGCTAGTCTGCGGACATCTGCAATGCCGACAACAGCCTTCTACAAGAGCCCGGCGATGACTGATCTGTCCCGAATCCAAGGGCCTGCCAGTGTGGTGATGCCAACCCTGGAAGGCCGCTTCTACAGGCCCCCATTGCCTGACGGCTACGTGCTGCGCCCGCGCCTGTGCCAACGGTTGAACGCGGGCCTGGACGGGCGATTGTTGCTGGTCTGCGCACCGGCGGGGTTCGGCAAGAGTTCGTTGGCGGTGGAGTTCTGCCAGGGCCTGCCGGCCCACTGGCAAAGTCTGTGGCTGGGCCTGAGCCCACGGGACAATGACCCCGGCCGCTTCCTGGAGCGATTGCTCGACGGCTTGCAGCACTATTTTCCGCAGTTGGGCGCCCAATCCCTGGGTTTGCTGAAAATGCGTCAGCGTCATCAACCCTTTGCCTTTGAAGAATGGCTGGACGGCCTGCTCGATGAGCTGGCGGAGCATCTGTCCACGCGCTCGCCGCTATTGCTGGTGCTGGATGACTACCACCTGGCCCAGGGCCCGGTGCTGGATCGTTGCCTGCAATTTTTCCTCAATCATTTGCCCGACGGTCTGTTGGTACTGGTCACCAGCCGGCAGCGTCCGGACTGGCACCTGGCGCGCCTGCGTTTGTCGCGGCATCTGCTGGAGCTGCATGAACAAGACCTGCGCCTGACTCACGACGAATCCCTGGCCGTGCTGGATGGGCACAGCGGCGCGTTAGGCGGCGAAGCGTTGGAAAACCTGATCCGCCGCAGCGAGGGATGGGTCGCCGGCCTGCGCTTCTGGCTGTTGGCGGCGTCCGAAGCCGGTGGCAATGAGGGGGCCTTACCCCAAAGCCTTCACGGTGGCGAAGGGCTGATTCGTGATTACCTGCTTGAAGAAGTCATCGACTGCCTGCCTGTCGACGTGCAAGCGTTCCTGTACGACACTGCTCCCCAGGAGCGTTTTTGCAGCGAGTTGTGCGACGCGGTCCGCGAAGCCCATGACAGCGCCGAAATCCTGAATTATTTGCAGGCCCATCAGGTTTTCCTGGTGCCGCTGGATGAACAGGGCCACTGGTACCGCTATCACCATTTGTTTTCCGACCTGCTGCGTCCCCGCCGCGAGAAGAGCACCACATTGCCGCCGGCCAGCTTGCACTTGCGCGCCTGCCGCTGGTTCAACGCCCAGGGTTTGATCGACGAGGCAGTAGAGCAGGCGCTGCGGGCCGGCCATCTGGACGTGGCGGCGAACCTGGTCCAGAACCTGTCCGAAGAGCAACTGTTGGCAGAGCAGAATGTTGGCATGTTGTTGCGCTGGAAGATGGACTTGCCCGACAGCCTGCTGATCAGCACGCCGCGCTTGATCGTGCTCTACAGCTGGGCATTGGGCCTGGCGTGCCAATTGGACGCGGCCCAGGAGCTTTCCAGCTACCTCAGTCGCTTCCTGCCGGCACCCTCGGCGACCGCGCAAAGGTCCATGTTGGCCCAATGGCTGGCGTTGAGCGGGATCATCGCCCGTGGGCGCGGGGATCGCGAATTGACCCTGCGCTATTGCAACGAGGCACTGGAGAGCCTGCCGCAAAAGCGCTACGGCCAGCGCCTGATGTGCCTGTCGACCCTGTCCAACCTGGCAATTGTCGATGCCGACCTGTGGCGCGCCCGCGGTTTGAACCGCGAATCCCTGGAGCTGGCGCAGCGCGTCGGTAATCCGTTGTTTGAAGCCTTGGCCCATTACGACCGGGCGCGGGTGTTGCAGTCACGCGGCGAAATCCTGCGCTCCCTGGACGAAGTGCGCCAGGGCCTGGAACGCTTGCACGGCCTGGCGCCCCAGCGCCTGTATGCGGTGCGTGCGCGGTTGTCGCTCTACGAAGGTTACCTGCTGCTGGCGCGTTACCAGCCCGAAGCCGGCCTTGTGCGTTTGCGCGCCGGCCTGGCCGAAGCCCGTGCCTGCCGGGATATCAGTGTGCTGATCGGGCATTGCGTGATCGCCAACTTTGAAGGGCGGCGCGGCCAGTTTTCCAATGCCTTTGCCGAGCTGGCCGAGGCCGAGCGCTTGATGCACATCTGGGACGTACCGCCGATCTATTACCTGGCGATGATTACGTTGATCAAATGCGAGCTATGGCTGGCCCAGGGTCGTACCGAGCTGGCGGACGCCTGGCTGACCAGGCTGGGGCAGACCTACAACGGCGAGCACGCCGCTGCCGCGCCGGAGTTCCACCCACACCTGCCACAACATATCGAACTGCAACAAGCCGCGCTCGATGCCATACGCCATCAGCCCGACACCGCGTTGCAATGTCTGGAAGCATTGGCGCAACAGTCCCAGAACAGTGGGCGACAGATGATTGCCTTGATGGCGCTGACCCAGCAGGTGCAGCTTCTGTTGGCGGGCGGCCAGGAGGCCAAGGCCGGACAGGTATTGGCCCGTGCACTTGAAGCCGGCTCGGGCGGCGCGTTGCAGCCGTTCCAGCGGTTGCTGGAGGGCTACCCGGACTGGATGCGTGAGCAGTTGGGCAAAGATCCCCATGGTCTGCTGAACCAGAGCTTGCTGGCGCTGCTGCCCCAAGTCAGCGTGGTCCAGGCCCCAGCTCGTCAAGAAACCCTGAGTACGCGAGAGCTGGCGGTGCTGCGACTGATTGCCCAAGGCTGTTCAAACCAGGAAATCAGCAACCAGCTGTTTATTTCCTTGCACACCGTCAAGACCCACGCCAGCCATATCAACAGCAAGCTCGGCGTGGAGCGCCGAACCCAGGCAGTGGCGCGAGCCAAGGCCATGGGCTTGCTGGTCTGAGCCCAGCGCAGTTTATGGCGTGGCAGGGCAGCCTTTGAGTGACGTGCCGATGGTTTGATTGATCAGTGCCGCGAACCGCTTGAGGTTGTTCTGATGCGCCACCACCAGATCGTCGATGCCTGGCCCCGCGGGTGACTGCAAGGTGCTGCGACAAGTCAGGGCTGGGCGGTCGCCATTGATCTGGCGCAGGCGCCAGCGCACGTCGAGCAGCGCGTACTGCCCGGGGACCGAGTCAAAGCGTTGCACTTCAAGGCGCAGGGCCACAGCGTGGCGTGGATCGCTATTGGCCAATTGATCCACCAACGCGCTCCTGAGTTCGTCAGCGAGGCTGGCGGCCCACCACTGGGTTTCAAGAATCGCCAACCCACTGTCACCCTGGCGCACCACTATCTGCGCGCGGTCGACCTGGGGCGGCACGCTGAGGCTTTCAATCCGTACACCACCGGCATCTGCGCGTGAGCTGTTGCTCGCATGTGCCGGGGTCAGGGTGTGGAAGGCGATGGGGTCACTGCGACAGGCCGCGAGCAACAGCATCGTGGTCAGCAGTGTGATCTTCAACGGCGACGTCATGGCGGCTCCAATGGTCATTTGCGGGGTGGCCCTTGCAGGTCGTTCGGCGCGGCGTTATCAGGACGACCGCGAATCAGCGACTCCGGATGCCGGCCCAGGTAATCGGACAGCTCGCGCAAGGAGCGCGACATGCGTGCCAGTTCATCCAGGGTCTGGGTCAGTTGTTCACGCTGGGGTGAGTCTTCTGCCAGGGTTGAGCTGGCCGATTGCAGGGTCTTGCTCACGTCGGCCAGTGTCGTCTGCACACCCGGCAGTGTCTTGGCGTTGAATTGCGCCAGGCCCTTGCGCAGTTCGACCAGGCTGGCGTCGAGGTTGCCGGCAATCCGCTCGACCGGCAGTTGGCTGAGCTTGTTGACGATACCTTCGAACTTCTCCTGCAGTTGTTCCAGGTTGCCCGGGATGGTGGGAATGCCCACGGGGCGCTGGTTCGGATCGAACGCCACTTTCTCGGCCTTGGGGTAGAAGTCCAGGGCGATGTACAACTGGCCGGTCAGCAGGTTACCGCTGCGGGCCTGGGCGCGCAGGCCGTTTTCAATGAAGCTGCCGATCAGGCGCACGCCGGCCGCTTCATCGTCAGGGTTGTTGTTCATGGCCTTGAGCAGCTTGGTATGGGCCGCGCCGAGCAGTTGCGGGTAGATCACGATGCCGACATTGACCGGGAAGCTGCGTTTCTTCGCATCGAAATCCAGATTGATCGACACCACCTTGCCGAACTCGACGCCGAGGAACTCCACCGGTGCGTCGACTTTCAGCCCACGCAGGGCCTGATCAAAGCGCAGGACCATGTATTGCCCCTTGCCATTGGGCGGGGCGAGGGCGCTTTGCTGGTCTTCGAACAATTCAAAGCCGCGATTTTCCTCGGCCGGCTTGTCGTTGGGGTTGTAGGGTGGGGCCTGGAAGGAGATCCCGCCCATCAGCATGGACGACACCGATTCGGTCTTCAGCGCAAAGCCATTGGCACCGACGCTCAGATCGACACCGCTGGCATTCCAGAACCGCGTGTTCTCGGTGACATACCCATCATTGGGCGCGTGTATGAAGACTTCGACGTCCACGCCCTTGCCTTCGCTGTCCAACTCATAAGCCACCACCTGGCCTACCGGGATTTTGCGGTAATAGACCGGCGAGCCGATGTCCAGGGAGCCCAGCGTCTGCGTGTGCAGGGTGAAACGCTTGCCAGGCTCGCCATAGGTGATGGGGGGCGGGTTTTCCAGGCCGGTGAAATGTTTGGCGCGGGTTTCGGACTGGCCGATATCCGCGCCGATGTAGTCGCCGGACAGCAGTGTGTCGATACCGGATACGCCGCCTGCGCCGATACGTGGGCGCACCACCCAGAATTTAGAGTCCTCGCGGGTGAAGCTTTCGGCCTGTTTGGATAGCTCGATGGTGGCGTTGACACTTTTCTGGTCACCACTCAAGGCCACGGCGGTCACTTGGCCGATCACCACGTTGCGGTATTTGACCTCGGTCTTGTTGGCGACCAGCCCGCTGCCGGTCTTGAAGTTGAGGACGATGGTCGGCCCTTGTTGCATGACGCTGTGAATCACCAGCGAGATCCCCACCAGCACGGCGACAATCGGCACGATCCAGACCAGCGAGACACTGAAGCGACGCGTCTTGATCGCGGGTTGCCCCGCAGGGGTGTCAGCCTTGGATGCGCTCATCCGAGGTCTCCTCGTTATGTGGGTTTTCCCAGATTAGCCGGGGATCAAAACTCATGGCCGCGAGCATGGTAAATACCACCACCAAGCCAAAAAACAGAATGCCCAGGCGCGGTTCGATCGTGCCCAGGGCTTGAAACTTAACCAGCGCGGCCACCAGTGCGACCACGATGACGTCCAGCATCGACCAATAGCCGATCAGCTCGATAAACCGAAACAGCTTTGAGCGTTCCTTGCGCGCCCACTGGCTGTTGCGCTGCACGGTGATCAGCAGCAACCCCAGTGACAAGAACTTGATGCCCGGCACGGCAATGCTGGCGATGAAAATGATCAGGGCAATGTCCCAGGCGCCATGCTGCCAGAACTCCAGCACGCCGCTCATGATGGTGCTGTCTGCGCCGGAGCCGAGCATGGTGGTGTTCATCACCGGCAGCAAATTGGCCGGTATGTAAAAGGCGAGGGCGGTGAGCATGTAGGCCCAGGTGCGTGTCAGCGATTGAGTTTTGCGCCGGTGCAAGGGCGCGCCGCAGCGCTCGCATTCAGTGGGCTCCAGGCGCATGTCGCAGGCCTGGCCGCAGGTATGGCACAGGCACAGGTTGAGCTCGCGGGCGGTGGGCGGTGAATTCATACGGTGTCCCACAGGTCGCGGACATCGCGCCCGGCAATGCGGATCAGCAACAGGCTAAGGGCGGCCAGGGCAAACAGGCCGGTACCGGGGATCACATCCAGCATCCCCGCCAGTTTGAACACGGCAACCATGGCGCCCAGCAGGCAGACTTCCAGCATACTCCAGGGCCTGAGCGCTTCCAGCCAGCGCATGCACAGTTTGAACGCCGGCGAACGCTGGCCGGCCAAGGCAAAACTCAAAACCCAGATCAGCAAGACCAGCTGAAACACCGGCGCGATGATGATGGAGATCGCCGCCACCAACGCAATGAACGTGATCGGCCCCAGGCTCAGCGCCACCACCGAATCCCACAGCGTCGCACCGTTTTTCAAGCCCTGCAGGCTGATGCTCATCACCGGATAAAAGTTGGCAAAGGTCCACAGCACTGCTGCGGTCACCGTCAGCGCGAGGCGTTGTTGCACCGACAGGCCGTTATAGCGCTGCAGCACACCCGAGCACCGCACACACAGGGCTTTTTGATGTTTGGCGAGCGTGACCTTTTCGTACACGCAGTCGCAGTGCTCGCAGATGATCTGTTGATTCGCCATGGGTGTTGCTCCAAATGCGACTGACTGCAGCGGGGGATGGCGCTTGTGTAGCTTAGCAGCGGATACACCGCCGAATCGATCCCTTCCAGAGTGGGGGCAACCTCCACCATACTGCACTTGGAACGCGCCAGAGAGCTTGCAGGACACTCATGACTACCGAAAAACCACCACTGATTCGCGAAACCTTCCCCGTCGGCCCGTTGCAGTGCAACTGCACCATCATTGGCGACCCGATCACTAAAAAAGCCATCGTAGTCGACCCCGGCGGCAATCACGAATTGATCCTGGCGCGTCTTGATGCGTTGGGTCTGAAGGTGGTGAGCATTATCCACACCCATGCTCACCTGGATCACTTCCTGGCCTCTGGTCAATTGAAAGAAAAAACCGGAGCCACGCTGCACCTGCACAAAGATGATCAATTTCTATGGGACAACCTGGAAATGCAATGCCAGATGTTTCGCGTGCCCTATGTGCCAGTGCCGTCGCCGGATCGCTGGCTGGAACACGATGAAGAATTGGCCTGTGGATGCGGTGTTGCCTTGCACACCCCTGGGCATACGCCGGGTTCGATGAGCTTCTGGTTTGCCGATGCCAAGCTGCTGATTGCCGGTGACACCTTGTTCCGGCGCGGCGTTGGGCGCACGGATTTGTGGGGCGGCGACCAGGCGACGATCGTGCGGTCGATCAAGCAGCGCTTATACACGCTGGATGAGCGCGCGACAGTGGTGACAGGGCATGGGCCGGATACGTTGCTGGGCGATGAGATGCGAGAGAACCCTTTCGTGCGTGCGTGATGGGTTGTCGGCTCTGATACAAGTCGGTACAGACACGCAGGCACAGGCTCGAGCCAAAGACAGCTATGCTTTGCGTACCCACGGAATTTTTGCCGCTTGTCGCGTTCCAAACTCGGCACAGGTCCATTGCCAATGTCCTCTGCATCACAGAATGCAAAAGTAGGAGCTCCCTTCATGTTTACTCCGCGTCGTCTGCTTGTTGTCGCTACCGCCGTAGCCCTGTTGTCTGGCTGTGCCTCGCCTAATCCTTATGACGGCAGCCAGGGACAGGCCGGCAATGGTTCTGAAAGCGGTATGAGCAAGACCGCCAAGTACGGCGGCCTCGGCGCGCTGGCCGGTGCATTGGCCGGTGCTGCCATCGACCATAACAACCGTGGCAAGGGCGCGCTGATTGGCGCCGTCGTTGCAGGTGCCGGTGCTGCCGGCTATGGCTACTACGCCGACCAGCAGGAGAAAAAACTGCGTGAAAGCATGGCCAACACCGGTGTGGAAGTGCAGCGCCAGGGTGACCAGATCAAGCTGATCATGCCGGGCAACATCACCTTCGCCACCAACTCCGATGCGATCTCCAGCAGCTTCTACCAGCCGCTGAACAACCTGGCCAACTCCCTCAAGCAGTTCAACCAGAACACCATTCAGATCGTCGGCTACACCGACAGCACCGGCAGCCGCCAGTTGAACATGGACCTGTCCCAGCGCCGTGCGCAGAGCGTGGCCAACTACCTGACCTCCCAAGGTGTCAACGGTGCCAACCTGAGCGCACGCGGTGCCGGCCCGGATAACCCGATTGCCAGCAACGCCGACGTAAATGGCCGCGCCCAGAACCGTCGTGTCGAGGTCAACCTCGGCCCGATCCCTGGCCAGCAATACGGCCAGCCTGGTCAGCAGCAGGCGCCACAGCAGAACAACCAGTTCCAAGGCAATCCGTACCAGCAATACCAGTAAACGCTAGGCACTAAAAAGGGCGCCGTGCAGTCAATGCACGGCGCCCTTTTTTGTGGCTGTGTGTCTACATCAGTCGATGTATTCGAACACCTTCACGATCTTCTGTACGCCCGACACGCCCTGCACCAGGTTCGCCGCGCGGGTCGCTTCGGCCTGGGTCAGCAGGCCCATCATGTAGACGATGCCATTATCGGTAACGATCTTGATGCGCGAGCCCGGCACCGCGCTGTCGGTGAGCATCTGCGCCTTGATCTTGGTGGTCAGCAGCGCATCGTTGCTGATGGCCAGCAGGGTGATCGGGTCCATGACCTGCAATTCGTTGTGGACCTTCTTGACTCGTTGCACGCCCGCAGCGGCTTGTTCAGCCTGGGCCTTGAGGTCGGCGCGCGGGGTTTGCCCTGCCAGCAGGACGACGCCGTTGAAGCTGGTCACCACGATGCGCGAGGCGCCGTTGCCCAGGTCTGTGGCGGCCTTGGCGACATTGACCTTGACCTTGGTTTCGATCAGCGAATCATCGATGGTGCTGCCGAAAGTACGTGTGCCACGGTCGTCCTGGATGGGGGTGTCCCGTGTAGCGGTGATTGCCGAGCTGCAGCCGCTGATGGCGAGGCACAGCGTAATGGCCAAAAGGCTGAGGCGGTTAACGGTCATTCTTCACTCCCGAACAGTTGGCTGTCGATCAGATCGCACAGGCAGTGGATCGCCAGCAGGTGGACTTCCTGAATGCGTGCAGTGACATTGGCCGGGACGCGAATCTCCACGTCCTCAGGCAGCAGCAGCGAAGCCATGCCGCCACCATCCCGACCGGTCAAGGCTACGACAATCATTTCACGATCATGTGCGGCCTGGATCGCTTGAATAATATTCGCCGAGTTGCCGCTGGTGGAAATCGCCAGCAACACATCGCCCGGCTGGCCGAGGGCGCGGATCTGCTTGGAGAAGATTTCGTTGTAGCTGTAGTCGTTGGCAATCGAAGTGATTGTCGACGAGTCGGTGGTCAAGGCAATGGCCGGCAGGCTCGGGCGCTCGCGCTCGAAGCGGTTGAGCAGCTCGGAAGAGAAATGCTGGGCATCGCCAGCCGAACCACCGTTGCCGCACGAAAGCATTTTGCCTTCGTTGAGCAAGGCGTTGACCATGACCTGACTGGCTTGCTCGATGTGCGGTGCAAGTACGTCCATCGCCTGTTGCTTGGTGTCGATGCTGGCCTGGAAAAGCTGGCGAATTCGGGATTGCATGTCCATCTGTGTGACCTTAAGTAGCGCGGCTGTTTGGCACAGGTAATGTGCAGCCCGCAATGCAAAGAGCAAAAGTGTGTGGTGAAGGTGCCGGGTGCGTCAGCTGTCGAAGGCATCTTTGAGCCAGTTCAGATCAGCAGGACCCGACGGTGTGCTTTCTATGGCGACCACATCGAAACGGCAGGGGCTGTCAGCCCAGCGATGCTCTTTTAGCAGAAAAAACTGCGCGGCGAGTATCAGTTTCTGACGCTTGCGCCCGTCGATACTGGCGAGCGCGCCACCCCATTGTGCGTGTTTTCTGTAGCGGACTTCGACGAATACTACTGTATCGCCGTCAAGCATGACCAGATCAAGCTCGCCGCGTTTACATAACCAGTTCTGCGCCAGAAGGCGCAGACCCTGTTGTTGCAGATATTTCAGCGCTTGAAGTTCGGCATCCTTGCCGCTTTGTGCGTTGGACCGCTCAGGCATCAGCGTGGGGTATCGGGCAGGCGCTGAATGGCGCCGCCGACGAACTTCGCCCATGGCATCTGGCGGTCAACGCGCTGGTTGGCGCTGATGCCCAGGTTGCCCGAGAGACCGTCGACACGGGTGTCCGGCAACGCCTTGAGTTGGCCAAGGCGCGGTGCCAGGCGGTAGGCGTCGACGCCCATCGCGTACAGGCGGCCCAGGCTGCCATTGGCTTGCGGCCATTGCGCGGCGACCTGGTTGCGCAGCGGGTCGGTGGTGTCAAGCAGCCAAGGGGTTTCGCAGAACATCACGTTGGTCATGTCCAGGTACTGGTTGCGGTCGCCGCTGGCACTGAAGACATGGGACGTGGCGTAGACCGGCACATCGCCGGCGTACTGGAAGTTCAGGGTCGGCTTGATCTGCTGGGCCAGTTGCGGGGTGACCGCCAGGAAGATGAACTCGATGTCCTGGCGACGCGAAGGCTGGGCGGCAACGTCGGTGCCGACCGTGCTTTGCAGGCTCTTGGCGCGACCTTCACTTTTACGCAACTGGAACAGGTCGGCGATCTGCTGGGCCAGTGCCACTGGCTGATCGACATACTCGACGCCCATCACAGTGCCGCCATTGGCTTCCCAATCCTGGCGGAAGGCTTTGTAGACACGCTCGCCCCATTCGCCACGCGGCACCATGGCTGCAGCGCGATGCAGGCCATCGGCACGGGCGCGGCGCGACACTTCACGGGCTTCGTCTTCAGCGGCCAGGCCGAACTGGAACAGTTGCGCCGGGCCTTGGTCGGTCTCGCTGTAATTGAGTGCCAGGGTGGTGATCGGCAATTGCGGGCGTGCACTGAGTTGTTTCACCAGTGGTTTTTCCAGCGGGCCGACCACCAGTTGCACGCCGGCGGCCTGGGCCTTGGCGTAGAAGTCATCGAGGGAGCTCAGGCGCGAGCTGTCGTAGAACTCGATGACCGGCGCCTTCTGCCCGGCCTGTTCGGCCTGGTAGTGAGCCGCCATGAAACCCTCTCGCAATGCCTTGCCGACCGAAGCCAATGGGCCTTCCTGCGGGAGCAGCACGGCGATCTTGTTCAGGGGCTGGCTGGCCAGTTCCTTGAGCCTGGTCAGCGGCGTGGGCAGTTGCACCGCTGCCGGGTGGCCCGGGTTCTGTGCGCGCCAGGTATCGATAGCAGCCTGTTGTTGCTCCAGGGTGCCGGCGCCCTTGACCGCCTGGGCCAGGGTCACCCAGCCATCGAGTGTCGGGTTGCCGGTGGCTTGCAACTGTTCGGCCGGCAGCGCGGCAATCAGCACCCAGATGGCTTCGTGGTTGCTTGCAGCGGCATCGCCGGTCAGCAGCGGCGCCATGGCGACCCGCTCGCGAGCGGCGGCCAGGGTCTGGCCGTCGGCTTCGTAAGCGCGGGCGTGCACGGTACCGGTGCGGATCTGCTGGTCTGCCGGCAGCTCCTTCAGGCTTTGCAGGCTGGGATGGTTCAGCGCCGCCAATGCCGCCTTGGGCTGGTTGCGAGTCATCGCCAGTTCGGCGGCCAGGGTGCTGGCAAATATCTGCGCGGCGGGTTTGAGGACGTCCAGGGGCACCTGCGCAAGGATCTGCGACGAGCGGCCGGCATTGTTCTGCTGATAGGCCAGGTCTGCCGCACTCAGGCGCAGCATGGCGGCCTTTTCTGGCGTGTTGGCGTTCGTTGCCTGTTCGAGCAGTTGCTCGATACTGGCATCCGGAGTCCGTGGCAGGTCGCCAAGGCTGGACGAGGGCGAGCTGGCACACGCGGCCAGCAAGGCAGCGAGGCAGAGGGCGGAGAGCAGCCGCAGGCAAGCGATCATGTAAGTGTTCCTGATACCGATCAAATTAGCGTGGAAGTGTACCCAAGCACTGGCCCAGGCGCGATGTTAGTGGCGTGAAACCGTGGATTTAGGTCGTGTAAATGTTGCGATTGGCAAAGGCTGGCTGAAACGGCATCCACCGTGATGGCATATTTTCAAGGCGTCTACGCGCTACAATGTGGCTTTTGCCAACCATCGAGGTGTGCGTTTTGACTGCTCCAGGTCCATTGAATTCCACTGCTGGCTCGCTTTTTGTGGTGGCGACGCCGATTGGCAACCTGGACGACATCAGTGCCCGGGCGCTGAAGGTGTTGCGCGAGGTTAAATTGATCGCGGCGGAAGACACGCGACACTCCCAACGGTTGATGCAGCATTTTGGAATCAGCACGCCACTGGCGGCGTGCCATGAGCACAATGAGCGTGAAGAAGGCAGCCGTTTCATCACCCGCTTGCTGGCCGGTGATGACGTGGCATTGATCTCCGATGCGGGTACGCCGTTGATTTCCGATCCGGGATACCACCTGGTCCGCCAGGCACGCGCCGCTGGTATCAATGTAGTGCCTGTTCCGGGAGCGTGCGCGCTGATTGCCGCATTATCTGCCGCAGGCTTGCCGTCGGATCGGTTTATTTTCGAAGGTTTCCTGCCGGCCAAGGCAGTCGGCCGTCGCGCGCGCCTTCAGGCCCTGAAGGAAGAGCCGCGCACCCTGATCTTCTACGAAGCTCCGCACCGCATCCTTGAATGCCTGCAGGATATGGAACTGGTGTTCGGCGGCGAGCGCCTGGCATTGCTGGCCCGGGAGTTGACCAAGACCTTCGAAACCCTCAAGGGGCTGCCGCTGGAGGCGTTGCGGGCGTTTGTCGAGGGCGACAGCAATCAGCAGCGAGGCGAATGTGTGGTGCTGGTGGCGGGCTGGAGTGCGCCGGAGAATGAAGACGCCGTGGGCAGCGAAGCCATGCGCATCCTCGACTTGTTGCTCAAGGAGATGCCGCTCAAGCGTGCCGCTGCCCTTGCCGCAGAAATTACCGGGGTGCGTAAAAACGTGTTGTATCAAGTGGCGCTCGATAAACAGAAAGCTGAATAGTTCCGGGGTCGAATCTGTATTTCGTCTGAACATGATGGCACTGCTGCACTTTAATACTTGTCCTCAGACCTTCGTGCCGTTAACCTGCGCGGCGGAGAGTCGATTGGACAGTCGCTGCCCTCTATGAAAATTAGGGGGGGGAGGAAAGTCCGGGCTCCATAGGGCGAAGTGCCAGGTAATGCCTGGGAGGCGTGAGCCTACGGAAAGTGCCACAGAAAATAACCGCCTAAGCGCTTCGGTGCCGGTAAGGGTGAAAAGGTGCGGTAAGAGCGCACCGCACGACTGGCAACAGTTCGTGGCTAGGTAAACCCCACTTGGAGCAAGACCAAATAGGGTCCCAAGGCGTGGCCCGCGCTGGGACCGGGTAGGTTGCTAAAGATGTCCAGTGATGGCCATCGTAGACGAATGACTGTTCAAGACAGAACCCGGCTTACAGATCGACTCTCCACCTTTTTTCCTTGCGTTCGAATCTCGTGCGCAAACCCGGTAGTAACGCAAGAATCCCTCCCTGCCAAATCATTGGCAGATGCGTCTTCGTAATACCAAAAAAATCTTACTCTTAATAAATTACTTTAACTTTAAGTCGTAGCTCCATGAGCTATTTGCCGTTGTTGAGTCAAAAACATCGTCAAACTCTGGTTTCTCCTCCTCTTACCCTCCTAAATCTCCGTTCTGTAAGGCTTTTCCTTGAATCCGCGCCTTGACGGTGTGGTAGGCGCATTCCTATAGTGTGCGCAAGTGGCGGAAAGTGGCACAAAGTGGGTTTTTTGAACGTAAAACGCTAAAATTTGGAGAAACGCATCTGTGTTTCGCGGAGCTAACGCTATCAGTCTCGATGCAAAAGGCCGTCTCGCCATGCCGAGCCGGTATCGTGACGAGCTCATTTCGCGAAGTTCAGGGCAGTTAATCATCACGATTGACGCCGTTGACCCTTGTTTGTGTGTTTACCCCCTCGATGAGTGGGAGTTGATTGAAACCAAGTTGCGCGCGCTGCCTTCATTGCGTGAAGAAAACCGCCGCCTCCAGCGTTTGCTGATCGGCAATGCCGTTGACCTTGAACTCGATGGCAGCGGTCGTTTCCTGGTGCCTCCGCGTCTGCGCGAGTACGCCAAGCTCGACAAGCGCGCAATGCTGGTGGGTCAGCTGAACAAGTTCCAATTGTGGGACGAAGATGCCTGGGATGCTGTGTCTGCAGCTGACCTGGCTGCTATTCAACAACCGGGCGCCATGCCTGATGAACTGCGTGATTTGATCCTGTGACTATTGATAGCGGCTTTAACCACATCACCGTACTGCTTGACGAAGCCGTTGAGGCTCTCGCCGTACGCGCGGATGGCTGCTATTTGGATGGCACCTTCGGCAGGGGCGGGCACAGCCGTTTGATACTCAGCCAGCTCGGGCCCGACGGTAAGCTCCTCGGGTTCGACAAGGACCCTCAAGCGATTGCCACCGGGCAAGCGCTAGCGGCCGAAGACGGCCGCTTTGTCGTTGTGCAGCGCAGCTTTGCCGAGCTGGGTGCCGAAGTCGCCGAGCGCGGCATGGCAGGCAAGGTGGCCGGGGTTTTGCTCGACCTGGGCGTGTCTTCGCCGCAGCTCGACGACCCTGAGCGCGGCTTCAGCTTCATGAACGACGGCCCCCTGGATATGCGCATGGACCCCACCCGTGGGGTCAGCGCTGCCCAGTTCATCGCCACCGCACCGGTGGAAGAAATCGCCCGCGTATTCAAGGAATACGGCGAAGAACGCTTCGCCGGCCGGATGGCGCGTGCCGTGGTCGAGCGTCGGGAAATCCAGCCTTTCGAGCGTACCGCCGACCTGGCCGAAGTGTTGAAGGTCGCCAACCCGGCGTGGGAAAAGGGCAAGAACCCGGCAACTCGCGCGTTCCAGGGCCTGCGCATTCACGTCAACAACGAATTGGGCGATCTGGAAGCCGGCCTTGAAGCCGCTCTGGACGCTCTGGAAGTGGGCGGCCGCCTGGTGGTGATCAGTTTCCACTCCCTGGAAGACCGCATCGTCAAACTGTTCATGCGTCGTCTGGTCAAGGGCGAGTCCGACAACCTGCCGCGCAACCTGCCGGTACGTTTCGAAGCCTTTGTGCCGAAAATCAAAATCCATGGCAAAGCGCAGTTCGCTTCCGAAGCTGAACTCAAGGCCAACCCACGTTCCCGTAGCGCCGTCATGCGCGTCGCGGAGAAGCTGCGGTGAGCAAGCTTTTCGCCAAACCCCTGCCGGGCGGCAGCTTCTTTATGTTGCTGCTGTTTGTCGGCGTGCTGGTGTCCGCGATTGCGGTGTCCTACAGCGCCCACTGGAACCGTCAGTTGCTCAATACCTTGTATGGGGAGTTGAGCGTGCGTGACAAGGCGCAGGCGGAGTGGGGCCGGTTGATCCTCGAACAAAGTACCTGGACAGCCCACAGCCGTATCGAAGTGCTGGCCACCGAGCAGTTGAAGATGCACATCCCGGGCGCGGCCGAAGTTCGCATGGTGGCGCCATGATGAAGCTCGAAGGCGCACTCTACCCGTGGCGTTTCCGCCTGATGCTCGGCTTGCTGGCATTGATGGTGGGTGCGATCGTCTGGCGCATCTTCGACCTGCAGGTGGTCGACCGCGACTTCCTGATCGGCCAGGGTGACGCCCGCAGCCTGCGGCATATTCCAATTCCTGCGCACCGCGGCCTGATCACCGACCGTAATGGCGAGCCCCTGGCCGTCAGTACCCCGGTGACGACGCTGTGGGCCAACGCTAAAGAGCTGCAAGTTGCCAAGGACAAGTGGCCCGAGCTGGCCGCCGCCCTTGGCCAGGACCGCAAGGCCCTGACCGATCGCCTCGAAGCCCAGGCCAACAAGGAATTCATCTATCTGGTTCGCGGGCTCACACCCGAGCAAGGCCAGCAGGTGCTCGACCTTAAAATCCCCGGTGTCTACGGCATCGAGGAGTTTCGTCGTTTCTATCCGGCCGGTGAAACCACTGCGCACATGGTCGGCTTTACCGATATCGATGATCATGGTCGCGAAGGCGTTGAGCTGGCCTACGACGAATGGCTGGCCGGAGTTCCGGGCAAGCGGCAGGTCATCAAGGATCGGCGCGGCAGGCTGATCAAGGATGTCCAGGTCACCAAAAACGCCAAGGCCGGCAAGCCTCTGGCGTTGTCGATCGACCTGCGCCTGCAATACCTGGCCAACCGCGAACTGCGTAACGCGATCATCGAGAACGGCGCCAAGGCCGGTAGCCTGGTGATCATGGACGTGAAGACCGGCGAGATCCTCGCCATGGTCAACCAGCCGACCTACAACCCCAACAACCGTCGCAACCTGCAGCCGGCGATGATGCGTAACCGCGCAATGATCGACGTGTTCGAGCCCGGTTCGACCATGAAAGCCATCTCCATGAGCGCTGCCCTGGAAACCGGGCGCTGGAAACCTACCGACAAGGTCGAGGTTTACCCAGGCACCTTGCAACTTGGCAAATACACCATTCGTGACGTATCCCGCAGCGAAGGTCCGGTGCTGGATCTGACAGGCATCCTGATCAACTCCAGTAACGTGGGCATGAGTAAGGTCGCCTTCGACATTGGCGGCGAAACGATCTATCACCTGGCGCAGAAAATCGGTCTGGGGCAACCCACCGGTCTCGATTTTCCGGGTGAGCGCGTGGGCAACCTGCCGAACTACCGCGAGTGGAGAAAGGCCGAGACTGCCACGCTGTCCTACGGCTACGGCCTGTCGGTCACTGCGATCCAGCTGGCCCACGCGTTTTCGGTGTTGGCCAATAACGGCCGCATGGTGCCGCTGAGCCTGATCCATGTGGACGAACCGCCGAAAGCCAACCAGGTCATTCCGGAAAAAGTCGCCAAGACCATCCAGGGCATGCTGCAACAAGTGATCGAAGCTCCACGCGGTGTATTCCGGGCTCAGGTGCCGGCTTATCACGTGGCAGGTAAGTCCGGTACTGCGCGTAAGACGTCCGTGGGCACCAAAGGCTACGCCGAAAATTCCTACCGCTCGCTGTTCGCTGGCTTCGGCCCGATGAGCGACCCGCGCTACGCCATCGTCGTGGTCATCGACGAACCGAGTAAAGCCGGCTACTTCGGTGGCCTGGTCTCGGCGCCGGTGTTCAGCAAAGTAATGTCCGGCACCCTGCGCCTGATGAACATCACGCCGGACAATCTGCCGCCGACCCAACAAGCCAACGCCGGACCACCGGCCGCCGCTGTCAAAGCCAATGGAGGGCGCGGCTGATGTCTCTGAGCCTCAACAAGATTTTTGCCCATGCCGGCCGCGATCTGCTGATTCGCGAATTGAGCCTGGACAGCCGCAACGTACGCGCCGGTGACCTGTTCCTGGCGGTGCCTGGCGGCAAGTTCGATGGTCGTGCGCATATCGCAGACGCCCTGCAGCGCGGCGCGGCGGCTGTGGCCTATGAAGTGGAAGGCGCCACTGTGCTGCCGATCACCGACGTGCCGTTGATTCCAGTCAAGGGCCTGGCTGCGCAGCTCTCTGACATCGCCGGGCGTTTTTACGGCGACCCGAGCCGCCAGCTCAACCTGATCGGCGTGACCGGCACCAATGGCAAGACCAGCGTGACCCAGTTGGTCGCCCAGGCTCTTGACCTGTTGGGCCAGCACTGCGGCATCGTCGGCACCCTGGGCACTGGCTTTTATGGTGCGCTGCAAAGCGGCCTGCACACCACGCCGAACCCGATTGCCGTGCAAGCGACCCTGGCCGACCTGAAAAAGGCCGGCGCCAAGGCGGTTGCCATGGAAGTTTCCTCACATGGTCTGGATCAGGGGCGAGTGGCTGCCCTGGCCTTTGACGTTGCGGTGATGACCAACCTGTCCCGTGATCACCTCGACTACCACGGCACCATGGAGGCGTACGCCGCCGCCAAGGCCAAGCTGTTTGCCTGGAATGACCTGAAGTGCCGGGTGATCAACCTGGACGACGCATTTGGCCGTCAACTGGCTGGCGAAGAAAGCGAAG
This sequence comes from Pseudomonas sp. B329, assembly GCF_023127835.1. Taxonomy (NCBI): domain Bacteria; kingdom Pseudomonadati; phylum Pseudomonadota; class Gammaproteobacteria; order Pseudomonadales; family Pseudomonadaceae; genus Pseudomonas; species Pseudomonas sp. B329. Next base: position 107,130 of record NZ_SPKP01000022.1, on the reverse strand, counting down.
CACGCCTGATCAGTTATAGCCTGAAAGATTCCAGTGCCTACCTGTATTGCCGCGAAGCCCAGTTCAATGACGAGGGCGTACGCGCCACGTTGGTCACGCCCCAGGGCGAACACCACTTGCGCAGTACCTTGCTCGGCCGCTTCAACCTGAGCAACGTACTCGCTGCCATCGGCGCGCTGCTGGGTCTGGATTACGCCCTGGATGAAATCCTGCGCGTACTGCCCAAGCTTGAGGGCCCGGCTGGCCGTATGCAGCGCCTGGGTGGCGGCAAACAGCCGCTGGTGGTGGTCGATTACGCCCATACCCCGGATGCCCTGGAAAAAGTTCTCGAAGCCCTGCGCCCACATGCCAAGGGCAAATTGCTCTGCCTGTTCGGCTGCGGCGGTGATCGCGATCGCGGCAAGCGTCCGTTGATGGCTGAGATTGTCGAGCGTTTGGCCGACGGCGTACTCGTCACCGACGACAACCCGCGCAGTGAAGACCCAAGCCAGATTTTCGATGACATCCGTGTCGGCTTCAAAGATGCCTCCAAGGCCACCTTCGTTGCTGGTCGTGGTGCCGCCATTGCCCAACTGATTGCCAGCGCCAGCGCTGACGATGTGGTGGTGCTGGCGGGCAAGGGGCACGAGGACTACCAGGAAATCAACGGCGAGCGCCATGCCTTCTCCGATCTGGTCGAGGCTGATCACGCCTTGGCTGCCTGGGAGGTCGCCCATGCTTAAAGTCATGCAGTTCAGCCAACTCACCCAGGCCCTGTCGGCCCGCGTAGTGTCGAGCGATTGCACCTTCAACGGCGTGAGTATCGACAGCCGCAACATTCAGCCTGGGCAGTTGTTTGTCGCCCTGGCAGGCCCGCGCTTCGATGGTCACGACTACCTGAACGAAGTCGCCGCCAAAGGTGCCGTCGGTGCCTTGGTACAGCGTGAAGTGCCCGACTCCACCTTGCCGCAATTGCTGGTGCCCGATACTCGCTTGGCCTTGGGTCAATTGGGTGCGCTCAACCGCGCTGCTTTTGACAAGCCGGTGGCGGCCATTACCGGCTCCAGCGGCAAGACCACGGTCAAGGAACTGCTTGCCGGTGTCCTGCGTACGCGCGGGCCGGTGCTTGCGACCCGGGGCAACCTCAACAATGATTTCGGCGCACCGCTGACCCTGCTCGAACTGGCCCCGGAGCACACGGCAGCCGTGATCGAGCTGGGGGCTTCGCGTATCGGCGAAATCGCCTACACCGTGGCGCTGACCAAGCCTCACGTGGCGATCATCAACAATGCCGGTACCGCCCATGTCGGCGAGTTCGGCGGCCCGGAAAAAATCGTCGAAGCCAAGGGTGAAATCCTTGAAGGGCTCGACGCCTCGGGCACCGCTGTGCTGAACCTGGACGACAAGGCTTTCGCGACCTGGCGTGTACGCGCCGCCGGCCGCAAGGTGATGACGTTTGCGGTGCTCAATGCCGCGGCCGACTTCCATGCTTCAAATATCACCGTCGACGCCCGCGGTTGCCCGTCCTTCACCTTGCATACCCCGCAAGGCAGCGAACACGTGCAACTGAACCTGCTGGGCAACCATAACGTTGCCAACGCCCTGGCCGCCGCCGCCGCCGCCCATGCCCTGGGCGTGTCGCTGTTCGGTATCGCTACGGGCCTGGGCGCGGTGCAGCCGGTCAAGGGCCGCACTGTGGCGCAATTGGCTGCCAACGGGATGCGCGTGATTGATGACACCTACAACGCCAACCAGTCCTCGGTCTGCGCCGCCATAGATCTGCTCAAGGGTTTCGATGGACGCAAAGTACTGGTGCTGGGCGATATCGCCGAGCTGGGCGACTGGGCCGAGCAGTCCCATCGCGAAGTGGGTGCCTACGCCAGCGGCAAGGTCGACGCGCTCTACGCGGTCGGCCCGAACATGACTCACGCCGTGAGCGCCTTCGGTCCCGGTGCGCGGCATTTTGCGACGCAAGCTGAATTGATCCAGGCGCTGACGGCGACTGAACACGACAAACACACAACCATTTTGATCAAGGGATCGCGCAGCGCGGTGATGGAAAACGTCGTCGCAGCCTTGTGTGGCTCAAGTACGGAGAAACATTAATGCTGCTGCTGCTGGCTGAGTATCTGCAACAGTTCCACAAAGGCTTCGCGGTCTTTCAGTACCTGACCCTGCGCGGGATCCTGGGTGTGCTGACCGCGCTGTCTTTGTCACTGTTTCTGGGGCCGTGGATGATCCGCACCCTGCAGAACCTGCAAATTGGTCAATCGGTTCGCAATGACGGCCCGCAGTCGCACCTGTCCAAGTCCGGCACGCCGACCATGGGCGGTGCGCTGATCCTGTCGTCCATCGGCGTCAGCACCTTGCTCTGGGCCGACCTGCATAACCGCTACGTGTGGGTGGTGCTGCTGGTGACCCTGCTGTTCGGTGCCATCGGCTGGGTGGATGACTACCGCAAAGTGATCGAGAAAAACTCCAAGGGGCTGCCAAGCCGCTGGAAGTATTTCTGGCAGTCGGTGTTCGGCCTCGCTGCGGCAGTCTTCCTGTACACCACTGCGCCAAGCGCCGTGGAAACCACCTTGATCATCCCGATGCTCAAGGATGTAAGCATTCCACTGGGTGTCGGCTTCGTGGTGCTGACCTATTTCGTGATCGTCGGCTCCAGCAACGCGGTGAACCTGACCGACGGCCTTGATGGCCTGGCGATCATGCCGACGGTGATGGTTGGCGGTGCACTCGGCATCTTCTGCTACCTGTCGGGCAACGTGAAATTCGCAGAATACCTGCTGATCCCTTACGTACCGGGCGCCGGTGAGCTGATCGTGTTCTGCGGCGCGCTGATCGGTGCCGGCCTGGGGTTCCTGTGGTTCAACACCTACCCGGCACAAGTCTTCATGGGCGACGTCGGCGCGCTGGCGCTGGGCGCTGCCCTTGGCACCATAGCGGTGATCGTTCGCCAGGAAATCGTGCTGTTCATCATGGGCGGTGTATTCGTGATGGAAACCCTGTCGGTGGTCATCCAGGTGGCTTCCTTCAAATTGACCGGGCGTCGTGTGTTCCGCATGGCGCCGATCCACCACCACTTTGAACTCAAGGGCTGGCCCGAGCCACGTGTGATTGTCCGTTTCTGGATCATCACCGTGATTCTGGTACTGGTCGGCCTTGCCACCCTGAAACTGAGGTAGAAACGAGTGTCCCTGATCGCTTCAGACCACTTCCGCATCGTTGTCGGCCTCGGCAAGAGCGGCATGTCCCTGGTTCGCTTCCTGGCGAACCGGGGCACGTCGTTTGCCGTGGCCGACACGCGGGAAAATCCACCGGAGCTGGTCACGCTGCGCCGTGACTACCCGCACGTGGAAGTGCGTTGTGGCGAGTTGGATGTCGAGTTTCTGTGCCGTGCCGATGAGCTCTACGTGAGCCCCGGCCTGGCCCTGGCTACACCCGCCCTGCAAGCTGCTGCAGCGCGTGGCGTCAAGCTGTCCGGTGATATCGATCTGTTTGCGCGTAACGCCAAGGCGCCGATCGTGGCCATCAGCGGTTCCAATGCGAAGAGCACCGTGACCACCCTGGTCGGCGAAATGGCGGCTGCGGCCGGCAAGCGGGTGGCTGTGGGCGGCAATCTCGGTGTGCCGGCGTTGGACCTGCTCAGCGACGACGTCGAGTTGTACGTGATGGAGTTGTCGAGCTTCCAGCTGGAAACCACCCACGATCTCGGCGCTGAAGTGGCCACCGTGCTGAACGTCAGCGAAGACCATATGGACCGCTACAGCGGCCTGCCGGCTTATCACCTGGCCAAGCACCGGATCTTCCGTGGCGCCAGGCAATTTGTAGTCAATCGCCAGGATGCCCTGAGCCGTCCGCTGATGGGCGAGGGCATGCCTTGCTGGACTTTCGGCCTGGGCAAACCCGATTTCAAAGGCTTCGGCATTCGCGAAGAGAACGGCGAGAAGTACCTGGCCTTCGAATTCCAGAACCTGATGCCGGTACGCGAGCTGAAGATCCGTGGCGCACATAACCAATCCAATGCCCTGGCTGCACTGGCGCTCGGTCACGCGGTTGGCCTGCCATTCGACGCGATGCTCGCCAGCCTGCGTACGTTCGCTGGCCTTGAGCATCGCTGCCAGTGGGTACGCGACCTCAATGGCGTGAGCTACTACAACGACTCCAAGGCCACCAACGTCGGTGCCGCCCTGGCTGCCATCGAGGGCCTGGGTGCCGATATCGACGGCAAGCTGGTGCTGATCGCGGGTGGTGATGGCAAGGGCGCCGACTTCAAGGACCTTGCAAATCCGGTTGCCGCCCATTGCCGCGCCGTGGTGCTGATGGGCCGCGATTCGGACCTGATCGCCGCCGCCCTCGGCGACGCTGTACCGCAAGTACGCGCGACTTCGCTGGATGACGCCATTGCCCACTGCAAAGCCCTGGCCCAGCCGGGTGACGCGGTGCTGCTGTCGCCGGCCTGCGCCAGTTTCGACATGTTCAAGAATTACGAAGAGCGCGGTCAGCTGTTCGCCCGCGCCGTGGAGGCCTTGGCATGAGCCTCAACCTGAAAAACATCATCAAGCCGTACCCGTCGCCGATCATTACCGGGCGCGGCATCGACCTCGATTTCCCGATGCTCGCCGGGTGCCTGGCGCTGCTCGGCCTGGGCCTGGTGATGATCACTTCGGCTTCCTCCGAAGTGGCTGCCGTGCAGTCGGGCAATACCCTTTACATGATGATCCGTCACCTGGTGTACCTGGTGATCGGCCTCGGCGCGTGCATCGTCACCATGATGATTCCTATCGCCACCTGGCAGCGTCTGGGCTGGCTGATGCTGATCGGCGCGTTCGGCTTGCTGGTGATGGTGATCGTGCCCGGCATCGGCCGCGAGGTGAACGGTTCGATGCGCTGGATCGGCTTCGGCGCATTCAACGTGCAGCCCTCGGAGATCGCCAAAGTGTTCGTGGTGATCTACCTGGCCGGTTACCTGGTACGCCGTCAGAAAGAAGTGCGCGAAAGCTGGATGGGCTTCTTCAAGCCCTTCATCGTGCTGCTGCCCATGGCCGGGCTATTGCTGATGGAACCCGACTTCGGTGCCACCGTGGTCATGATGGGTGCTGCGGCGGCCATGCTGTTCCTCGGCGGCGTCGGCCTGTTCCGCTTCACCTTGATGGTGGTATTGGCAGTCGCGGCGGTGACCATTCTGGTACAGGCGCAGCCTTACCGGATGGCGCGTCTGATTACCTTTACCGACCCCTGGTCCGATCAGTTCGGTTCCGGCTACCAGTTGACCCAGGCGCTGATTGCCTTCGGTCGCGGCGAGTGGCTGGGCGTGGGCCTGGGCAACAGCGTGCAGAAGCAGTTCTACCTGCCCGAAGCCCACACCGACTTCGTGTTCTCGGTACTGGCCGAAGAGCTGGGTGTCGTGGGTTCGCTGTGCACTGTCGGCCTGTTCGTATTCGTATGTGTACGCGCCATGTACATCGGTCTGTGGGCCGAGAAGGCCAAGCAGTTCTTTGCCGCCTATGTTGCCTACGGGCTGGCGTTCCTGTGGATTGGCCAGTTCCTGATCAACATCGGTGTGAACGTCGGCCTGCTGCCGACCAAGGGCCTGACCTTGCCGTTCCTCAGTTACGGTGGCAGTTCGTTGGTGATCTGCTGCGCCTGTCTTGGCTTGTTGCTGCGTATCGAGTGGGAGAGTCGAACCCACTTGGGCAGCGAAGAGATGGAGTTCAGCGAAAGCGACTTCGCCGAGGAGCCGACCCATGGGCGCTAACGTGCTGATCATGGCCGGCGGCACCGGGGGGCATGTGTTCCCGGCCCTGGCTTGCGCCCGTGAATTCCAGAACCGGGGCTATACCGTGCACTGGTTGGGTACGCCCCGTGGCATTGAAAACGAATTGGTGCCCAATGCCGGTTTGCCCCTGCATTTGATCAACGTCACCGGCCTGCGTGGCAAGAGCAAGTTGTCCCTGCTCAAGGCGCCGTTCGTGTTGCTCAAGGCGGTCATGCAGGCACGCAGGATCATCCGCGAACTGAAGCCGGTGTGCGTGCTCGGTTTCGGTGGTTATGTGACCGGCCCTGGTGGCGTTGCGGCGAAGCTCGCTGGCGTACCGGTGATCGTGCACGAACAGAACGCCGTCGCCGGGACTGCCAACCGTCTGCTGGTGCCGTTGGCATCGCGGGTGTGTGAAGCCTTCCCGAAAACCTTCGCTGCCTCGGACAAGCTTCGTACCACCGGTAACCCAGTGCGTACCGAACTGTTCATGGCCATTGCGCGTGACGCTCTGGCCGGGCGCAAGGCGCACCTGCTGATCCTGGGCGGAAGCCTGGGCGCCGAGCCACTGAACAAATTGCTGCCTGAAGCCGTTGCGCAACTTCCTGAGACTCTGCGCCCGGAGATCTTCCACCAGGCCGGCAAGAACCATGATGAAGTCACCGCCACGCGTTATCGCGAGGCCGGTGTGGAGGCCAATGTACAGCCCTTCATCAAAGACATGGCCCAAGCCTATGGCTGGGCCGACCTGGTGGTCTGCCGCGCTGGTGCGCTGACCGTCAGTGAACTGGCCGCTGCCGGTCTGCCGTCGTTGCTGGTGCCTTTGCCCCATGCGATCGACGATCACCAGACCCGCAACGCCGAATATTTGGCCGGGGAGGGCGCTGCCTTCCTGCTGCCGCAAAGAACGACTGGCGCCGCCGATTTGGCCGCACGCCTGACCGAGGTTTTGATGCAACCGGAACGACTCAACAGCATGGCGAGCACCGCAAGCCGCCTGGCCAAACCTGAAGCAACCCGCACCGTGGTCGATATCTGCCTGGAGGTGGCCCATGGTTGAGAATCAGAAAGCCATGCCGCAACCCGAGATGCGCCGCATCCGTCGCATTCACTTCGTCGGTATCGGTGGTGTGGGCATGTGCGGCATCGCCGAAGTACTGCTGAACCTGGGCTACCAGGTGTCCGGCTCGGACTTGAAAGAGTCGCCGGTCACCGAGCGCCTGAAGTCCTTCGGTGCGCAGATCTTTATCGGCCACCGTGCCGAGAACGCTGCCGAGGCCGACGTGCTGGTGGTGTCCAGTGCCGTGAACACCTCCAACCCGGAAGTGGCCACTGCCCTTGAACGCCGTATCCCAGTGGTGCCGCGTGCCGAGATGCTCGCCGAACTGATGCGCTATCGTCACGGCATCGCCGTCGCCGGTACCCATGGCAAGACCACCACCACCAGCCTGATCGCTTCGGTATTCGCTGCCGGTGGCCTGGACCCGACGTTCGTCATCGGTGGCCGCCTGAATGCAGCCGGCACCAATGCCCAGCTCGGCACCAGCCGCTATCTGATCGCCGAAGCCGATGAGAGCGATGCGAGCTTCCTGCACCTGCAACCGCTGGTCGCCGTCGTCACCAACATCGACGAAGACCACATGGCGACCTACGACGGTGACTTCAACAAACTGAAGAAAACCTTTGTCGACTTCCTGCACAACCTGCCGTTCTACGGTCTGGCGGTGGTGTGCCTGGACGATCCGGTGGTGCGTGAAATCCTGCCGCAGGTCAAGCGTCCGACCGTGACCTACGGCTTCAGCGAAGACGCCGATGTGCGCGCAATCAATGTACGCCAGGAAGGCATGCAAACCTTCTTCACCGTGCTGCGTCCCGACCGCGAACCGCTGGATGTCTCGGTGAACATGCCGGGCAACCACAACGTGCTGAACTCCCTGGCGACCATCTGCATCGCCACCGATGAGGGCGTCAGCGATGAAGCCATCGTCGAAGGGCTGTCGCGCTTTGCCGGTGTCGGCCGTCGCTTCCAGGTCTACGGCCAGTTGCCGGTTGAAGGCGGTGACGTGATGCTGGTGGACGACTACGGTCACCACCCGACCGAAGTTGCCGCTGTGATCAAGGCCGTGCGCGGCGGCTGGCCGGAGCGCCGCCTGGTGATGGTTTACCAGCCGCACCGCTACAGCCGTACCCGCGACCTGTACGACGATTTCGTCAATGTACTGGCCGATGCCAACGTGCTGCTGCTGATGGAGGTTTACCCGGCCGGTGAAGAACCGATCCCGGGCGCTGACAGCCGCAAGCTGTGCAACAGCATCCGCCAGCGTGGCCAACTGGACCCGATCTACATCGAGCGTGGCGTCGACCTGGCCCCTATCGTCAAGCCGTTGCTGCGCGCCGGCGACATCCTGCTGTGCCAGGGTGCCGGTGATATCGGTGGCCTTGCGCCCAAGTTGCTGGCGAGCCCGCTGTTTGCAGCCGTGGCAAAGGGGGCGTCGAAATGATCACTGACTACGGCTCCCTGTTTTCCACTGTCGCGCCTGCCGATTTCGGTCGCGTCGCTGTGCTGTTCGGCGGCAAGAGCGCTGAGCGCGAAGTGTCGCTCAAGTCCGGCAATGCCGTGCTCCAGGCGCTGCAAAGTGCCGGTGTGAACGCCTTTGGCATCGACGTCGGCGATGACTTCCTCGCCCGTCTGCAAGCCGAGAAGATCGACCGCGCCTTCATCATCCTCCATGGTCGTGGCGGTGAAGACGGCAGCATGCAAGGCCTGCTCGAATGTGCCGGCATCCCCTACACCGGTAGCGGTATCCTCGCTTCCGCGCTGGCGATGGACAAATTGCGCACCAAGCAGGTGTGGCACAGCCTGGGTATTCCGACCCCGCGTCACGCCGTGCTGTGCAGCGAAGACGATTGTATTTCTGCGGCCAAGGAACTGGGCCTGCCTTTGATCGTCAAACCAGCCCATGAAGGCTCCAGTATCGGCATGGCTAAAGTGAACTCGGCCGCCGAATTGATCGACGCATGGAAAGCGGCAAGTACCTACGATTCGCAAGTGTTGGTGGAACAGTGGATTTCCGGTCCCGAGTACACCATCGCCACCCTGCGTGGCCAGGTATTGCCGCCCATCGCTTTGGGCACGCCCCACACCTTTTATGACTACGACGCCAAGTACCTGGCTTCCGATACCCAGTACCGGATCCCATGTGGCCTCGAAGCAACCAAGGAACAGCAATTGATGGACCTCACGGCGAAAGCCTGTGAGGCGTTGGGTATCGCCGGTTGGGCGCGGGCAGACGTGATGCAGGATGACCAAGGGGATTTCTGGTTCCTTGAAGTCAACACCGCACCGGGGATGACCGACCACAGCCTGGTGCCGATGGCCGCTCGCGCAGCTGGCCTGGATTTTCAGCAGTTGGTGCTGGCGATCCTGGCGGCAAGTATCGAGTCACGAGGCTAAGACATGAAAGGCGCATCGCTTCGTCATCAGCCCCCACAAGCACCGAGCCGCAAGCCGGTGCCACGGGGTGCCAGCCGCATGGTGGCCAAAGAGCCGATGTCGGCGCGCCTGCCCAAAGCCAACTTTGGTTTTATCAAGGCGCTGTTCTGGCCGGTATTGCTGGTGGTGCTGGGGTTCGGTACCTACGAAGGCGCGCAACGCCTGCTGCCGTATGCCGACCGGCCGATCACCAAGATCAGCGTGCAGGGCGACTTGAGCTACATCAGCCAGCAGGCGGTACAGCAGCGCATCGGCCCGTACCTGGCCGCGAGCTTCTTTACTATCGACCTGGCCGGTATGCGCTCGGAGCTGGAACAGATGCCGTGGATCGCACACGCCGAAGTGCGCCGCGTATGGCCCGACCAGGTGACGATCCGCCTGGAAGAACAACTGCCCGTGGCCCGTTGGGGTGATGAAGCGCTGTTGAACAACCAGGGCCAGGCGTTCACCCCGCGTGAGCTGGCCAACTATGAGCACCTGCCGCAGCTGTTCGGGCCGCAGCGGGCGCAGCAGCAAGTGATGCAGCAGTACCAGGCCTTGAGCCAGATGCTGCGGCCACTGGGCTTCTCCATTGCACGCCTGGAACTGCGTGAACGGGGCAGCTGGTTTTTGACGACCGGGGCAGGCAGTTCCGGCCCGGGCATCGAGTTGTTGCTGGGACGCGACCGCTTGGTGGAAAAGATGCGCCGCTTTATTGCCATCTATGAAAAAACCTTGAAAGAACAGATTACGAACATTGCGAGCGTCGACCTGCGTTACGCCAACGGCCTGGCCGTCGGCTGGCGTGCACCGGCCGCGCCCACGGCAGCACAACCCGCTGTCGCGAAGAATTAAGAAGAGGCAGGACCCATGGCAAACGTGCAAAGCGGCAAAATGATCGTCGGTCTCGATATCGGCACCTCCAAGGTGGTGGCGCTGGTGGGCGAGGTTGGGGAAGACGGCGCGATCGAAATCGTCGGTATTGGCACGCATCCGTCCCGGGGCCTGAAGAAGGGCGTGGTGGTGAACATCGAGTCCACCGTGCAATCGATCCAGCGCGCCATCGAAGAAGCGCAGCTGATGGCCGGTTGCCGGATTCACTCGGCGTTCGTCGGCGTGGCCGGCAACCATATCCGCAGCCTGAATTCCCATGGCATCGTGGCGATCCGCGACCGTGAAGTCAGCTCGGCCGACCTTGAGCGCGTCCTCGACGCCGCCCAGGCTGTGGCGATCCCGGCTGACCAGCGCGTGCTGCACACCCTGCCGCAGGACTACGTGATCGATAACCAGGAAGGCGTGCGCGAGCCCCTGGGCATGTCGGGCGTACGTCTGGAAGCCAAGGTCCACGTGGTGACCTGCGCCGTCAACGCCGCACAGAACATTGAAAAATGCGTGCGCCGTTGCGGCCTGGAAATCGACGACATCATTCTCGAGCAGTTGGCTTCGGCCTACTCGGTACTCACCGACGACGAAAAAGAGCTGGGCGTGTGCCTGGTGGACATTGGCGGCGGCACCACCGACATCGCGATCTTCACCGAGGGTGCGATCCGTCACACCGCGGTGATCCCGATTGCCGGCGACCAGGTCACCAACGACATCGCCATGGCGTTGCGCACACCGACCCAGTACGCCGAAGAAATCAAGATCCGCTACGCCTGCGCCCTGGCCAAACTGGCCGGTGCCGGCGAGACCATCAAGGTGCCAAGCGTGGGCGACCGTCCACCGCGCGAACTGTCGCGCCAGGCTCTGGCCGAAGTGGTCGAGCCGCGCTACGACGAACTGTTCACCCTGATCCAGGCCGAACTGCGTCGCAGCGGCTACGAAGATTTGATCCCGGCCGGCATCGTGCTGACCGGTGGCACCTCGAAAATGGAAGGCGCGGTCGAACTGGCCGAAGAGATCTTCCACATGCCTGTGCGCCTGGGCGTGCCCCATGGCGTGAAAGGCCTGGGCGACGTCGTGCGCAACCCGATTTATTCCACCGGTGTGGGCTTGCTGTTGTACGGGCTGCAAAAGCAGACCGATGGCATTTCCTTGTCGGGCCCGAGCATCCGCGACAGCTACCGCAGTGACGACGAAGCCAAAGCGCCGTTGTTCGAGCGGTTGCAGGCTTGGGTCAAAGGCAATTTCTAAAGATTTACCGCGACACCGCAGCACCCGCAGTAAGCAGTAGGCGAAAAAACTAGAGAAAACGAAAGGAGAGGGAACATGTTTGAACTCGTAGACAACATCCCCGCTAGCCCGGTTATCAAAGTAATCGGTGTCGGCGGTGGCGGCGGCAACGCTGTCAACCACATGGTCAAGAGCAACATTGAAGGCGTTGAATTCATCTGCGCCAACACTGATGCCCAGGCGCTGAAAAGCATCGGCGCGCGGACCATCCTGCAATTGGGCACAGCGGTGACCAAGGGCCTCGGCGCTGGCGCCAATCCGGAAGTCGGCCGTCAAGCCGCTCTGGAAGACCGCGAGCGTATTGCCGAAGTGCTGCAAGGCACCAACATGGTGTTCATCACCACCGGCATGGGCGGCGGTACCGGTACCGGTGCTGCTCCGATCATTGCCGAAGTAGCCAAGGAAATGGGGATTCTGACCGTTGCGGTCGTGACGCGTCCGTTCCCGTTCGAAGGCCGCAAGCGCATGCAGATCGCCGACGAAGGTATCCGTCTGCTGTCTGAAAGCGTCGACTCGTTGATCACCATCCCCAACGAGAAACTGCTGACCATCCTGGGCAAGGACGCAAGCCTGCTGTCTGCGTTCGCCAAGGCTGACGATGTACTGGCCGGTGCCGTTCGCGGTATCTCCGACATCATCAAGCGTCCGGGCATGATCAACGTCGACTTTGCCGACGTTCGTACCGTCATGAGCGAAATGGGCATGGCGATGATGGGCACTGGCTGCGCCAGCGGTCCTAACCGTGCACGCGAAGCGACCGAAGCGGCCATCCGCAACCCGTTGCTCGAAGACGTGAACCTGCAAGGTGCACGCGGCATCCTGGTGAACATCACCGCAGGTCCCGACCTGTCCCTGGGTGAGTACTCCGACGTGGGTAGCATCATCGAAGCCTTCGCGTCCGAGCACGCCATGGTCAAGGTGGGTACCGTTATCGATCCGGACATGCGTGATGAACTGCATGTAACCGTGGTTGCGACCGGCCTGGGTGCGAAAATCGAGAAGCCTGTAAAGGTCATCGACAACACCCTGCACAACAGCCAGGTCAGCCAGGCTAATCAGGCAGCGGCCGCTGCAGCACCTGCTCGCCAGGAACTGCCGTCGGTGAACTACCGTGATCTGGACCGTCCGACCGTGATGCGCAACCAGGCCCAGGCCGGTGCTGCTGCATCCCGTAGCCTGAATCCGCAAGATGATCTGGACTACCTGGACATCCCGGCATTCCTGCGTCGTCAGGCCGATTAATGGAATGTATCAGGGCTATGAAGGTGATTGGTGTTCAGCAAAGGTCTGGTCTGTTATTATCGCCAGCCTTTGTTGATACCAGTTCGCAATTTGCGCTGAAGCGGTCCAAGCCATGATTAAACAACGCACCCTGAAGAATATTATCCGTGCCACAGGTGTAGGTCTGCACTCCGGGGAGAAGGTATACCTGACCCTCAAGCCCGCACCTGTCGACACCGGCATCGTGTTTGTTCGTGCCGACCTGGACCCTGTGGTGCAGATTCCTGCTCGCGCGGAAAACGTTGGCGAAACCACGATGTCGACCACTCTGGTCAACGGTGACGTCAAAGTGGACACGGTGGAGCACTTGCTCTCGGCCATGGCTGGCCTGGGCATCGATAACGCCTACGTCGAGCTCTCCGCGTCCGAAGTCCCGATCATGGATGGCAGCGCTGGACCCTTCGTATTCTTGATTCAATCTGCCGGCCTGGAAGAACAGGACGCAGCCAAGAAGTTCATTCGCATTCTGCGGGAAGTGACAGTAGAAGACGGCGACAAGCGCGCCACCTTCGTCCCGTTCGAAGGCTTTAAAGTGAGCTTTGAGATCGATTTCGATCACCCGGTATTCCGTGACCGCACCCAAAGTGCAAGCGTGGATTTTTCCAGCACTTCGTTCGTAAAAGAAGTCAGCCGCGCCCGTACCTTTGGTTTCATGAGTGACATCGAGTACCTGCGCAAGCACAACCTCGCACTCGGCGGCAGCGTTGAAAACGCCATTGTGGTCGACGCGGATGGTGTACTGAACGAAGACGGCCTTCGCTACGAAGACGAATTCGTGAAGCACAAGATCCTCGATGCAATCGGTGACCTCTACCTGCTGGGCAATAGCCTGATAGGCGAGTTCAAAGGCTTCAAGTCGGGCCACGCCCTTAACAACCAGCTGCTGCGCAAGTTGATTGAGCAGACAGACGCTTGGGAAGTCGTGACCTTCGAAGATGCCAGCACCGCACCGATCTCTTACATGCGTCCCGTTGCGGCGGTGTAAGTAACAACTCTCTTTCTTTAGTTTTTAAAGGCTGCCTTCGGGTGGCCTTTTTTATGGCGTTTTATATGGGAAGGGTTGCCGCATCCACAATGCGGTTACGCCCACTGTGCTTGGCCTCATACAACGCTTGGTCAGCCTTGAGCAGCAAGTCCTCAAGGGTGATACGGCTGTGCTTGTGCCAGGTACTCATGCCGATGCTCACCGTGATCGGCTGATCATCCCCGGCCACCTGCGGCAAATGCTGAACGCTCTGGCGGATACGCTCGGCGATCACCCAGGCGCCCTTGGCGTCGGTATGGGGCAGCCCCGCGGCGAACTCTTCACCGCCATAACGCGCGGCCAGGTCGGCCGGGCGACGGATAGTGCTGTTGATTACCTGCGCGACTGCCCGCAACGCATCATCCCCACCCTGATGGCCGTGGCGGTCGTTGAAGGCCTTGAAGTGGTCCACGTCGATCATCAGCACAGTCAGCGGCTCGGTTGAGCGCTGCGCACGGTCCCATTCCATACGCAAGCGCTCGTCCAGAGTACGACGGTTGGCCAGGCCGGTGAGGGCGTCGGTGGCTGCCAGTTCTGACAGCACTTGCTCAGCACGATGGCGACGGCGCAATTCCATGCACAGCGCCCAGGTCAGCCACAACAGACCCACGCATAACACCCCCGTCGCAAGACTTACCAGCCACGCCGCACGCCGCCAGGGCGCGAACACTTCATCACTGGAAAGGGCCACCGCAACGATCAATGGCAAATTGCCCACATTGGAGAAACTGTAAAGGCGTGCCTGATGGTCGACACTGGAGATGCTTTGGAAACTGCCGTCCCGTTCACGCAGCATACGTGCGACGTTGGGGCGTTGGCTCAGGTCCTTATTGATGATATCCGCTTCCAGCAAAGGCTCTTGCGCCAGCAGGATGCCTTGGTGGTTGAGCAGGTTGATCGTGCTGTTGCTGCCGATATTCAGGCTGGTGAACAGCTGGTGGAAGTACGACAGGCGCATGGAAGCCACGGCCACTCCCAGGAAGCGCCCGTCCGGTGACGAAACGCGGCGGCTGAAAGCAATGCGCCATTGGTCATCGCACACACAGCGGGCCATGAACGGACGGCTGATGTACAACCCCACGTCCGGATTCTGGCGGTGAACCTGAAAATAGTCCCGATCAGCGAAGTTGCCGGGCTTGATCGTGAGCAGTGACGAGTCGGCAATCACCTCGCCGGTGGGATCCAGCAACAGGACATCGCCCTTGTATGGCGCGGCGGCGGAGCGGTCGAACAGCACCAACTGACGGATACTCGCGGATACATCCTGCAGGTCAGTACGTTCGGTAGCGGTGATCAAACCCTTGAGGCCCACATCGTAGAGTTCGACATTGCGCAACACGTCGGCGTCGATCAATTGGGTGATGGTATTGGCGGTGCGCTTGGCCGTCTGCAAGGTATTGGCGTGTTCACGAATCAGCAGCGCCGTGACGACTCCCACGATCAGCAACACTGTCAGCGTGCTGCCCAGAATAAGCAGGCGCTCAGGGCGGGTAAGGCTTGGGCTCATCGGACGCACTTCTGCTTTGAGGATGCCAATAGCTTAGTAGCAACTCTGGAATAGGTCGCAGAACCAAATGTGGGAGGGGGCTTGCTCCCGATAGCTGAGTGTCAGTCAATAATAGGTTGACTGACCCAACGCCATCGGGAGCAAGCCCCCTCCCACATTAGGAACGCTGTCAGAAGACGTTGATGGGGTAATCCACAATCACGCGGTACTCATCCACGTCCCGATCCACTGCCGAGTAGCCATTGCCACCGCGATTGGTCGCCCATTGCAGGCGCACCGCGAGGTCCTTGGCTTTACCGCCTTGCACCACATATTTGAGGTCGATATCCCGTTCCCAATGCTTGGCGTCCTTGCCGTCGGCGCTGTACCAACTGCTGTAGCCACGACTGTTGGGGTCGACCTTGGTCAGGTCGGTCTTGCCGCTGATGTAGGACACGGCAGACGTCAGCCCCGGCACGCCGAGGCCGGCGAAGTCGTAGGCGTACTTGAGCTTCCAGGAGCGCTCGTTGGGGCCGTTGAAGTCCGAGTACTGCTGGGAGTTGTCCAGGTACACGCTGTCGCCCTGGGTGATGTAGTCGAACGGCGTGTTGCCGTTGACCCGCTGATAGGTGGCCGTGACGCTGTGGTTGCCCACGCCTACAGTGAAATGCAGGCTGTAGGTGTTGTTGTCGATATCACCCAGCAGCGATTGGCCGGTGTCCTGGGTGTGGTAGTAGTGCAGGCCGGGGGTCAGGCTGACCAGATCATTGAGGGCGTAGGTATATTCGAGGTCGTAGTAGTACTGGTGCCATACGTCCTTGAGTTCGGAGGCGTACAGGTTGCTGGTCAACCCGGCAATGCCGCTGAACGACACGCCGGCCCAGTCCAGGTGCTGGCTGTCGGCATTGGCCGGCAATGCACCGTAGCTGGTGCCGATGCGCCGATGGCCGCTCTGGTTGTAGAGCTTGGTAAAGCTGGCCTGGCCGCCTTCGATCATCCAGCCGTCAAAGCTGTGGTTGGTCAGGCTTACACCCCGGAACGTCTGCGGCAACATGCGCGTCATGCCGCCGGCGATCACCGGGTTGTTGAGGAACAGGTCGCCGGCTTTCAGTTCGGTATCGAAGGCACGCATTTTCAAGGTGCCGCCGGCGGTGGAAAACGAACCCGGTGCCTTGCCGTTGCCGCTGCCGTAGGGAAGGATGCTGGAGCCATCAGTGCCGCCGCCGCCGTCGAGCTTCAGGCCGAGCATGGCGTTGACGTCCAGGCCAAAGCCGACGGTGCCCTGGGTGTAGCCGGACTCGAAAGTGCCGATAAAGCCCTGGCCCCATTCCTTGCTGTCATCGGTATGGATGTCGCGACGGTCGCGGTTCATGTAGTAGTTGCGGGTGTTGACCGTGAGGTGCGAACCCTCGACGAAGCCTTCGTCGGGCGGGGCGTCCGCCGCGTGGGCAAGGGGGATGATCGTTGCTGCGATTGCGAGGAATAACGGGGTGAACGTCAGCGAGTTCTTCACCGGTGGAGCTCCTTTGGTCAATCATGAACGGCCAGTGTCGTGGGGTGTGCCCGGCCTTTTTTCACGGCAAAAAAAAGCCGCTGAAAATCAGCGGCTTTAAGACAGATTCCCAGTGTAGAGCCCTGGAAATAAGTCGAGGGAAATTCGGGTAAGCGGGTCAGCTGCCTTTGCCGTCGCGCTCATCGATGCGTCAAAGTAACGCAGGCGAGCGGTGCGATACAGAGTGTAACAAGATAATAACTATTGCCCAAATCGCAACAGTGTGGGCGATAGGATCTTCTGTGGGAGCTGGCTTGCCTGCGATGCAGACACCTCGGTATGCCAGGCGCACCGGGGTGATGCTATCGCAGGCAAGCCAGCTCCCACATTTTTGACCGAGTTGTTTAGACCGGAAGGGTGATACCAAAGGTATTGCCACCGCCTTCGCTGCGCACAAACACATCCCCGCCATGCATCAACGCAATCGCCTTGACGATTGCCAGCCCCAGCCCGTGATTGGCCCCGCTGTTGCTGCGTGATGCATCCACCCGGTAGAAACGTTCGAACAGGCGTGGCAAGTGTTCGCTGGCGATCGCCTCGCCCGGGTTGGTCACGCCAATCGCTACCTGTTGCCCCTGCACCTGGATGTGCACGTTGATAACCTGTCCGGGCGCGGTATGTTGCACGGCATTGCTCAGCAGGTTGATCAGCGCACGCCGCAGGTGGGCCTTTTCGATATGCACCCGGGCGTCGCCGTGCACCCGCACCCGCACCTGAGCGTCTTCGAGGATGAAGTCCAGATAGTCGAGGGTGGTGGCCACTTCATCGGCCAGTGAGCATTCGATCAGCTTGGTGGCTTTGCTGCCCTGGTCGGCGCTGGCGAGGAACAGCATGTCGTTGATGATCGAGCGCAGCCGTTCCAGCTCTTCCAGGTTCGATTGCAACACCTCGAAATAGTGCTCGGCCGAACGCCCGCGTGTCAGTGCGACTTGGGTCTGGCCGATCAGGTTGGTCAGCGGCGAGCGCAGTTCATGGGCCACGTCGGCGTTGAACGATTCCAGGCGCGAGTAGGCTTGTTCCACGCGGTCGAGAGTGGCATTGAACGAATTGACGAACAGGCTCAACTCCGGCGGCAGCGGTGACAATTTCAAGCGCCCCGAGAGTTTGGGCGGGGCGAGTTTGCGCGCTTCGTCGGAGAGCTTTTCCAGTGGCTTCAAGCCGATGCGCGCAACCCAGAAACCCAGCAGCGCGGCCATGACCACACCCACCATTGCCAGGCTGATCAACGCCACCAGCAAATGATGCTGGGTGGCGCGGAAGTTTTCGGTGTCGATGGCGATCATAAAGCGCAACGCCGGGCGCTGGTCCTTGGCCGCAAACTGGCTGACCAGCACCTTGAACGGATAAGCGTGGCCGGGCAGGCGCAGGTCGCGCTTGCCCGTCGGGCCCTGTGCAAAGGCGCGGATTTGCGCGTCCGGCTCGCCATATTCATAGCTCGGGTCGTTGCTGACCACCCAGAATCGAATGCGCTTGTCCTCTTCCCCCAGCAGCTTGAGCTTGGACTTTATCTTGACCCAATGCTCCGGCGTGCCGAAGCGGTTCACCGACGATTCCAGCACGCTGTAGCGCGCATCCAGTTCGGCGCCCGGCAACAACCCCAGGCCGCGATCCACCTGCTGGTACAGCGCGCCGCCGATCAACACGAAGATCAGCAGCGCCACCAGGGTGAACATGCCGCTCAGGCGCAGGGCGATGGAGTTAGCCGACACTGCGGTTCTCCAGCACATAGCCCATGCCGCGAATGGTGTGCAGCAGCTTGTGTTCGAACGGCCCGTCGAGCTTGGCGCGCAGGCGCTTGATCGCCACTTCCACCACGTTGGCATCGCTGTCGAAATTGATGTCCCAGACCATCTCGGCAATCGCGGTCTTGGACAGGATTTCTCCCTGGCGACGCGCCAACACGCTGAGCAGCGAGAACTCCTTGGCGGTCAGGTCCAGGCGTACACCGTTGCGACTGGCCTTGCGGCTGATCAAGTCGATCCACAGGTCGGCGACGGTTACCTGCACCGGCTCATGGCCGCCGCTGCGGCGGGTCAGGGCTTGCAGGCGCGCCACCAGCTCAAGAAACGAAAACGGCTTGCCCAGGTAATCATCGGCGCCCTCACGCAGGCCGCGAATGCGGTCCTCCACGCGCTCGCGGGCGGTGAGCATGATCACCGGCGTCTGCTTGCGGGCGCGCAACGCCCGCAATACGCCAAAGCCGTCCAGGCCGGGGAGCATCACGTCGAGCACGATCACCGCGTAC
Organism: Pseudomonas sp. B329; assembly: GCF_023127835.1. Taxonomy (NCBI): domain Bacteria; kingdom Pseudomonadati; phylum Pseudomonadota; class Gammaproteobacteria; order Pseudomonadales; family Pseudomonadaceae; genus Pseudomonas; species Pseudomonas sp. B329. Next base: position 88,158 of record NZ_SPKP01000022.1, on the reverse strand, counting down.
TCATTCTCCAGCGCCAGGTGCAGGCCCTCGACGCCTTCGCGTGCCACATCGACGGTGTAGCCTTGCTCTGTCAGGCCACGGTGCAGGTAGTCTGCGGTTTTCTCTTCATCTTCAATAATCAGGACGCGCATGACCGCCTCAGTGTGTGGTCGCCAGCGCCAGCGCTGGTTTGGGCCTGTGGAAAGTCCGTTCAAGGTACAAGTATATGACCGGAGTCGTGAACAGCGTCAGCGCCTGGCTCACCAGCAAGCCTCCCACCACCGCAATGCCCAGCGGTTGACGCAGTTCCGCCCCCGGGCCCGAGCCCAGCATCAAGGGCACCGCGCCGAGCAGGGCGGCGAGGGTGGTCATGATGATCGGTCGGAACCGCGTGACGCAGGCTTCATAAATTGCATCCTCCGGCGTCAGCCCGCGCGTGCGCTGGGCCTCCAGTGCAAAGTCGATCATCAAAATGCCGTTTTTCTTGACGATGCCGATCAGCAACACCAGGCCGATCAAGGCCATGATCGAAAAGTCCTGGCCCAGCAGCCACAGCATGATCAGTGCCCCCAGGCCCGCCGAGGGCAAGGTGGAAATGATCGTCAGTGGGTGCACGAAACTCTCGTACAGCACACCCAGGATGATGTACACCGCCACCAGCGCCGCGAGGATCAGCCACGGTTGGCTGGCCAGCGAACTCTGGAACGCCTGGGCCGCGCCCTGGAAGTTGCCGATGAGGGTGCTCGGCATACCGATGTCGCTCTTGGCCTGGTCGAGCATGATCACCGCGTCGCCCAGGGCCACGCCGGGCGCCAGGTTGAACGACAGGTTGGCGGCGGGGAACATGCCGTCATGGCTGATGGACAACGGCCCCACGCTGGGCGGCTCGACCCTGGCCAGTGCCGACAGCGGCACCATTTCGTTGGTCAGCGGCGAGCGCAGGTAAAAGTAGTTGAGGCTTTCGGCCTTGCCGCGTTGCTGGCTGTCCAGTTCGAGTATCACCTGGTACTGGTTGATCTCGGTCTGAAACTCGTTGATCTGGCGCTGGCCGAAGGCGTCGTACAGCGCCTGGTCGACATCGGTGGCGGTCAGGCCGAAGCGGGCCGCGGCCTGGCGGTCGATGTTGATGTGGGTAATGCTGCCGCCCAGTTGCAGGTCGTTGGACAGGTCACGAAACGCCGGGTTGCTGCGCAGTTTCTCGGTGAGGCGTTGGGTCCAGGTGTTGAGCGTCGGGCCGTCGTTGCTCTTGAGCACGTATTGGTACTGGGCGCGGCTGGGGCCGGAGCTCAAGTTGATGTCCTGGCCGGCGCGCAGGTACAGCACGATACCGGGCACCTTCGCCAGTTGCGGGCGCAGGCGGTCGATGAACTGGCTGGCGGGCACGTCGCGATCACCGCGATCTTTCAAGGCAATCCAGAAGCGCCCGTTGGCGATGGTCTGGTTGCTGCCGGTGACGCCCACCGAGTGGGAAAACGCCTGCACCGCCGGGTCGGCCTTGACGATGTCCGCCAGGGCCTTGTGCTTGGCGACCATGTCTTTGTAGGACACATCGGCCGCCGCCTCGCTGGTGCCGAGCACGAAACCGGTGTCCTGCACCGGGAAGAAACCCTTGGGGATAAACACATAACCGACCACGGCCAGGGCCAGGGTCACCACGAAGATCGCCGCCATGCTGCGTTGGTGCGCCAGTGCCCGGCGCAGGTTGCGCGCGTAGCCGGCCAGCAGGCGCTCGCTGAAGGTGGGTTTGGCGTGGGCAGGATGGCTCGGTGCGCGCATGAACAACGCGGCCAGGGTCGGCGCCAATGTCAGCGAAACCACCACCGAAATCAGGATGGTGGAGGTGGCCGTCAGCGCGAATTCCTTGAACAACCGCCCGACCACGCCGCCCATGAACAGCAGCGGAATAAACGCCGCCACCAGCGAGAAGCTGATGGACACCACGGTAAAGCCGATTTCGCCGGCCCCCTTGATCGCCGCTTCGCGCTGGCCCAGGCCGGCCTCCAGGTGCCGATGGATGTTCTCCACCACCACAATCGCATCGTCCACCACGAAGCCCACGGCGATCACGATAGCGACCAGGGTCAGGTTGTTCAGGCTGAACCCCATCACGTACATCAGGGCAAAACTGGCCACCAGCGATACACCCAGCACGGCCGACACAATCAGTGTCGCCGAGAGCTGGCGCAAAAACAGCGCCATCACCGCCACCACTAGCAGGATGGCGATCAGCAGGGTCATTTCCACTTCATGCAGGGAGGCGCGGATGGTCTTGGTGCGGTCGGTCAATACGCTGACCTGCACCGAGGCCGGCAACATGCCTTGCAGGCGCGGCAGTTCGGCCTGGATGCGGTCGACGGTTTCGACGATGTTGGCGCCGGGCTGACGCGAAATCACCAGGTTGACCCCTGGCGTATCGCCGGACCAGGCTTGCACGTAGGCGTTTTCCGAACCATTGATGACGTTGGCGATATCGCGCAGTTGAACCGGTGCGCCGTCTTTGTAGGAAACGATCAACTGGCCGTAGTCTTCGGGGTGAAACAGCTGGTCGTTGGTCGACAGAGTCGAGACGCTGTTCTCGCCATAGATCGCGCCCTTGGCCAAGTTGAGGCTCGACTGCTGAATGGCCAGGCGTATGTCGGCGAGGGTCAGCCCGATGGCCGCGAGTTTGTCGGGGGAGGCCTGCACGCGAATCGCCGGGCGTTGCTGGCCGGTGATGTTGATCTGGCCGACGCCGTCGATCTGGCTGATCTGGCGCGCCAGCAGGGTTTCCACATAATCACTCAGCTCGGTGCTGGGCATGCTGACTGAACTGACGCTGAGGATCAGTACCGGGCTGTCCGCCGGGTTGACCTTTCTCCAGGTCGGCAAGTTCGGCATATCGCTGGGCAGCTTGCCGGAGGCGGTGTTGATCGCGGCCTGGACTTCCTGGGCGGCGGTGTCGATGCTTTTTTCCAGAGTGAACTGCAACGTCAAAAGGCTTGAGCCCAAGGCGCTGCTGGAGGTCATCTGGGTCACGCCGGGGATGGCACTGAATTGCACTTCCAGGGGCGTGGCCACTGATGAGGCCATGGTGTCCGGGCTGGCACCGGGCAGTTGCGCGGTGACCTGGATCGTCGGAAATTCCGCTTCCGGCAACGGGGCGATGGACAGGCGTGGGAAGGCGATGACCCCCAGCAGTACCAAGGCAAACGTCAACAAAAGGGTGGCGACCGGGTGATCAACGCACCAGGCCGAGGGCGAACGGCTGCCGCTCATGGTTGCACCGTGGCGTCAGCGGTCTGGATCACCTGTGGTGGCTCCTTGAGTACTTCCACCTGGGCGCCGGCCTTGAGCCGCGACTGACCGTCGCTGACCAGCACGTCCCCGGCCTGCACGCCGGTGATGATGTTGATCTCGCTGTCCTGATAGGCAACCTGTACCGGCACCACTTCTGCTTTATCACCGTTGACCCGGTACACGAAGTGCGAGTCCAGCCCACGCTGTACTACGGTCGGTGGTACCACTAGAACATGCTTGTCGAGGGCCGTCTGGATCTTGATGGTCACCAGTTGCCCCGGCCACAGCTTTTGCGCAGGGTTGTTGAACTCGGCCTTGGCCCGCAGGGTGCCAGTGGTGGAGCTGATCTGGTTGTCGATCAGGCTCAGGTGGCCTTCGCCGAGCAGGTGGCCGGTGTCGCCGTCGGTATCGGCGCCCAGGTAGGCGTCGACGCTGGCCGGGGTTGGCGCCGCGATCAGACCCTGCAGGGTCGGCAGCATCTGCTGCGCCAGGGAGAACTCAACGGCGATCGGGTCGAGCTGGGTGACGGAGAACAACCCCTGGGTGTCGCTCATGCGCAGGAAATTACCTTCATCCACACTGCGAATGCCCACGCGACCACTGACGGGGGAGCGAATCTGGGTGTAGGAAAGTTGTACCTGAGCAGCATCAATCGCAGCCTGATTGCCTTGCACGGTGGCCCTGAGCTGGTTCACCAATGCCTGCTGCTGGTCATAGGTCTGCTTTGATACGCCGTCGTCAATGCTCAGTGCCTTGTAGCGCTTGAGGTTGACCAGTGCCACTTGCAACTGCGCCTGGCTTTCACCCAGTTGCGCCTTGGCCTGGTCGAGGCTGGCGCGGATCGAGCGGTCATCGAGGGTCGCCAGCAGGTCACCGGCCTTCACCGACTGACCTTCTTTGACCAGCAATCGGGTGAGGATGCCGTCGATCTGCGGACGAATCACCACATTGTGCAACGACAGCACCGAGCCGATGCCGCTGACAAACCGCGGAACATCCTGTTGCGTCACGCTCACCACCCGCACGGGAATGGCGGTAGGCGCCGCCAGCCGTGCTTTGACCGGCCGGGTCAATGCCCAGGCTGCGACAGCCAGTATCAGGAGGGCTACCACTATCAGGGCCATGTTTCGTTTGATCTGCATAGGAGGGCGCCGGCGCAAACTGCACGTTGGAGTTTGGAAAGCTGCTTTATAGCGCTGTTTCACCGTCAGCACGGTGACGGCAAACTGACAGCCGTGACAGTTAGGCTGTGTGAGCCTGTCGCTTGAAGTTACTGCTGGCAGCCTCGGCCCCGTATACTCGCGTTTTTACACCTATAGCTGTGCCGGAGCCCCTATGACTTCCCCCACCCAACCCCCTGTTGAAGCGGCCGACCTCGTTGATTCGGCCACCGCCGACAGTGCTGAAAAAGCCGAGATCCCGGCGTTCAAGTTCCCCTTCAAGCCGGGTGAGCTGGCAGGCGCCAAAAACGCCAGCCAGCCCTGGTACAAAGGCGGCGCCAAGAACGGCCATACCAAGACCCCAGGCATGGCACCTCCAGGCACGCGCCGTTCGATGGGTAAACGTTAAGGCTAAATCGAAGCTCGCGTTATAGGCTGTTGCCTACGTCGCCTGTCGATATTTCTACTTGTAGGTCCGCGGTCGATTCTTGAAAGCTTGCACAGCGTTTGCTTCGTCCCGATGACGCTCCATCGGGACGAAGTGAGTAAGCTTTCCGGAAAAGGACGTTCCCGTGGCCCTGATACACCTCTGTGCAGTGCTTGCCTTCTTGCTCTCGACGACTGCCGTTGCGGGCGACGTTCAACCGCGGCGCGAGATTCGTTTCGCCGTGGCCGCTCATTTTCCCCCCTTTCAGAGCCGCAACCCGCAAGGGCAATTGGTGGGGCTGAACATCGAACTGGGCAATGCCTTGTGCGAACAACTCAACGTGCGCTGTATCTGGGTTGACCAAGTCGTCATGGAAAATTTCCCGGCCCTCGAAGCCCGGCAGTTCGACGCGATCATGGGTATGGCGCCGACATGTCGGCGCCGACAACGGGTGAGTTTTACCGATGACCTCTACCCGATCACCACCCGCCTGGTGGGTCGTAAAGGCTCAGGCTTGATCCCTGGCCGGCGCTCGCTCAAGGGCAAGCGCGTGGGGGTGTTGGTCAGGAGTAATCGTGAAGCCTTTGCGCTCTCGCAGTGGGCACCGGCGGGGGTGATCATCAGAAGTTTCTGGCTCAACGATCAACTGATTCAGAGCCTGGTGTCGGGTGATATCGATGCGACCTTGCAAGGTGCCGTGGAGATCCGTGAGGCGCTGCTCGACACCGCCGACGGCCTGGACTTCGGTTTCCTGGGGCCTGTGGTGTCATCGGGCCTGTTGGGCAACAGCGTGGCTATCGCGGTACGCAAACCTGATACCGCGCTGCGCAATGAGCTGAACCATGCGCTTGAACAGCTGATGCAAAACGGCGAATACCAACGCATCCTCCAGCCCTATGGTCTGGATGTAGCGCCTGCCACTCCATGATCGAGATAGATCTCAATGCGGGAGCAGACTCAGTCAAATCCCCGTCGGCGGTCAGGCAGCCCGCAACGAGATAAACGCATAGTTGGCCGGCACTTCGGTGGCAATCTGCGCCCCGGCGTCCAGCAGTTGTTCGGCGATGTCCATACCGGATACATGGAACACCCATTCATTGGCCATGCTCGGCTGGACCACTGCCTGCTCGACAGCTTGGGCAAACGCCTGCATATCCGGCAGGTAGGCGGTAAAGCCGTCGCCCTTGAGCGCTGTGGTACGAATGCCGAGCAACGCACACACCGCTTCCTTGGTTTGTACATCATCACGGTCGGCCTGGCGCGAGCGGCCGATCAGTTCAGCCAGTTCCTTGTCCATTAACTCGCCACCGACGATCAAAGCCGGGCCCTGTTCCCAGGATTCTGGCGGGCAATCCTTGGCACTCGGGTTCAGCGGGATATGCGGGTTGATCTCCATCGGGTAGATCCGGCACACCAGTGGGCGTCGTTCATAGATGCGGCAAAGGTTGTCTTCGTCAAGATTCCGGCAGCGTCCGGCGTTATAGGCGGCAAAGGTGATTGCCACAAACGCCTCGGTAGTGCCGCTGGGCACCATCACCGATCGGCGCTCGGCGTGTTCACGTTGTTGCAGGGGCAGGCCCAGGCCGTTGCCGAGGAAACCCTCGGCCAGGACGATGACGTTACCGCCGTCCGCCGCCCAGCTACGGGCTTCTGCGAGGGTCAGGGGGACGTGATGGTCGCTGCAGCATTTGCCGCAACCTACGCAAGAAAACTGAGTGTTCATGGCGGATCTGTCACCAGGCTAGGTCAGAGGGCACGCTTGAGGGGTGACGGGTTTTTTACCTCTATCGACCGCTCGGCACTCTGGAAGCAAGTTATGCGCCAGGGGTTGTCAGCCCTTGGGCACAGTGTCGCGCAGGACAAATCTCATGCCGGCACTTTCATACAGTTGCCGGGCACGCAGGTTGCTTTCCAGCACCTTGAGGTCGACATAAGGTTCGCCGCGTTGCTTGAACACCTGAAAGCTGTGCAGCAACAAGGCGCGCCCCAGCCCCTGGCCCTGGGCGCAAGGATGTATCGCAAGGTTCTTGATGAAGGCGCTGGTCCAGCACTGGGCGACACCGAGAATGCCGTCGGCGTTAATGGCGACCAGGCACAACGTCGGGTCGCACTCGGCATCGGTCACGAACTGTCGGCGCCATTCATCCAGGCTGGCGACACGGCCTCCGCCCTGGTCTTGAGTCATGCGCAACACGGCATGGATCGCCGGGGCCAATTCATCCCGGTAATGATCCAGCCGCGTATTCGCTGGCCACTGCGGGGCGGGCAGGCTGCCCGTGAGGTCGCGACGCAGCAGCTGGAAATACTCGGCCACTGCTTACAGGCCCTTTTGTGCCACGGTTTGCGCGGCGATGACCAGGTACTTGGTCAGCTCCGGGGAGGAGAACTTGGTGAGCACCGCATCGGCACCGGCCAGGCGGGCTTTCTCGCTGTTCATCGCGCTGTCCAGGGAAGTGTGCAACAGCACATATAGGTCCTTGAAATCCGGGGTTTCGCGCAGGGTGCGGGTAAGGGCGTAGCCGTCCATCTCGGACATCTCGATATCCGACACCACCACATTGATCTGCTCGCCCGTGCCTTGCAGTTCCAGCAACACATCGATGGCTTCCTTGGCGCTGCGCGCGGTGTGGCAGGTCAGGCCAAGGTTACGCAGGGTGTGTACCGACTGCTGCAAGGCCACTTGGCTGTCGTCCACCACCAGGATGCGGGCGTTGCCGAGCACTTCGGCTTCTTCCATGGTCAGGTCGGTCGGCGCCGTTTCAATCGGTGCCGGGGCGATGCCGTGGATGACTTTCTCGATATCCAGCACCTGTACCAGGCCACCTTCCACTTGGGTTACCCCAGTGATAAATGCACGGTTGCCCCCGGAGCCGTAGGGTGGCGGGCGGATGTCGGTGGTCAGGCAATGCACGATCTTGCTCACTGCCTGCACATGCAAACCCTGCTTGGAACGGCTGACGTCGGTGACGATCAGGCAGCCGCCGTCCGGGTCTTGCAAGGGCATTTCACCGAGGGCGCGGCTCAAGTCGATCACCGACAGCGAGGTGCCGCGCAAGGTGGCAATGCCTTTGACGTGCGGGTGGGACTCCGGCAGCTTGGTCAGCGGCGGGCAGGGAATGATTTCACTGACTTTCAACAGGTTGATGGCCATCAGCTTGCCGCTGCGCAGGGTAAAGAGCAGAAGCGAAAGTGAGTCTGCGCGGGCTTTGGTGGTGGACATAAAAACCTTCTGTGGATCAGGGATGACGATCATCTATGGAAGGTTATCGACTCGGCTGGCCTGGGCTTTAACCGGATTTTGTGTCGGGCACTGCTAATGTGGGAGGGGGCTTGCTCCCGATATCGGCGTGTCAGTCAGCAGATGTACAACTGATCCACCGCCATCGGGAGCAAGCCCCCTCCCACATTGGGTTATGTATCAGCCTTTCCAGGCCTGGGGATTCACCAGGTCCTGCGGGCGCTGGCCCAGCAGTGCGCTGCGCAGGTTATCCAAAGCACGATTGGCCATGGCTTCGCGGGTTTCACCGGTGGCCGAACCGACGTGCGGCAGGGTCACGGCATTGCTCAACTGGAACAGCGGCGATTCGGCCAGCGGTTCCTTTTCATACACATCCAGCCCGGCACCGCGAATTTTCTGGGTTTGCAGGGCTTCGACCAGCGCCGGTTCATCCACCACCGGCCCACGGGAAATATTGATCAGGATCGCGCTGGACTTCATCAGGCCTAATTCGCGCGTGCTGATCAGGTGACGGGTCTTGTCGCTCAATGGCACCACCAGGCAGACAAAATCCGCCTCGGCCAGCAACTGGTCCAGGCTACGGAACTGCGCGCCCAGTTCTTGCTCCAGCGCGGTCTTGCGGCTGTTGCCGCTGTACAGGATCGGCATGTTGAAACCCAGGCGCCCACGCCGGGCCACGGCCGCGCCGATATTGCCCAGGCCGACGATGCCCAGGGTCTTGCCGTGTACATCGCAGCCAAACAACGGCGCGCCGACGCTGGCTTTCCACTGACCGGCCTTGGTCCAGGCGTCCAGCTCGGCCACCCGGCGTGCGCTGCTCATCAGCAACGCAAAGGCCAGGTCGGCAGTGCTTTCGGTGAGTACATCAGGGGTGTTGGTCAGCATGATGCCGCGCTCGTTGAAGTACGGCACGTCGTAGTTGTCGTAGCCCACCGATACACTGGACACCACTTCAAGCTTGCTCGCGCCTTCAAGCTGTTCACGGCCCAGCTTGCGGCTCACGCCGATCAAGCCGTGGGCATGGGGCAGGGCGTCGTTGAACTGCGCGTTGATATCACCCAGTTTGGGGTTGGGCACGATCACCTCGAAATCCTGTTGCAGGCGTTCGATCATCGGTGGGGTGATGCGGCTGAAGGCCAGGACAGTCTTTTTCATGGCAGGCGGGCTCGTCGACTACGGAAGAATGCCAAGCACGCTAACATTCCCGATAAGAATTTTGCAGGGTTTTGATCGGTCCTGCTTCTCTTCCATTGGTTTTAATACCTGTCAACTGTGAAAACTACGAGCTGTTCGGCCAATACGTGAGCGCCTATTCTCGTTTTTCAAGGCTGGGTTGATGCCTTTGTTAAACAGGAGATCACTCTTATGAATATCGACGATGAGATAAAGCGAATCAGGGATTTTTTAGCCGCTGGTAAAACACGCAACGAGCCTGACGAGGCTTTGCCGCAGGCTCCCACAATCGAATTGATCGTCAATGGCGAGTTGTTCGTCGACCATGTACCTGGGACGGGGCTGAAGGTTGGGGTGGATTACGACACTATGCTGGAGGGTCAGGAGTTCGTTTTATCTTTGTTCAGCAATACGCCTTCGGATGGCGACTATAACGAGGCCGTTACAGTGATAGAGGTGAAACCTTACGTTGTTACCGTGCCCAAGGAAAAGATTGAAAAGTTGCATAAAAACGAGCTTGGTCTTTGTCTTTACTTCATCGATGGCAAAGAAACCTCTGAGTGGACGACCTTCACCGTCAGATGATGCGTCCTATCAAGGCATACGGTGACCTGTTCAAAACCAGTCACCGCATGCCTGGCTCAATTACTCAAGCGAGCACCACCTAAACCACCGCTCAATTCATACGCCACCAGCTCCGCCTGGTGCGCCGCCAGAATTTCCGGCAACGAACCACGCAGGTACTCCACCCAGGTCTTGATCTTCGCATCCAGGTATTGGCGCGAAGGGTAGATGGCGTACAGGTTCAGTTCCTGGGAGCGGTAGGTCGGCATCACCCGCACCAGTGTGCCGTTGCGCAGCCCTTCGATGGCGGCATACACCGGCAGCAGGCCTACGCCCATGCCGCTGGTAATTGCGGTTTTCATCGCGTCGGCCGAGTTGACCAGGAACGGCGAGCTGTTGATCGCCACGCTTTCCTGACCTTCAGGCCCGTTGAAGGTCCATTTGTCCAGTTGGATCACCGGGCTGACCAGGCGCAGGCACGCATGGTTGAGCAAATCCTGCGGCCGCTGTGCACAGCCCTTGGCCTTGACGTATTCCGGGGAAGCACAGGCAATGCTGTAGGTGATGCCCAGGCGCTGGGACACGAAACCCGAGTCCGGCAGTTCACTGGCCAGCACGATGGACACGTCGTAGCCCTCGTCGAGCAGGTCCGGTACGCGGTTGGCCAGGGTCAGGTCGAAGGTCACGTCGGGGTGGGTACGGCGGTAACGGGCAATCGCGTCGATGACGAAATGCTGGCCGATCCCGGTCATGGTGTGCACTTTCAACTGCCCGGCAGGGCGGGCGTGGGCGTCGCTGGCCTCGGCCTCGGCTTCTTCGACGTAGGCGAGGATCTGCTCGCAACGCAGCAAATAACGTTTACCGGCCTCGGTCAGCGCGATACGCCGGGTGGTGCGGTTGAGCAAGCGGGTTTGCAGGTGGGCCTCAAGGTTGGAGACCGCGCGCGAGACATTGGCCGTGGTGGTGTCCAGTTGCACGGCGGCGGCGGTGAAGCTGCCGGCTTCGGCCACGCAACTGAAAGCGCGCATGTTTTGCAAAGTGTCCATGGAGTGTTCTCAAGGGAGATGACAAATTGTGACAGAAAGTTACGCCGACCAGTGATCCCTACCAACGGATTATCGCCTGAACGGTAACAAAGATTCACAGGAATGCCAGCTTATCGTCCTCCATGCCGCCGCCTAGAATTGCGCCACCTCTTGCGCAACACCTCTCAGGAATTCGCTTGCCGTGCCGCGTCGCATCAGCAGAGAGCTGAAGACTCTCAGTGTTTGGGCCTTATCGTTAGCCATCAGCGGTTGCATCGGAACCGGAGGAATTGCTCCCCAAGGCCAGGCCCTCAACGCCAATACCCTGGCCACCGATGAAGCCATTCAAGACGCCTCCCAGGACGCCCATTGGCCCACCGCCCAATGGTGGCAAGCCTACGGCGACCCGCAGCTCAACGGTTGGGTCGAACTCGCCACCCAGAACAGTCCCAGCCTGGCCGTGGCCGCCGCACGCGTGCGGCAAGCGCGGGCGCTGGCCGGGATTGCGGAGTCGGCCGAGTCGTTGCAGATCAATAGCGATACCACCCTCAAGCGCCACAACTGGCCGAAAGATCAGTTCTACGGCCCCGGCGAATTGAGCGGCGCCAACACCTGGGATAACAACTCGTCCCTGGGTTTGAGTTATGCCCTCGACCTGTGGGGGCGGGAAAGCAACAGCACCGAACGTGCGGTCGACCTGGCGCACATGAGCGCTGCCGAAGCACGTCAGGCCCAGCTCGAACTGCAGAACAACGTGGTGCGCGCCTATATCCAGTTGTCGTTGCATTACGCCGACCGCGATATCGCCGCGGCCACCCTGGCCCAGCAACAGCAGATTCTCGACCTGGCCAACAAACGCCTTAACGCCGGGATCGGCACCCACTTCGACGTCAGCCAGGCCGAAACCCCGCTGCCGGAAACCCATCGCCAACTGGATGCCCTGGACGAGGAAATCGCCCTGAGCCGCAACCAGTTGGCGGCGCTGGCCGGTAAAGGCCCGGGCGAGGGTGCGCAGTTGCAACGCCCGACCCTGGCCCTCGCCGCGCCATTGAAGTTGCCCTCAAGCCTGCCTGCGCAACTGCTCGGCCAACGCCCGGATGTGGTCGCCAGCCGCTGGCAGGTGGCGGCCCAGGCCCGTGGCATCGATGTGGCCCACGCCGGTTTCTACCCCAACGTCGACCTGGTCGGCAGCCTCGGCTACATGGCCACGGGCGGCGGTATGCTGGAGTTCCTGGCTGGCAAGAAATTCAACTACAACGTCGGTCCGGCGATCACCTTGCCGATCTTTGATGGCGGCCGCCTGCGTGCTCAATTGGGCGAAGCCAGTGCCGGCTATGACATCGCGGTCGCCCAGTACAACCAGACGCTGGTCAATGCGCTCAAGGGCATCAGCGACCAGTTGATCCGCCGCGAGTCCATGGACAAGCAGTCGGCTTTCGCCGCGCAGTCGGTGGCCTCGGCGCAGAAGACCTACGACATCGCCATGATCGCCTACCAGCGTGGCCTCACCGACTACCTCAATGTGCTCAACGCCCAGACCCTGCTGTTCCGTCAGCAACAGGTCGAGCAACAGGTGCAGGCGGCGCGCCTGAGTGCCCATGCCGAACTGGTAACGGCATTGGGCGGCGGCCTTGGTGCCGGCAACGATGTGCCCCAGGATGCCAAGACCCTTCCAAGCAAGACCCAGGCGGCACTTGCCGTGTTCGACCACTGAGTAGGATTCGATGACTTCCTTGCCTGCACCGCTGCGCTGGTTGCATTCCCTTGAGTGGCGCCGTGGCTTTTTCGACTGGGCACGCAGCGACGGCGTGACCTGGGTGTATATCTTCAAGGTACTGGTCGCCGCGTTCCTCACGCTGTGGCTGGCGATGCGCCTGGAACTGCCGCAACCGCGCACCGCGATGATCACCGTGTTTATCGTGATGCAGCCCCAGAGCGGCCAGGTGTTCGCCAAGAGTTTCTACCGTTTCCTCGGTACCTTGGCGGGCTCGGCGGTGATGGTGCTGTTGATCGCCTTGTTTGCGCAGAACACCGAACCGTTCCTCGGCGCGCTGGCGATCTGGGTGGGCATTTGTACCGCTGGCGCTACGCGCAACCGCAACTTCCGCGCCTATGGGTTTGTGCTTGCCGGCTACACCGCCGCGATGGTCGGCCTGCCGGCGCTGGCTCACCCGGACGGCGCCTTTATGGCAGCGGTGTGGCGGGTGCTGGAAATCTCTCTGGGGATTCTGTGCTCGACAGTGGTCAGCGCCGCCATCCTGCCGCAGACCTCCAGCGCCGCCATGCGCAACGCGCTGTACCAGCGCTTTGGCGTGTTCGCGCTGTTCGTCACCGACGGCCTGCGCGGGCGCAGCCAACGCGAAGGGTTCGAGGCCAGTAACGTGCGCTTTATCGCCGAAGCCGTGGGCCTGGAAGGGCTGCGCAGCGTCACCGTGTTCGAAGACCCGCACATGCGCCGACGCAACGGGCGGCTCAGTCGACTCAACAGCGAATTCATGAGCATCACCACGCGCTTCAACGCCTTGCACCAGTTGCTTGAACGCTTGCGTGCCGATGAGGCCGATCATGTGGTCGCAGCGATCAAACCCGGCCTGCAAGACCTGGCCGAAGTGCTCGACAGCTTCTCGGGCCGCGCCCTCACCAGTCCGGATGCCGCGCGCCTGGTTAATCAACTGAGCGCCTACAAGGACGACCTGCCCGCCAAGGTGCGCAGCCTGCGGGCGAGCTTCCAGGACGGTAACCCGACCGAAGCCGAGCAGTTGGACTTTCATACCGCCTACGAGCTGCTGTACCGCTTCGTCGACGACCTGCACAACTACGCGCAAACCCACGCGTCCCTGGCTGACCACCGCCATGCGCGGGAAGACTGGCACGAAGCCTATACGCCAAAAACCAACTGGCTGGCCTGCGCCGCCGCCGGGGTGCGGGCCTCGTTTATCCTGATCGTGCTGGGCAGTTACTGGGTAGCCACCGCCTGGCCCAGCGGCGCGACCATGACCTTGATCGCGGCGGCCACGGTGGGCCTCTCCGCTGCCACACCCAACCCCAAGCGCATGGCGTTCCAGATGGCCTGCGGCACCTTGATCGGCGCCTTGGTCGGCTTTGTCGAAATGTTCTTCGTGTTCCCCTGGATCGACGGCTTCCCGCTGCTGTGCGTGATGCTCGCACCGGTGATCATCTTCGGTGCTTTCCTCTCCTCCCGCCCGCAGTACGCCGGTGTCGGCGTGGGCCTGTTGATTTTCTTCAGCACCGGCTCGGTGCCGGACAACCTCACGGTCTACAACCCCTACACCTTTATCAACGACTACATCGCCATGGTCATCGGCATGTTGGTGTGCGCGGCGGCGGGGGCGATCATCCTGCCACCCAACAGCCGCTGGCTGTGGCGCCGCCTGGAGCAGGACCTGCGTGAGCAAGTGGTGTATGCGATCAGCGGCAAGCTCAAGGGCCTGGCGTCGAGTTTTGAAAGCCGTACCCGCGACCTGCTGCACCAGGCTTATGGCCTCGCGGCCGGCCAGCCGCAGGTGCAACGCGACCTGCTGCGCTGGATGTTCGTGGTGCTGGAGGTCGGCCACGCAATCATCGAGTTGCGCAAGGAGCAGGCGATCCTGCCGGTGCATCCGGCCTATGCCGAGTCCCAGCCGTGGCGCCAGGCAATCCGCGTGATGGGCCGTTCGCTGGTGCGCTTGTTCCTGCAACCCAGCGCCAGCAACCTGGAGCGCGGCTTGATCGCCGTCGACCATGCGATCAGCCGCGTGCAGGCCACCGACGAACCTTTCGCCCCGCACTTCGATACCTCAGCCCTGCGCCGGGTGAAGAGCTACCTGCACTTTATCCGCACTTCGCTGCTCGACCCGCAATCCCCACTGGCGGCCCTAAAAGGAGCCTCGAATGCCTCGTGAAATCGCATTTCATGGCATCTATATGCCGACCATGACCCTGATGTTCCTGATCGCCGCGGTGTTGGCCTGGGCGATTGATCGCTTCCTGGCCGGGTTCGACCTGTACCGGTTTTTCTGGCACCCGGCGTTGCTGCGCCTGAGCCTGTTCGCTTGCCTGTTCGGCGCCCTGGCGCTGAGCGTCTACCGTTGAGAATGCCCCGATGAAAAAGTTTTTCAGCCTGCTCGCGACCTTGCTGGTGCTGGCCCTGGCGATCTGGATTGGCCGCACGTTGTGGGTGCACTACATGCAAACGCCATGGACCCGCGACGGCCGCGTGCGCGCCGACATCATCAACGTCGCGGCGGACGTTACCGGCGAGGTGGTGGACGTGCCGGTACGCGATAACCAGTTGGTAAAAAAAGGCGACCTGCTGATGCAGATCGACCCCGAGCACTACCGCATCGCGGTCAAGCAGGCGCAATCGCTGGTGGCTTCACGCAAGGCTACCTGGGAGATGCGCAAGCTCAACGCCCACCGCCGCGCTGACCTCGACGCCCTGGTGATCTCCAGGGAAAACCGCGACGACGCCAGTAATATCGCCGACTCGGCCCTGGCCGATTATCAGCACGCCCTGGCGCAACTGGAGGCCGCTGAACTCAACTTGAAACGTACCCGTGTGCTGGCGGCAGTGGATGGCTACGTCACCAACCTCAACGTGCATCGCGGCGACTATGCGCGTATCGGTGAAGCGAAGATGGCTGTGGTGGATATGAATTCGTTCTGGGTCTATGGCTTCTTTGAAGAAACCAAGCTGCCCCACGTCAACGTCGGGGATAAAGCCGATATGCAATTGATGAGTGGCGAGACACTCAAGGGTCACGTGGAAAGCATCTCCCGTGGCATCTACGACCGCGACAACCCCGAGAGCCGTGAGCTGATTGCCGATGTGAACCCGACGTTCAACTGGGTGAGGTTGGCGCAGCGTGTGCCGGTGCGGATTCACATTGATGAAGTGCCGGAGGGCGTGCTGTTGGCGGCCGGGATTACCTGCACTGTGATCGTCAACCCAACACAAAACTGAAATGTGGGAGGGGCGGATTGGGCACCGGCTCAGGTTTGTGTGTTGGCTCTGATTTTCCGTCGACGCTTGACCCGCAGCATGCCGACGAAGCGGCGGTGGTTTCTTGTATTGAGGATCAGCAGGCAGAACAGCGATTGAAACAATGGAAATACTGCAAACATAGTCACTGGGTTGTTTCCCAAGTAGTCTGCCGAAAGCAAGGCGTTCAGGGCCGCGACGCCTACAAGCAATGGAGGCCCCGAACGAAACCCTGCCGCCACTAAGGCCAGGCAAATACACATTGCCAGTAGCAGAGCCATGCCCGCCACGACCGCATATTCGCCAGGGAGATAATTTATTCGGGCGTAATACGACAGGCTATGTGACAGGTTGCCTGAAATGCTGACTAAGTTCATTGATACCCCCATACCCACCGTGAATGCAAAACGTTGGGTGTAACGACTTAACGCTCGGGGGGCCTGCAGGGTATCGATGTCATTGTTCATGGCTGTTGAACTCTTCATAAATGCCGATAAGGATAGGGTTGATATTCCCGGACAGGCCGCTGCCAGTAATCGCCAGAGCGGCACCTACCTGATCGGAGAGTTGAGTGAGAAGGTCTTGGCGTATCCGGGTATTGCTGAAGCGTTTGGGGAGTGCTCCGGCCAGCTGCTTTAACCGAATCATTTCGCGAGGATGACGAGGGTTCTGCAGGCGCAGTACTTCGTTTGTCAGCTTTGCACGTTCCTGGCGGCTCATGCGCCTCAAGATGTCGGTCAGGTTGCGGCCTGTCGTATTTTTGATCGTCATGACGGTCTTTACCGTAACAAACGTCGTGCTGCCCGCACCCACCAGCGAAATGCCGTCCAAGGCTACGGTCATTGCCTGATACCAACTGTGGCTGTCGTAATAATCGTTGTCAGACGGATTGGTTAGTTCTTTGTAGGTTCGCCATAGGCCGTTGCCACATTGCAAAGCACTGGAGGCTGCAGCTGTATAAGCAATGTAAGTAACTGCAAGGCTGGAAC
Organism: Pseudomonas sp. B329; assembly: GCF_023127835.1. Taxonomy (NCBI): domain Bacteria; kingdom Pseudomonadati; phylum Pseudomonadota; class Gammaproteobacteria; order Pseudomonadales; family Pseudomonadaceae; genus Pseudomonas; species Pseudomonas sp. B329. The sequence continues at coordinate 71,346 of NZ_SPKP01000022.1, read as the reverse complement.
CTGCGCTGAGGGGCGCTGACGCGATGCCTGCCTTGGCAACAATAATCCCAATCACCGCCCCACCGCATGCTACGGCCATTCCCGCGGCTTCGCGCCATATCTGCGACTCGCGTGGTGAGTTTGCCACCCAATGCGCGTACTCATCAGCAGTCATCATTGGGCCTGTCACTTCTCGCAGAATCACCCGCTTGGGCCTGATACTGCACAACGGCACAAACTCACGCAGCACCGTCACCTGATAATCACTGCCGATATGCACTACGCCGGCCCCAACGATGGCCGGGTCAGCGTCAATGGTTCTATAGAGTTTGGGCAGGTCCAGCAGACTGATTAGCCGCTGGCGAGTCGTGGTGTGCACATCCGGCACCCCGCTTCGCAGGAAAGCGCTCGGCATCCTTTCACCTGTGATTGGACAGAGGTGAGAGAGCCTGAGGATAGCTTCCTCGTAATGATGTCAGGCCGTTCGCTGTTTTCTGTAGGATCTGGCCGAATGGTTATTTCATGGTGCTACATAAGTTTCATGCAAGTGACGCCACAACAGCGCACCACTGGCCTGCTTCTCGAACACAACCGTGGCGCGGCGATCCGTTTGCGTACCGCTGTCATCCACCTGATGCTCGCGATACGTCACCGTGGCTCCCCGCGCATGACGATCAATCCCGGTCATTTCGCTCAAGGTGATTTTCAACCCCGGCCGCATCCCACCCAGGCGCGTGAACAACGCATTGACCCCGGCCCTGTTGACCCGCGTACCGGTGGCCGGCGCGACCATGCTGAACTCCGGTGAGAAGCGTGCCAGCAGGTTTTCCAGCGTGCCCTCAGGTGCAACCCCGGCAAACCATTGTTCGATCTCGACGTGAGTCTGGATCACTTCCTCAAAAAAATCGCTGTAGTCAATCATGCTTGGGCTCGCTGCAAGGGTGAAGCAGCGTGCGTATCCTGGAGGCATCCAGGCGCAACACTGCGAAAAGCGGCAACAGGGTCAGAGCTGCCGCTATCGTGAAGGTTATGGCGAAGGAATCCAAGGTCGACAGTACTGCACTGAGCAAGGCGGCGCCGACGCAGAAGCTCACTTGCCGGTTCATGTTCCACAACGCGCTGGCGTGGCCCATGCGCTCGGCGGGAATATCCAGAAAGGCCAGGGTTTGCGCGGTGCTGCTGCACAAGCTGCCGCCCAGGCCCATCAAGACGTAGGCCGCAATGATCAGCGCCGGCTCGTTGAGCAATAGGATGCCGCCGCATTGCAGCGCCATGCCGGCCAGTAACAAGGGTTTGGGGCCGCAGCGGTTGAAGAGTCGCTTGCTCAGGTAGATCGCCACGGCCGAGGCCAGTGCCCACGGCAACATGAGTGCGCCGGTCTGGGTGGCGTCATACCCCAGGTCACGCACGTAGAGGATGGCGATCAGGCTGGTGCCGATAAATATCCCCGGAATACACAGGTAAACCAGCATTGCCACACGCAGCATCGGGCTGGCGGCTTGTTTGAACATACTGCCCAGGTCCAGGGGCGGGCGTACGGTGGAAGGCACATCGGGTTTTATCCACAGCAGCGCCAGCAGCAGGGTCACCAGCGCCAGAGGCAGGTTGGCGTAGAAAATCCAGCGCCAGGACAGGCTGTCGACAATTACCCCACCCAGCGCCGGAGACAATGCCGGTACCAGCAATGCCACCGACATGACCCGCGCCGTCAACTGGCTGCGCTCGGCTGCGGGAAAGTGTCGGTAAGCCATGGCTTGCCCCACCGGAATCAACAAGCCGCCGCCGAGCCCCTGCACAGCGCGCCAGCCAATCAACGCGTCGATGGAGCCGGCCTGGCCGACCATCACCGATGCCCCGGCAAACAGCAGCAGGCTGGTGGCGATCAGGGTGCGCTCGCCCATGAGCGCCGCCAGCCACACACTCAAGGGAATGATCACCGTCAGCCCGAGCATGTAGGCATTGCTGATCCACGCCAGTTGCGTGACCGAGGCGTGCAGTTCGCGGGCGATGTCCGGGTAGGCGACGGTGGCGACAAACATGTTCACCAGGTCCAGGGCAAAACCCAGTAGAAAGATCCAGGCAATTTTCGAGCGGTAGGTCATGAACGCGATCCTGCGAATGAAGCGCGCAGGGTAGGCGGCAAGCAGGGTTTGGGATACGTCGGTTTGCCTGTTAGTTTGTCAAAAATATTTTGACAAACGGAGGGCGTGGCCATGGTCAGCCTGGATCGATTCGACACCTTCAAGGCCGTGGTCGAGGCCGGCTCGCTCACGGCCGCCGCGGATCTGCTCGGCCAGACCCGCGCCGTGGTCAGCTTCAACCTCAAGCGCTTGGAGGCGGAGCTGGGCGTCACCCTGCTGACCCGCAACACTCGCCAGCTGGCGCTCACCGATGCCGGCGAACGTTTCTACCTGCGCTGCACACGAATGCTCGAAGAGGCGCGCCTGGCGGTGGAAGAGGCCCGTTCCGAACATGCGCAGCTCAAAGGCACGCTGCGCATCACCACCACCGTCGAGTATGCCCTGGCCGTGGTCGCCCCGGCGGTGGAAACCTTTCGCCGCCTGCACCCGGACCTGAATATCCACTTATCCACATCCTCCACCCACGCCGATTTGATCTCCGAGCGTTTTGACGTGGCTATTCGCCTGGGGCGCTTGCTGGACTCCAATCATCGGGCGGTGCAGTTGTCGACGTTTGAAGTGTTCGCCGTCGCGGCGCCAGCGTTTGCGGGCGTTCAGACCCTGGAGGAGTTGGAGCAGGTGCCCAGGCTGGGCCATGGCCGTTTGACGGAGTTGAGCGTGACCGACCCTGCCGGCGATGGGCATCAATACCGCGCAGGTCCGGCCGCCTTGGTGGCCGACAGTGCGGCGGTGCTCCAGGCGTTTGCGGTGCGTGGCCACGGTGTGGCGATCTTGCCACAGTGGCTTGTGCAGGAGGATTTGGAGGCGGGACGGCTGGTGCGTGTATTGGCGGACTATCGCTTCGCGCCCCAAGGGGTCTACGCGATGTATCCGGATACCCGGCATTTACCGCTTAAGGTGCGGGCGTTTATTGATTTTATGAAGTGTTAGAGTTTACCGCCCAACCCAAAGCGCTTCTTCAACACCTTCTCCAGCAACCCCTTGGGCAACAGCGCCGCCATCAATGGCAACGCCCGGCTGCCATTGCCCGACCTTAGCAGACGCGGTGGCTGCGCTTGCTGCACGGCCTTGAGCACATCCGCCGCAAATTCAGTGGCTGGGGTTGGCTTGTCCTGGGAGGCCTGGCTGCGCGCCCGAATGCCTTCGCGCAACGGCCACCAGGGCGATGTTTCGTTGATCAATAATTCGGCCTGGGCCCCGGCATTCTTCGCAAAATGGGTATTGATCGCACCGGGCTGCACTTCCATCACCCGCACGCCAAACGGTGCCAGTTCCATGCGCAGGGCATCGCTCAAGGCATGGACAGCGGCTTTGGATGCGCAGTAGGCGCCGGCGAACGGCGTCACCAATACCCCGGAAACGCTGCCGATATTCACCACCAGTCCTTTGCTGCGGCGCAACGCGGGAAACAGTGCCTGGGTGACGCCAACGATGGAAAACACATTGGTTTCGAATTGGCGTCGCATCGCCTCGGTGCCGCCATCGAGCAACGGGCCCATGGCGCCGTAGCCCGCGTTGTTGACCAGCACATTCAGTTCGCCCATTTGTTCGGCCAAGCGTTGCAAGGCGGCGCTGTCATTGACGTCCAACTGCACGGCATTGAAGCCAGCGGTAGCGAGGGCGGCGACGTCATCTGGCTGGCGGGCGCTGGCCCACACGTTGAAGCCTGCGGCTTTGAACGCGTCGGCGAGGGCGCGGCCGATGCCGCTGGAGCAACCGGTGATCAGTACGTTGGGCATGCATCATTCCTTTGTCAGTCCGAGAAACTGCCTTGCAGGTGCTCGGCGCGAAATTCCAGGGTTTGCGGGCGATAGCCGGGGCGCAGTGGCGGTGTGGGCAGGCAATCATCCCAGGTGGCCCCGGCCTGCAACTCGCCGGGGCCGCGATAGCGTGGGGCGGCGTAGACATTGTCGGCCAGGTTGACCGTGTCGCCCGGCGCGTAGGCGGCCACGCGCCAGCGCAGTTCGGTCAACGGCACGTCGTTGCCGTTGTTCAGGGTCAATTTCAGTGGGCGGTCGGCCGGGCAGTCCTGCGGGGCATAGCTGATGCGCAACTCAAGGCGTGCCAGTTGCGCGGCTTCGCGGTTGTCCAGCCACACCACCCAGACGGCGACGAAACCCAGGCCGACGGCAGCCGCCAGCGAAACCGGCAGCGCCTTGGCCGGGTAACGCAGCAGCAGGATCAGCCAGGTAATGATCAGGAGAACGCCGAAGAACATGGAGACCACCTCGAATGGGGAACGAGCATCCTAACTTAAGCGTAGGTGGGATTGGTTAACTTGAGTGCTGTGGTGGCCGTGCGGGCCTCATCGGGAGCAAGCCCCCTCCCACCTTTGATTTGTGAACACATTCAAATGTGGGAGGGGGCTGTACGCCAGGCAGGTGTTTTTCACTTCAATCAATAGGACCGTACAGTGCCCTGGTACTTGGTCTTGCATTTTCAGCAGAGCTCACAGCGTTCTGCTACTTGAGCTTACATTCGGGACAGGAACCGGAGCGCATTGAACGTCCACTTATCTGACGACCTACAGGGAGGTAGCGGCGACGTTCAACTCTTCTATGTAAGGTTTATTTCATGTTTGCAGCGACCGAAAACTCGACCCACCTTTCCCCCCCACAAAGCGTTGTTGCCCCAAACGCATTGGCCACCCAAACCGATATTGCCGTTGAAACATCTGCGCAACCCCCTGTTCACCTGCCACCGGTATTGACCTACGCGCCGGACGGTATTCCTCTTCCCACCTCGGCCGGCATACCCCCGGTCGGGGTGGAATACCCACGGCTCATGCAGCAATTCAAGGTTACCAATCAGGAGGCGTTTGTCACCCAACACGCCCTTCAGTCCCGCGACATGCAGCGTTTGCACGGTGAGCAACCGAGCTTCCAGGACTTCCTGCGCCAGCAAGTGGACCAAATGTTTCCGTACATGTCGACCCTGAAGCCACAAGACCTGGTCTTCAAGCGCTGGGTCGAGCAGGACGATAGCTCTATCAAAACACTGTCGTCCGAGCCGGTGCTGGACGCCTTGAACAGGAAGGTTGCGACCTTGCTGGCCAATCCTGGCCAGCAGCCCGTCGTTGACGATGTTGAACAGTCCGGCATTTTTACCCCGGACACGGACACTAGCCCGGGCACCCTCGTCACGCCACAGTTGACACTGGATACGATTGCCCAGCGCATGGTCACGCAGTTTCCGATGGCCCTTCAAACCTTCTGGGCAACCCCCCGCCCGACGTTGAAAGACCCTCAGGTTCTGCAGGCCCCTCAAGACCAGTTGTTGACCTTGCACAAGCAACAACTGTCGACGCTGGCGGCATTGCGCGTGAGCGATGGAACACTGAGCGCGGCGAGCAAGCGGTTGATCGACGCAGCACTGCAATACCCCACGCTGGCTGAACGGGAAGCTGTCTTCCCCAATGGCGCACGCCCTGGTGTCTACCCGCTTACCGTTGATGACGGTAGCGAGCGGGGAGCCTTGATGGCGGGCTGCTTCCTAATCACCAGCACCGACGGTTCCGGGGCCACGCCCCCCGTCTGGACCAAAGGCCGGACCTTGGCACTCGATGAGACTAATGGGCCGGTCGTGCTGTACACCCCGGGTGAGGGGTTCGAGCAGTTTGCGACGCCAGCCCTGGCGCGCCACGCGATTGCAGCGCGCCTTGATGAGGGGGGCGCCGACGCGGACCTACTGTTGCAAACACTGCCGTTGTCGTTACAAAACAAGTCGGAACCGCCTTCTGGCGACGATGTGATGTTGAGCGCCGAACCCTTGACGGGGGATGTGCTGGCCGAAGGCATCCCCTGGATGCTCAAGCGTCAGCAGGAGGAAGTCGTTGCGAATCTCGCCCGGGTATCGACAGAGCCGGGAGCACTCAAGCGCATGGATGATGCCGCTGACTGGTCGTACCTGCTCAGTGGCGAAAACGCCATGGCGGCGCGAGATGAACAACTGGCTGACAAGCTGGCCCCCGAGTGGCTGAAAAACCTGAGCCCGGCCCAGGAAGCGTTGTTTGATTACCTGGAACACTCCGAGGACCGCAGTGCAAATGCGCTGGCGTCATCGCTGGCAACCCTTCCTTCTCTGGGTAGCTTTTCCCGCGATCGGATGAACGAAGCGATCAAACGGCAGTTCCCCGCTGCGCAGGTCGATGCGGACAAGCTGATGGTGCGGGTGAAAACCAGGTCCAATCCTCACACTGGCGGGCAAAGCAGCAGTCATACGCTCACCGTCAAGCACCACCGCGTATCGCTGACTGATCTGGCGCTGAAAAACCCCAGTGAGTTTCCAGCCGTCCAGCACGGCCACTTCAGCCGGTCCACCTTCGAACTGCCGCTGACCGATACTCACGGCAACCCTCTGCTGGGCGACGATGGCAAGCAGGTCGTCCTGGATACCGAGCAGCTCAAAGCGTTGGTCAACACTGCCGATGTGGGAGGCGCCTATACCGAGCTGCTTAAAAAGGAGTTGGCCACGGATGCCGAGTCGGGTGCTGCCGGCGACGTCCGCAAAGCGTGGAAAACCCACCTGAGCGACATGCTGGATAACGAGGCTTTTCTCGCAGCACTCAACCCCAATACCTACAACATAGACGCTACCCAAGACACCAGTACCAAACGAGGGGCGCAGTGGGTCGCGGCGGTTCTTGACTACCCGGACCCGGCTGACCGGCCTCTGGTGGATGGGAAAAAAATTGTCACCAGTGCCCTTATTCAGCGTGGGTTGCCGGTTCAGGGCGCGATGGTGATTGGCAATGACACAGACGCCTCGCTTGTACTGTGCACGCCGAATGCGCCCGACGGCGTGTGTTTTCGCGAATTGGCGGATGTGAATGCCCTGAACGCGCTGATGGAAAAAAAGGAGTGGAGGCTCTACACCGCGAGCAGAACGTCACCGGTCGATAAAAATGACGTGGCTAAAGCTTTCGAGGCAGGCAAGGCACGGGCATTAGATGTGACGAAGGATCCAATGCGCACGCTGGATGTGTTCATCGCTGCGTTCAAATTGACGAGCGCTCCCGTGACACTCAAGCCCTTCGATGGCAACTTTCAGGATGAGCTGTACAAGCAGAAAGTGAAGTTGCTCATCGATCACGCGGACCACCAAAGCGTCAGCAGCGCAGAGGTTGCGTATCAATCGAGAATCAACAAGGTTCAGTTCGGCATTGAGGTGGCCTCCATCTTCCTCGACTTGTTGCCAGTGCTCGGAAAAGGCATCTCCATGGGGGTTCGCTTAGGAAAGGCTGGCGTGACGGCCTTGCGCGCCAATGCTCGAATCTTGCCGCGGCTGCTCAAAAGTCCGGGCGCGATGCGTGCGGTCTACTCGGATTTCACGATGGCCGCCTCTGGTATTCCCAATGTGAATGCCGTGCCGTTGCGGCCGGTGTTCAAAAGCCCGGTGGTGCCGCCAGCCCCTCCAGTCATCGCCAGAGCACCAACGGCCGGCACGAGTCCAAACCTTGATCTGAGCGCCTTCTCCGTGTCGGAAGATGTCATCAAAGGCCGCATTTTGAGGCCGGACGGTACCTATAACGTGGGCGATAATTTTTACGTGCGCTATACCGACAGTACCGGGGTCAACAAGGTGTATCAGATTGATTCGGCCTTCCACGCACGTGACGGACGGGTCGCCATCGTCGATCCTCAGGCGTCATTGACGATGCCAAAACTCTATAGAGTTCAAGCATTTTTGGGGGCCGCCGGTAACGGTGAGTGGCGTTTGAACCGATTGCCGGGCGGGGCTCCCAATGTTCTGGGGACATCCCGGCCGAGCAAGCGTCCGTTGGACCAAGGTAGCTCTTCAGGCAACGTCGACACGAATAACGCGACAAGTGCTCAACCGGCCAATAAGCGACCGAGGGTGCCGGAAAGCTTTCCGGGAGAAAAAGCGCTGATGGAGCCACCGGTAAAAGGTAAGAATGTTTTTTATCACTACACCGGGGATAAACCGCATGCCGCAATCATGGCCGATAGGAGCCTTTCACCTTCAAGTTCAGATTTGAGCGGTCGACCTCTGCCCGGAAAGCGAGGCCGGCATTACTTTACGGACTTGGCGCCAGGGAATATGCCTACCCGACAGATTTCCGAAACCATCTTTGGGAAGCGTAAATATGGCAATGCGATGGATAAAATGTCGCGCTACTACGAAGTCAATACGTCGGGGTTAAATGTTATCCAAAGCCCTGATAATCCGCATATTTTCTATGTGGATGTGCCGTTTGCCATTCCTTTGAAGTACCGGGGTGGGCCTAACGGTGAATTAGTCGATCGCGTTATTTCTCATGGGAAAACGCCGATTTAAATATATGCCCATGGGGTCGGCCGGTATTGGGTAAGGGCCATGATGGCTGTTGTGCTTTCGGCCTATTTACTACAAAGCCCCCAACAAAAAGCCCCCTCCCAACCCACTGCGGATAGGGGACGCAATGGGCTGGGCGAGGGCTTCTTGTACGACTGTTTTATTGCGCGATAGTTTTCACCGAAACACCTCGTTCAACCGGTGTCGAGCGCCCGTAGATATCTTCGAACCGCTCGATATCGTCTTCGCCCAGGTAGCTGCCCGATTGCACTTCGATGATCTCCAACGGGATCTTGCCCGGATTGCGCAGGCGGTGCACCGAGGCGATCGGGATGTAGGTGGACTGGTTCTCGCAGAGCAGGAACACGTTGTCGTCACAGGTGACTTCCGCGGTGCCGCTGACCACAATCCAGTGTTCGGCGCGGTGGTGGTGCATTTGCAGCGACAGGCACGCGCCCGGCTTGACCGAGATATGCTTGACCTGGAAGCGGCCGCCCATGTCCACCGAGTCGTAGGAGCCCCACGGACGGTAGACTTCGCAGTGGTTCTGGGTTTCGCTGCGGCCTTGCTCGTTGAGCGTGTTGACCATCTGCTTGACGCCCTGGACCTTGTCCTTGTGGGCAATCATCATCGCGTCCTTGGTTTCCACCACCACGATGTTGTCCAGGCCGATCACCGATACCAGTTTGCCGTTGCCATGCACCATGCAGTTGCGGCTGTCCTGGATCACCACGTCGCCTTTGCTCACGTTGCCGTTGGCGTCTTTATCATTGACCGCCCACAGCGAGGCCCAGCAACCCACGTCGCTCCAGCCGGCGCTCAATGGCACCACGCAGGCGCGTTGGGTCTTTTCCATCACGGCGTAGTCGATGGAATTGTCCGGGCAGCAGGCGAAGGTGGCATCGTCGAAGGTCACGGTGTCATGGGTCTGCTCACTGCGTTCCAGGGTCAGCACGCAGGTGTCGTAGATGTCCGGATCGTGCTTTTTCAGCTCTTCGAGGAAGCGGCTGGCGCGGAACAGGAACATACCGCTGTTCCAGAAGTAACCACCGCTTTTGACGAACTCGATGGCGCGCTTTTCATCGGGCTTTTCCACGAACTGCTGCACGCGGCTCACGCCTTCGGGCAACAGCGAGTCGTTGGTGGACTTGATGTAGCCATAGCCGGTTTCCGGACGGGTTGCCGGTACGCCGAACAGCACCATCTCGCCACGCTCGGCCGCCACGGTGGCCAGTGCCAGCGCACGTTGCAGGGCTTTCTGGTCGTCGATCACGTGGTCGGCGGGCAGCACCAGCATCAGCTCGTCACGGCCTTCGTTGACCAGCATCATCGCGGTCAGGGCCACGGCCGGTGCGGTGTTGCGGCCAAAGGGCTCCATCAGGATGCGTTGGCATTCAAGCTTACGTGCGCTCAGTTGCTCGTTGACGATGAAGCGGTGGTCCTTGTTGCAGACCACGATAGGGGAGTCCATGCCTTCGAACACCAGGCGTTCCAGGGTTTGCTGGAACAGCGTGTGCTCGGAGGTCAGGGCCAGGAACTGCTTGGGGAACTGTTTACGCGAAAGCGGCCAAAGACGTGAGCCGCTACCACCGGAAAGGATTACTGGGATCATGGGTGTTTCTCCTTGAATCAGTTTGGGTCAGAGCTACGAAGGTTTGTCGTTTCACTCTTGTTTTTGTCTCGGTCCTGAGTTGAAAACCGGTCAGTGTGGGAGCTGGCTTGCCCGCGATGGCGCCTACAAGACCGCCATCGCAGGAAAGCCAGCTCCCACAAGGGGACGTGTCAACTCAGGGAAATAATCAGCGGGTCGACACCGGGCGTTTCACCCAGACTGGCGACAGGCTCGAGCCGGAACCGGTGACATACAGCACCGCTGCCTCACCACGCTCCAGCGCTACCGGCTTCACATCGCCGACCTTCTTGTCGCCGTCATACAACGCCAGACTCACCTTCACCGGGTTGATCTCGCGCTCACCACGGCCCTTGGCGGCCACCGACTTGACCACGTCGGTCTTGCCGTCAGCAGTTTTCAGGGTCAGGGCCTTGTCGCTGAGGTTCTGCACGCGTACCAGGGATTTCTGCTTGTTCTTGAACGGCGGTTCTTCGATCAACTGCGGTTGGCCGCTGCCGCTGTTGACCAGGGTGTAGTAGTGGTCGGCGGCGAGTTTGACCGGTACGGTCTGGCTGCCGACCTTGGCGCTGTAGTCACCGCCCGGCATGAAGCTGAAGTCGCTGCTGGCCAACGGTGCAACGTCGCTGAGGTTGGTGGCGCCGACGGTGGCGCTGACTTCCTGGTTGCTGGCGTTGTAGATGCGCACGAAGCTGGAGCCCTTCGGCGCGGTTGGGCCGTAGAGGGCGGCGTCACCACCGGCGAAGGCGGACATCGATACGAAGCTCAAGCCGGCAGCGATAGCCAGGGTCTTGGCGAGACGACGAGGAGTAGTAGTGAAAGTCATGTGAGTTACCTCTCTTTCAGTTTTGCGCCCGGTCGGGCGTCTCGGATTTAGATGTATTGATTGCCATGTTCTGTTGGCGCGAACCGGCTTGTTTAAGCTGCGCAACCCACGCTGGGTCGGCGTCACCGATTTCGTTATTCACGGGCAGATAGCGTTCGGGGAATTCCCAGATCAGCAGCTGGGGCGGGTTGTTCTTGAAATCGTCACTTTTGAGGTAGCTGAGCATCGGCAGGATCGGGCCGTGGCCGTCTTCGGCGTAGCTGACCACGTCGCTGTGCAAGGCTTGCTTGAGCGCGCCCACGAAGTTCCAGTTGGGGTTGGCGCTGTAGCTGGTGCCGACCAGGGCCACCGGGGTTTCGCTGTCGCTGAACAGCGCGTCATCACCTTTTTCTTCGGCCAGGTGCGTGACGCGTTTTTCCAGCGGCTCTTTAGGCGGCATCAGGTTTTCGAACAGCGGGTCCAGGGGCAGGAACAGACGCAGGTCGCCTTTATGCGGCTCGGTTTTCTTGGCCTCGGTGACAAAACGCTGCGGCTCGCCACTCAGCGGGGTCTTGTCGGCAATCGCCTTGGCCAGTTGCTTGGCGGCGATTTCCGCACCGTCCGGGGTCCAGTGAGTGTCGGTACGCAGGAACACCTGCTTGCCACCCAGCTTGGCCTGTTGCAGCGGCCCAAGCAGGTCGGGAGCCGGGATGTTGTCGGCGGCGACCCGGGCGTGGAAGTCCTGGTACAAGTTGGCGTGGATGCTCGCCGGCTTCACCTCACCCAGGTGTTCCGGGTACAGGCGCACCTTGGCCGGCACAATCGCCATCACCAGTTGGATGCCTTGGGCCTTGAGTTTCTGGCGCACGCCTTCGACCAGTGCGTAATTGCCTTCAAGGTTCTGGTCTTCGTTGACGGCGGGATTGAACTCCTCGTCGCTGTACAGCCAGTGGTCGCGGCCCAGCACTACGCCAGGGCGACCTTCATTGAACAGCTTGTAGTCCAGCGCAGCCCACAGGTTGGTGCCCAGGCGCTTGATCGGGAACTCCTCGTCATAGTGAGTCTCGACGGCTTTGGTCCAGCGACCGTTAAGCACCGTGGCATCAGCGTTGGTGCTGAAGCCAAAGAAGCTGCGCAGTGACCACGCCCCCAGTGCCAGCAGCAGCACCAGGAACAGGCCGATATAGAGGACGCGTAATGAACGGGTCATGGTCGGCTCCCTCAGAATTGGAAGTAAAGGAACGGCGAGAAACTCTGCGCCGACAGTTTCAGGATCGACGCCACGAACAGCAGCAGCACCGCAGCGCGCATGGCGTAGCGTGGCCAGTCAGCGGTCCAGTAGGCCGGTTGCACAGCGGCGTCACGGCCCACGCTGAAACCGGGCTCGTGAATGCTGCCTGGGTTGTCGCCCGGTACCGCCTTGATCAGGCTCGGATCGGCCGGCTTGGTCTTGTCGGCTGGGCGGTTGGTGTAGAAATCGCGCAGGCCGAAGAACGCCAGGGTTGCGTAGGCCACGACCAACGTTGCCACTTGCAGGCCGGTAAGGTTGGCGCGGTTGAGTTCCGACAGCGACCATTCGCTGAAGCTGAACATCGCACCGTACATGCGGCCTGCGATGTGCAGGTTTTCGGCGCGGAAGATCACCCAGCCCATCACCACCAGCAGGAAGGTGAAGGCCCAGCGCAACACGTTGAAGCTGCGCGGCGCAGTATTGAGGCCGATGGCTTTTTCAATCGCCAGCCACATGCCGTGCCAGGCGCCCCACACGATGTAGGTGATGTTGGCGCCGTGCCACAGGCCACCGAGCAGCATGGTCAGGAACAGATTGCGGTAGGTGGTCAGCGTGCCTTTGCGGTTGCCGCCCAGGGTGATGTACAGGTAATCACGCAGCCAGGTAGAGAGGCTGATGTGCCAGCGCCGCCAGAACTCGGTGATCGACTGGCTGATGTATGGCTGCTTGAAGTTTTCCATGAAGCGGAAACCCATCATCAAGCCCAGGCCGATGGCCATGTCGCTGTAGCCGGAGAAATCGAAGTACAGCTGCGCGGTGTAGGCCAGCGCGCCGAGCCAGGCGTCACCGGTGGTGGGATTTTGCAGGGCGAAGCAATGGTCGGCCACCACCGCCAGGGTGTCGGCAATAAATACCTTCTTGATGAAACCCTGCATGAACCGCGTGCAACCCTCGGAGAACTTGTCGAGGGTGTGGGTGCGGTTGTTGAACTGGTCGGCCAGGTCGCGAAAACGCAGCACGGGGCCGGCGATCAGGTGCGGGAAGATTGCCACGAACGCCGCGAAGTCGATCAGGTTGCGGGTCGCCGGGGTATCGCCACGGTACACGTCGATGATGTAGCTGATGGACTCGAAGATGTAGAACGAGATCCCGATCGGCAACAGCACGTGGGTGAGAATGAACGGCTCCAGGCCCGCTGACTTCATCATTACATTGATGCTGTCGACGCCGAAGTTGGCGTACTTGAAGTAGCCGAGGATGCACAGGTCGACCGCCACGCCGAGCAGCAGCCAGCGCTGCGCCGGCTTGGTGCGCACGCCGGCGGCACCGACCTTGAGGCCGATCCAGTAATTCCACAGCGTGACGGCGGCGAACAGCGCCAGGAAGTCCACTCGCCACCAGGCGTAGAACACGTAGCTGGCAATCAGCAGCAGCAGGTTGCGATAGCGTTGCCCGCTCAAGTAGTACAAGCCGAGAAAGATCGGCAAGAACAGAAACAGGAACACATTGGACGAGAAAACCATCCCGATCTCTCCATGTTTAACCAACAGTCAAGGGCCAGAGCCCCCCCAAACCCCCCCACGATTTCGGAGGAGGTTGTATTGCAATTTCACTGAAAGAACCGGGTTAACGGTGGGAGCTGGCTTGCCTGCGATGGCGGTGTATCAGTCGACATCAATGTTGAATGTCAGACCCCTATCGCAGGCAAGCCAGCTCCCACAGTTGGACCGAGTCCAACCGGGAGCTATGTATCAGCTGCCTTTGTTGCCTTTTTCGTGCGCCGGGTCGTACACCTTGGTCAGGTCGCCACCCAGGCGGAACGTCTTGAAGGGTTGCATCCCGTGCTTGCGTTCGATCACATCCGGCGCGCAGGTGTAGAGGGTGCAGAAGGGTTCAAGCCAGGCGAATTTCATGTCCTGCTTCAAGTCCTTCATGTCCTGCTCTTTACCGTTCTTCTGCTCGAAGATGTCCGGATCTTTCACCCCGGCCAGCACCTTGTCGCCCAGGCGTTTGAGCGCGCTGTTGTTTTCCTGGCGCAGGTCCACACCGTTGACCAGGGCAAAACTGGCGATCATCGACAGCGGCGGCAGGGCGTAGTTGTGGTACGACAAGGCGCGTTGCTGACGCTTCAATTCGTTCGGCAGGAAGCCCTGGTCATCGACCTGGTTCACACCGACCTTGTATTCCTTGACGGCCCAATCGAACAGGTCGCGACGGTTGGTGGCGATGGAGGTTGCCATCACCGACCAGGCGGCCCAGTAGGAGTGGTTGTTGGTTTTTTCCAGCGGCAGGTTGTCCCAGTCGCTCACCACCTGATCGGCCAGCTTGTTGAACCAGGCTTCGATCTGCTGGGATTCCTGCTGGTGGTTGGCCAGCGGGTGCGACTCGGAGAACTTCAGGCGCACATAGGCCGAGGCCATGCTGCCCAGTGCCCATTTGCGCATGGACTTGCCGGTGTGGTTGAAGTCCTTGGACATCAGTGCGTCGGCCTTGGCCCACGAGACCAGCCAGTTCAGGGTGCATTCGAGCTGCTGCGGGCGACCGTCGCGCATGAACTGCATCACGCGCTTGCTGGTGTCTTTTTCCAGCTTGGTGATGTCGGCGGTGCTATCGCGGAAGGCTTTTTCCGACTGCACGTTCAGCGTGGAGCGCGCCTTGTCCGAACCTTCGTACTTGCTGCGAAACTGCAACGGCCCGGTGTAGGGCGTCGGCATGGTGTCGCAGTTTTCCTTGAAGTCGCCGGTCTTGAACGCTTCGATCGGTGCGAAATAGCCCTGGGGCGGGCGCAGCGGCGCGGCGGCGTTGGCTGCCCCGGCGAAGATCGCCAGGCCCAGTAACGATGGAATCAATAGCTTCTGCATAAGTAACCTCATTGCCCAGTTGAAGCGGTCTGCTGACCACCGCTTGGGAATACGTTGCGTGTGCAAATTTTCGCTTCGACTTTCTGCGCGGCAGCACCCTTTTCCGGGCCCTGCACTTCCACGGCCAGCAAGTTCTGCGAGGCCCAGTCTTCATCGGTGCGCAGTTCAAAGGCGAAACGCCCGTCTGTATCGGATGTCTCGGGTTTCTCGATCTTGATATCCTCGTGGCGACCGTTCATGTACCAGAGGGTGGCTTGCAAGGTTTTTACCGATGGATCGGCGAAGCGGATATCGACCTGATGGTTGGCGTTGCGCAGGTCTTTGTTCGCGCTGTTGACCATCAGTTCGTTCTTGCCGGGTTTGAGGGTGGTGCTGGCGGACATCTGTGCAGGCTTGCCTTCGCAACCGTTGTCCAGCAGCGCCATCATCTGGCGGTAGATGGTTTCCTGGTCGAGACGGTACAGCGGCGAGAATTCCCAGATCAGGATCTTCGGTGGGGTCTTCTGGAACTCGTCGCTGCCCAGGTACTGCAACATCGAGCCTTCCAGGCCACCGCCGGGGAAGGCGACGTTGAGGATGTCGGCACCGATTTCTTCTTCGAGGAAACCGGCGAAGTTGTAGTTCTTGCCGCTGTGGCTGGTGCCCACCAGGGTGATCTGCGGGTTGCCCGAATCACTGAACAGGTCACCGTCACCGGCTTCGCCCTTGGGCTCGGTGGTGAACTGGTCCATGTACTGGATCGCATAGCTGGTGCCGCACAGTTGCCCGGCCATGTTGTGCAGGGTGCCGGTCTTGCCCATGCGGCCCGAGCGCTTGGTCTCGAATTCGCGCTTGGGAATCTCGGCGTACTCCGGCATCTGCTTGACCTTGGCGGCGACGATCTTCGCCGTGCGCTGGGCGCCGTAGGGGGTCCAGTGCTGGTCGCCGCGGAAGTAGAAGTCGTGAGCCGGCAGCTCGTCCGGCAACTGCTCGTTGGTCAGCGGCGACAGGTCCGGCACCACGTAGCCCATCTTGGCGAAACGGCCAAGCATGGTCTTGTAGTTGGTCAGCGCCTTGTCGAAGTCGAACTTGGCTTTTTCTTCAGGGTTGAGCTTGTTGCGGTTCACCAGGCCACGGGTCGGCTGGTAGACCACCACCAGTTCCACGCCCTTGGCCTTGAACGCATCGTGCAACTGCTGCATGCGTTTGTAGCCGGCCGGTGTGGTGTCGAATTCGGTGCGCAGGTCTTCCTGGGTACGGAACAGCCAGTCGCCCTGGGCTTGTACCAGGGTGGTGAAGTTCTGCTGGTAACGCGTGGTGTAGTTCTTCGCATCATGGGCGGCCGGGCACAGGCTGCAGCACGGCTCGGCAGTGAAGGTCGGTGCTTTCACTTCATCGGCGCGCACGCCCTGGCTGGCCGCCAGCAGGCCGAGGGTCAGACCCGAGAGGCTCAACAGTTTGATCATGTGTGGGTGCATAAGGGTCATCCTCAGTCCTGCATTTCGGTCTGGCGTTCGACAGGGTCGATCAGCACGGCTTTCTGCTGGCGCACCAGCAAGTCGAGAATTTCTTCCTGGCGCTCGCCAAGAATGCCGTTGAAGCTGATACCGCTGGATTTGGTCGGCGCCAGCATCGACACGCGATACAACTCGATACTCAACGGCGAATCGATGGACAGCGGCCCGCTGCCGTTACCCGCCAGTTCACCACCCACCACGATCAGCGAGACCTTGGCATCGAATGGGTCGAGGGCGATGTCGCGGTCGGTGTCGGTCAAGTCCTTGATGTGGCCGTACACGCCGGTCAGCCCGTTGGCCATCGAGGTATTTTCGTAGAGCTTGATGTTCACGCTGTTACGCACGCGGATACCGTGGCGACGGTTGCTGATCACCTTGTTGCCCCACAGCAGGTTGTCTCCGCTCTCATAGAGGGTGATGCCGTCGGTGTGGTTGCGGTAGATCTCGTTGTCGGCGATCAGGTTGTTGACGCTGTTACGGTCGATCACCAGGCCCGAGAGCTTGTTGTCGTAGCTGCGGTTATTGAAGATGAAGCTGTCGTTCACTTCCCGGGAAATGATGATGCCGTGCTTCTTCTTGGTGCCGTATACGGTGTTGTCGGCGATGATCAGGCCGTGGGAACGGTCATGGGGGTCAATGCCGTAGACGATGTTGTCTTTGTAGGTATTGCCCTTGATCACAAAGCCCGTGGTCTCGTAGCAGTAGAAGCCGTACCACATGTCCGAGAACTCGGAGTCGATGATCCAACCGGTCGGCTCAGGACGCTTGAGCACCTTGGCCATGTTCGGCGTGTACTGGGAAATACTCACCCCGTAGGACTTACTATTGGCGTAGCCGAAGCTGGCCATCTTGGTCTTGGAGATATAGGTCTCAGTGCCGCCCCAGGCCAGCAGGAACGGGCGGAATTCCTTGGGCGACTTGAACAGGGCAGGGCCGTTGGTTTTTTCATCCCAGCCGGTGACCTTGGTGTCACGTACGAACAACTGGCCGTCGTTGATCAAAAACGAGCCGGCTTGCTGGGACAGGCGCAATTCCTGGGTGTTCTTGTCGATATCGAGGATGCCTTTGCGGCCCACCACAATCGGCAACTTGGCCAGGAACACTCCTGGCGAAGTCTCGCTGAAGTACTGCTTTGGCACCTTGCCCAGCAGGTCCTTGAGGTTCATGTAGCCGTCGTCGACAAAGATTGCCTGAGGAATGCCATGCTGGCGCACCACCCACTCGGCCATCTTGTTATCGCCACCGATAAAGTCCTTGAGCGCGTCTTCCTGCATCATGCGGCGGATGCTGATCTTGCCCGCCTTGGTCTTGATGATCTTCTTTTCCATGGCCGCGGCGGTGTAGCCCGACAGATCGGGCAGCGCCGGCTTGGCCATTTCCAGCGGCGCGGTGGGCGGGCTGGAAATGGTGTAGGTCTTGGCCTGTTGCAGTTCCTTGGCGATGATCGGCGCCTTGGCCGCCGTATCGGCAAACGCTGTGGCGCTGGCCATCAGCATTGCCGCGACGAGTAGGCTTTGAGCATTCATGGCGCAGGCTCCCATCAGAATTTCCAGACCACGTCGACAAACGCGCGGTGCATGTAGGAGTCGACCTGGCTGCCATAGGCGTCGCCCGGCTTGAACACGCCGGCACGCAAGCGCACCAGGGCCGATGGCTCGTCGATCGACTGGCTCAGCGCGGCGGGCAGCAAGCCTTTCTTGAAGTACTTGGTGACCACCAGGTCCATCTCCTGGCCGAGGTCCTTCTTGC
Source organism: Pseudomonas sp. B329 (assembly GCF_023127835.1). Taxonomy (NCBI): domain Bacteria; kingdom Pseudomonadati; phylum Pseudomonadota; class Gammaproteobacteria; order Pseudomonadales; family Pseudomonadaceae; genus Pseudomonas; species Pseudomonas sp. B329. The sequence goes on along the minus strand of NZ_SPKP01000022.1, from coordinate 53,160 downwards.
CATCTTCCAGCGGCAGGGAGGTGCTGGAGAGGATCGCGCCGGTGACGTCATCGGTGTTGTTCTGCACCGCATCGATACCGTTGCTGCCCACCGGCTTGTTGCCGTCCACGCGCCAGAACTTGTGGTACACCAGGCTGGCGTCGTAGTCCTCGCGCAGCTGCCAGGAACCGAACAGGCTCATGGACTGCATGTTGTTCATCTCGCCGCGAAACGCTTCACCGAAGCGGTGTACGCGCGACTGGGTGCCGGTCCAGTTCGAACGGTTGCTTTGCAGGCCGTTCTGTTCGTATTCGGCGCTGGCACGGGAATAGGCCGCACCCACTTGCCACTGCGGGTCAAGGCGCAGGCGCACACCGATGTCGGTGGCCCAGCCGCTGAGGTCATCGCTGCGCTTGGCGCTGGTGGGGCGCGTGCCGTCGGCGTTCAAGGCGTTGACCTTGTCGCGGTCCCCGCGCATACCGGTGATGCTGGCCCAGTAGTTGACGGTGTTGGTATTGCGCCAGTTATAAGCATCGCTGTTGGCTTCGATGCCGAGCCAGGTCAGGTCGCCGTTTTCGCGCTTGTCCAACGGGTCACTGGCCACACCCGGTTCGGCGTAATCGAGCTTGCCGTCGTCATGAGTGTGGTGGCCGCGCAGGCCGATCCACTGGCCCGGCGTCCACTGGTAGGCGGCGTCGGCGTAGAAGTGCTGGCGGTCTTTGTCGACCGGCGAGAGTTCCTTGAGGTCGGTGCGGTATTCGCTGAAACGTTCGGCGGCGCCGACATTGGCCTTGAGCAAGGTGGTATCGAAGGTCCAGTTCAGCGCTTCGATGTTGGTGTCGCGCCATTGGCCGTCGTCATTGCGCAGGCGCTGGCGACCGAACTTGAGGATCTCGCCGGGGTAGGGCGTGAAGCCGCTGTAGCCGACCCAGAACTCGCGCAGGGCCAGGTAGTTTTTCTTGGCCTTGCGGTCGTCGTTGCTCGATTGTTCGGTGGTGTCATCGGCCGACTGTTGCAGGGTGTCGGTCTCGATGATGTCGCTGGACACGACCGCCTGGCCCATGGCATAGGCGCTCCACGCGCCGCTTTCGCCGTAGATCCAGGGGCGCAGGTCAAGGCCGATACCGTTGACGTCGCCGCCTTTCTGGGTGCCCAGGTCGCGGTCGTCTTCGGACTGCGCGGTGGCTTTGACTTCCAGGCCGAAGTTCTTGGCTTCGGTCAGCGCGGCCAGGGTCGGGCACGACCACAGCAGGGCGAAGGACAGGCCGATACCGGCCTTGACGAATGGGTTGAGCTTCATAGGGATTCCTCGCCGTCTTCTTCTTGCAGGGCGTGCAGTTGCAGCGTGCTTTGGGCCAGGGTGCCGCGGGCGGCCAGTTCCTGTTGCACCAGGCGTTGGCCCTCGGCGCGTTGCTCAGGGGTCAACGGCGCTTCGAGCTGGGTGGCCAGGTCATTGGCCTCTGGCGTGTCCTGGGCCTTGGCCAACTGGCTGAAGACATAGGCGTTCAATGGGTCGGGCTTGGTGCCCTTGCCTTGGGAAAACAGTTGGGCAATGGCAAAGTCGGCGCTGTTCTGGCCGTTGCGCGCAGCGGTCAGCAAGTGGTCCAGGGCCTTTTGCGGGTAGACCTTGCCCAGGTAGCCACGGCGGTAGATCTGGCCGAGGTAGTAATCGGCGGCCACTTCACGGCCCACGGCTTTTTCGAAATGCGCCTCGGCGGCCTTGGCGTCGGCCGGCACCCACTTGCCTTCGTAGTAGAGCTTGCCCAGCAGCAATTCGGCGCGCGGCTGGTCGGCGGCGCGGCCGTTGTCCAGGTACTTCATCATCTGCTCGACATCGCCCAGTTCGGGGAAGTCGTAGAGCAGCTGCGCCAGGCTGACCCAGGACGCCGGGTAGCCGGGGGCGATTTTTTCAAGCAATGCCTGAGCGGTTTTTTCGTCCGGCGTGCCGAGGCTGGCATCACCGAGTACGCGGGCGACGCTGTCGACGCGCTGGGCGGTGACTGTGCCACGGCTGTAGCCGGCTTCCATTTGCTTGAGCAGTTCGGCCTGTTGTTCCGGCTGGGCTTTTTTCTGGTAGACCGTGGCCAGCTCGACATAGCAGATATCGGTGGTGTTCAACGCGGCCTTGCAGATGCGCTCGATATCATCCAGGTGCTGGTCGTAAGTGTCTTGGGTGCGATACAGCAGCACCTGGGCCAGGCCGGCTTCCGGGTAACCGGCCGCTTGCCATTTGCTGATCTGCTGCTGGGCATTCACGTTGGGGAAGCTGTGCGGGTATTGCAGGTACAGCATCGCCAGCGGGATCAGGGTGTTGCCTTCGCCATTGGCGAAGGCTTTTTTCAGCAGGCTTTCGGCTTCATGGTGCTCGGCCTCAGTGGCGCCAGGCTTGGCCGCCAGCAGGCGACCCAGGCGTGCCTGGGCACGCGGCGAGGTGTCTGCCGCTGCACGGTAAGTGGCTTCGGCCTGCTTGATTTGCGCCGGATCGCGGGTGCCTACCTGGATATCGGCCAGGCCCACCTGGGCCTCGCTGTAGCCCAGGTCTGCCAGTTGCTGGTAATTCTGCTGCGCGGTGACGGTGTCGCCGCGCTTGAGGGCTTCATTGGCCAGGCGTTGGTCGGGCAGGCCGGCGCAACCGGCCAGGCTCACGGCCAGTGCCAGCGCGCAGTACGCAGAGGCCAAGTGAAATCTGCTCTGTGTGGGAGCTGGCTTGCCTGCGATGGCATCGCTGCGGCGCAACTGATGCACCGAGTCGCCTGCATCGCGGGCAAGCCCGGCTCCCACAGAGGTCAGCGGTGTTGTTGGAATAGGGTTCACAGGCATGTCCTCGCTTACAGACCGTGAGCCATGGCTTTGTCGATCAGCCAGTTCAGCGATGGGCCACGGTCACTGGTGACTTCCACCGGGCGACCGGCATAGGTGCTGTCCAGCGGTGCGTCGGGCTTGATCTGCACACGGATGTCAGAGGACAGGTCGGCGCTGTTCAGGCTGGTGCTGCTGACGATGGTGCCGGTGCGAACCTGTTCTTCGTCGGCGACCTGGAAGCTCACCGGCGTACCTGGACGCACATCGCCAAACTGGCGGTAGGTGAAGCGGGCTTCGACGTTAGCCTGGCTGCCACGCGGCACCAGTTGGAAGATCACATCGCCCTTGCTGGCGTACTGGCCGTCGGCGACCAGTTGCTGGGCGACCACGCAATCGCATGGCGAGGTGAGGGTGCCGGTCATTTGCTTGCCGAACAGCTCTTCAACCTTGGCCGGTTGCAGTTGGTCTTCGTCCAGGTGGCCCTTGAGCACGTCGAGCATACTGGTGCTGAACGTCGCCAGTGGCGCGCCCTTGGCCGCTACCGAGTCACCTTTGAGCAGGCTCTGCACGGTGCCGTCACGCGGCATGGTCACGTTCATGCCCGGTACGCTCACAAGGCCGGCCTGGGCGTGGCTGACGAAGTACATGCCGTACAGCGATTTGAAGACAAAACCGAAGGCGGCCAGGCCAACCAGGAAAATCGCCAGGCTGAACGTCACTGCACGCAGGCGACCGAACGCGGTCATGCCACTGCCGCCGTCCTTGACCTTGCGCGCCTTGGTGAAGTTGTCGCGTTGCAGCGTCGCCAGCACGTCGCCCATGGTCACAATGTCGCCGGACAAGTGCGAGGTGATCAGGTGGCGCAGGGTGGAAATATCCTGGGCATCGAGGTTCTGGAACTGGCAGCCGGTGCGGCCGGTCTGGCGGTCGTAGGAGCGGATTTGCAGCTCCACGTCCATGGCCAGGCCGAGGTTGTCGATCACGAACTGCAGGCGGCCCTTGTGCACTTGGCCGACGGTGAGCGGCTGGGTGGCGGTAAAGGCCAGGCCACCGGCGGACAGGTCGATCACGCGTGCTTCAGTTGGCGTGCGGTCGCTGTTGAAGAAGCGCAGCTTGGCCGGGATTTTGACCCGGGCGTGCTGGCGCTGGGCTTCGGATTCGTGGACAACGTTGGCGTTTACTTGGCTGTTCATAGTATTCGATTTCCTAGTTAATTCAGGCTTGGCAGGGTCAGACCATCATCAGCAACACGGCAACGAAGATGCTGCCGGCGGAGAAGGTCATGGTCCGAGACGACCAGGTGTTGAACCAACGTTGAAAGCTGGCCAAATCGCGGGTCAGTTTGGTGTCCTGGCGGGTCCAGGACTGTTGATCAAGGCGGAAGAACACGTAGATCTTCACCAACGCGCCCATGATCTGGTTGTAATAGAGAATCAGCGGGTAGGCCGGGCCGATCTTGTGGCCCGAGCACGACAGCAACAGGGTCAGGATCAGGCGGGTGATACCGATCCACAGCAGGTACGCGAGGATGAACGCGCCGCCATACTTGAACGTGGCGATCATCGCCACGGTCAGGCCGAGCAGGGAGGTCCACATCGACACGCGCTGGTCGAACAGCACCACGCTGGTGAACAGGCCGAGGCGACGCACGCCCAGCCCGAGGGCACGGGAGTTCTGGCGCAGGTTGTTGCCGTACCAGCGGAACATCAGTTTGCGGCTGGCTTTGATAAAGCTCTTTTCCGGCGGGTGTTCCACGGTGTTGATCGCGGCGTCCGGTACGTAGAAGGTGTCGTAGCCCAGGCGCATCAGGCTGAACCAGCTGGACTTGTCATCGCCGGTAAGGAACTTGAAGCGCCCCAGGCGCCAGTGTTGCAGCGAGTCGCTTTCCACGTCGGCGATAAAGCCCGGGTCAGTCACTACGCTGGCGCGGAACACCGACATGCGCCCGGTCATGGTCAGCACGCGCTTGGACAGAGCCATGGAGCACATGTTGATGTGGCGCTGGGCGAAGCGCAGCTTGTGCCACTCGCTCATGATGTAGCCGCCGCGCACTTCGCAGAATTCGTTGGTGGTCAGGCCACCGACATTGCCGAACAGCTGGAACCAGGGGACGGTCTTGCGGACCACGCCTTCGGCGAGCACGGTGTCGCCATCGATCACAGCTACCACGGCACGGTCATCCGGCAGGTGGCGCGAGATGGCGCGAAAACCGAAGGCCAAACCGTCACGCTTGCCGGTACCGGCGATGCGCACGAAGTCGAGCTTGACGTGAGCCGGCGGGTTCATCTTTTCCCAGAGGCTTTTCACCAGCAGCTCATCGGACATTTCCACCAGCGAGCAGACCACGGTGGTGGGGAAGCCGCATTCGATGGCTTCGCGAATCACCGAGCTGTAGACCTGGGCGGTGGTCAGCGCATCGATACGAAAACTGGTGACCATCAGGAACACGTGGGACGGGTCGGCGGCCTTGCCCAGCTTGCGCACTTTGCGGCGCAGGTGCGGGTACACCACGTAGAGAAACAGCATGCCGCGAAAGAAATGCGTCGCACCCATCGAGTAGCGCCAGATACCCACGGCGCCAATCAGGAAAATAAAATTCTTCGATTGCGAATCGAAAGTACTCGCCGGCAACAGCAGGGCGAGACCCATCAACAGGCTGAGGAATAACAGCCAGCCGGCCGATTGCAGAAATACATGTTTTAACTTGGACATAAGCGTCATCCGGAAGGGGAGGAGGCTTCAGGCTGCAAGTGCTGGGGTAAGCCACTGGCAGCCTGAAACTTGCCGTTGCTGTTACCAGCAAATACCTTCAGTACGGCCACTCACGCTGGTGGCCTTGGACATGAAGCCCACCAGGTCGACCACTTGCTTGCCTTCCGGAGCGTTATGCGCCAGGGCACGGAACTTCTCGTCACGGTTACCGAGAATGATCACGTCGGAGTTGTTGATCACATCATCGAAATCCGAGTTGAGCAGGGACGATACGTGCGGGATCTTGCCTTCGATGTAGTCCTTGTTCGCGCCGTGCACACGGGCGTACTCGACGTTGCTGTCGTAGATGCTCAGGTCGTAGCCCTTGCCGATCAGCATTTCCGCCAGTTCTACCAATGGGCTTTCACGCAGGTCATCGGTACCGGCCTTGAAGCTCAGGCCCAGCAGGGCGACTTTGCGCTTGTCGTGGCCGGAAACGATGTCGAAGGCGTTCTGTACCTGGGACTCGTTGCTGCGCATCAGCGAGTTGAGCAGTGGTGCTTCCACGTCCAGGGAACCGGCGCGGTAGGTCAGGGCACGCACGTCTTTTGGCAGGCACGAACCGCCGAAGGCGAAGCCTGGACGCATATAGTACTGGGACAGGTTGAGGGTCTTGTCCTGGCAGACCACTTCCATCACTTCACGACCATCGACGCCGACGGCCTTGGCGATGTTGCCGATCTCGTTGGCGAAGGTGACCTTGGTGGCGTGCCACACGTTGCAGGTGTACTTGATCATTTCGGCGACGGCGATGTCCTTGCGGATGATCGGCGCGTCGAGTTCTTCGTACAGCGATTGCAGGACATCGCCGGAAGCTTTATCGAACTCGCCGATGACGGTCATCGGTGGCAGGTCGTAGTCGGCAATGGCGGTGGACTCACGCAGGAATTCCGGGTTGACCGCAACGCCGAAGTCGACGCCGGCTTTCTTGCCGGAGCAGTCTTCGAGGATTGGAATCACTACGTTGGCGACAGTGCCCGGGAGGACGGTGCTGCGCACCACGATGGTGTGGCGGGTGGTCTTGTCACGCAGGACAAAACCGATCTCGCGGCATACCGACTCGATGTAGTTCAGTTCCAGGTCGCCGTTCTTCTTGCTGGGCGTGCCGACGCAAATCATCGACAGGTCGGTATCGCGAATCGCCTCGGCGAAGTTGGTAGTGCCACGCAGTCGGCCGGTCTGGATACCCTGGCTCAACAGCTCGCCCAGACCCGGCTCGACAATCGGCGATTTACCCGCATTGATCAGGTCGATCTTTTCCTTGGAGATGTCTACGCCGACCACTTCGTGGCCACGGGCAGACAGGCAACCGGCACACACGGCGCCAACGTAACCCAAACCAAATATGCTGATGCGCATCGCAATTACCTCTTTGTTTAATTCATGCCATTAAATGGCCGGAGTTCATGTTTGCAAGCGTCACTGATGCCGCGAAAGTTAGGCGAATAGACGCCGACTTACCGCGTGCAGGCATGTTGAATAACGAGTGACTAACTATTGCACTCAAGTTGTGCGCAACGAGGCCTTATTATTGGGGCTTGCCCTGAAATGCAGCCGTGCTTCCTTGGAGGAAGGCTCCGGCGCCGGTGCGGCAAGGTTTTGATGAAGGCAAAATGCCTTTTTATCAATGCCTTGTGTGTGTGCACGGGCTCATTTAGGTCAGCGCTGCCTTGGCCTGCGGGGGATAGCAATGCGTACTTATCGCCACCCTTAACTCGATCAGTTGATGTTATGACCATAGAGCCAAAGTGTTTTATGACAACTTGGCTACTTCCGTTGGTCGTTATGTAAGTCATCTCTTACGTAAGCAGAGAATTTCGTTACCGGTGGTATGAGCGGTGCATCAGGACGAAGTTCCTGGCCGCTCATCCTGTTTCCGGAAATTTCTTGAAATATTAGAAAAGATGGCACTGGCACTATAGTGATAGCACTTGCTATTTAGGCCAGTAGTTATGGGGAGTTGGTACGCGTAGATAGTTTTGTGCCACTACTGATTAAAAAAAGTGGTGCCACTACGAAAAAAACCGACGAGTGTCGAGTGAATAAATCGTTAGGGTTGTGTCTGGATGTTTTTCTGGCGCCAAATAAATGACGATTCTTGAGGTGAAATGCAGGCAAAAAATGTGGGAGCTGGCTTGCCTGCGATAGCTGTCTATCAGAAACATATGAGCCGGCTGACCCTACGCTATCGCAGGCAAGCCAGCTCCCACATTTGATTTTGGTGGCTGTACAGGCCTTACTCCGGTGCGTGATTGCGCAAAAACACCAGGTTATCCGGCTTGGACTGCTCCGCATTGAAGCGATAGCCCTGCACATCGAACTGCTTGAGCTTGGCCGGATCGTTGATGCGTTCTTCAATCACAAAGCGGCTCATCATGCCCCGGGCCTTTTTCGCGTAGAAGCTGATGATCTTGTACTGGCCGTTCTTCAGGTCCTTGAACTCGGTGTTGATGATCCGCGCGTTCAGGGCCGTGCGCTTGACCGCCGAGAAGTACTCATTGGACGCCAGGTTGAGCAGCACATCGTCGCCCTGTGCGGCCAGGGCCTCATTCAACCATTCGCTGATGCGGGTGCCCCAGAACGCGTAAAGGTCCTTGCCCCGGGCGTTGGCCAGCTTGGTGCCCATCTCCAGGCGATACGGCATCATCAGGTCCAGCGGGCGCAGCAGGCCGTACAGGCCTGAGAGCATACGCAGGTGGTCCTGGGCATAGCTGAAATCGGCATCGCTGAAGGTCTCTGCGTTGAGACCGGTGTACACATCGCCCTTGAAAGCCAGCAGCGCCTGCTTGGCATTGGCCGGGGTGAAGGCGGGCGTCCAACTGCCGAAGCGGGCGGCGTTGAGGCCACCGATCTTGTCGGAGACGTGCATCAACTCGCTGATTTGCGCCGGACTCAGTTCGCGCAGCTGTTCTATAAGCTCCTGGGAATGGTCCAGGTATTGCGGTTGGGTAAAGCGCGCAGTGACCGGCTTGGACTCGAAATCGAGGGTTTTGGCGGGGGAAATCACCATCAGCATGAAGTTGGCTCCTGGAATCGTGGGCGAGATTCTAGGGGTTGGGGCGTTTGGACTCCACCTATGATGGCGATAGATGCGATCCGCTATGATGGGCGGTAACTCTGGAAAGGAAGACCCCGTGTGCGATTAGCGCTTTTATTGTCGGCTTGCCTGCTGTGCGTCACCGCCCAAGCGGCGCCGGTGGATGTCGCCAGCCTAGACCGTAGCACCTGGCCGGAAAAACTCAGCAGCCCGGCGCTGTTCGATGTGGCTTCGCGGGCAGAAATCCTGATGTTTGCCCACGGCCTGCTTGCCAGCGAAGCCTTGGACGAAAGCGCGCTCAAGCAACGCCTGGGGCTGAAGATCATCAACCTGGCGGCCATCGACGACCTGCGCCGCCAGCTCTGGCAACGGCTGTTGGAGAACTACAGCTTCGCCCAGCAAAGCTGCGAGGAAGATGCTTCGTTCTGCTACCTGGTGGAAAACATGGACGACCTGCGCGAGCAGGCCGGCAAGTTCGAGGTCAGTGACAACTCGTTCTATATAGGCTGGGCCGCACCCAGCCGGCACTTTCATGAGCGCTATCTGGATGAGCTGCTGCGCAAGGCTGCGCTGTTCCCGCAGATCAGCAGCGAAGTGGCGCGTTTCGGCGACCATGAGCGCAATGGCGACGAGCTCAACGATCGCATGTTCCTGCTGACCTTCGACGGCGGCCCGGCGTTGGTGGGCGGTAATACCGACTGGCTCACCGACTACCTGCGCAAGCAGAAGATGAACGCCACGTTCTTCGCCCTCGGCAGCAGTTTGCAAAGCCGTGTGGAGCGCAGTTCTGTCGCGGATGTGCAGGCGCTGTACCAAGGGCAGTGCGTAGGTATCCAGGGTTGGCAATACCGTTCCCATAGCCATTGGGTCGACTGGCAAAGCTCCATCACCCGCAGTGCCGCGCTGGTACAGAACCTGATGCCGGAAAACTATGTGCCGCTGTTCCGACCGCCTTATGGGCAGCGTCGTGCGGACAGCCAGGGGTTCTTCCAGCAGCAGGGTTTGCAGGTGGCGTTGTGGGACATCGACTCCCAGGACGATCCGGGCAAACTCAAGGCCGAGGAATCGGCGCAGCGGGTGCTGACGCTGATGCTGCTGTGGCGCAAAGGCGTAATTGCGTTTCACGACACCCAGGACAAGGCGCGGGTGGCAATACCGATAGTGTTGCAGGCAACGGCGCAGAGTGGTTTGGGTTGGCAGGAGTGTCGCGAGGCATTTCGCTGAAAATCCCCGGCCCCGTTGGGGATGAGGCATTTCTGGGGTGATTTGCTGCGACATTTCGATGCAGGCGGACTTCCGACTTTAACGGGGTGGCTGGCACTCGGCTAGTGCTATTCGTCATCCTGAAAAATAAACTTCAAAAAAGCGTCAAAGTGCTTTTTCCTGTCATGGGTTTTGCGGTATTACGAAGTCAGACCGCCGAACCCTGCAACACAGGTGGCGTCTTCCAAGACTCCTCATGTGGGCACTGCACTTGACGTCACTCAGGTGTGGTCGGTGGTCGAATCGAGGCGCAGCACCGCCCAGGTATTGCGTCGACTGGCTCCCACAAAGGTGACCGAGTATGGATGATCATGGACGTACCCCTTCTTCCGACCAGCCAATCCTTTACGTGCTTGATACCAACGTATTGATCCACGATCCAAACGCATTGCTTAACTTTGAAGAACACCACGTCGCCATCCCGATGATCGTGCTTGAGGAGCTCGACAAACTCAAAAGCGGCCACCACAGCGTCGCCGCCGAATGCCGCCAGGCCATCCGTCTGATCGACAAGACCCTGGGCGAAGCCTCGCCCGAGGACGTTGAGGTCGGTGTGCCGATCCAGCGTGGCAAAAGCGGGCCCAAGGGCTTGCTGTCGATCCTGATGAGCAAGCGCAGCGAGCCCAACAGCCTGCTGCCGGAAAACCTGAACGACAACAAAATCATCAACCAATTGATCGACCTGCACGCTCGCGACAAGGACCTGCGCGTAGTGCTGGTGACCAAAGACATCAATATGCGCCTCAAGGCACGAGCGTGTGGGATCGCTGCCGAGGACTACAGCACCGACCAGCTAGTCGACGACGTGTCGATGCTGTCGCGGGGTTATCACATGATGACCGGTTCGTTCTGGGACCGTGTCAGCAAGGTCGAGACCCGTCAGGACCATGGCCGCACCTGGCACCAGGTACAGCTGATCGACAACCTGCCGGCCGTGCATATCAATGAATTCATCGTCGATGAACAAGGCTTCGTGGGCTGGATCAAAGAGATCCAGGTCGACAAGCTGCTGATTCTCGACCTGCATCAGGAACCCCTGTTGCACCAGGAAGCCTGGGGCCTGAAACCGCGTGATATCTACCAGAGCCTGGCGCTGTACGCGCTGCTCGACCCGGACATCCACCTGGTCAACCTGACCGGCGCCGCAGGCTCGGGCAAAACCATCCTCGCCCTGGCCGCTGCCATCGAACAGACCATGGTGACCAAGCGCTACCGCCGCATCATCGCCACGCGCAGCGTGCAGGGCCTGGATCAGGAAATCGGTTTCCTGCCCGGTACCGAGGCGGAAAAAATGGAGCCGTGGCTGGGGGCGATTACCGACAACCTCGAAGCCTTGCACATGGATGACGAAAACACCCATGGCAGCGTCGACTACATCCTCAGCAAAGTGCCGTTGCAGTTCAAATCCCTCAACTACATCCGGGGCCGCAGCTTCCAGCAAAGCCTGATTCTGATCGATGAGTGCCAGAACTTAACCCCGCACCAGATGAAAACCATCATCACCCGTGCCGGCGCCGGTTCCAAAGTGGTGTGCCTGGGTAACCTGGCACAGATCGATACCCCTTACCTGTCCGCGACCAGCTCCGGGCTGACCTACCTGACGGAACGCTTTAAGGACTTCCCGAACGGCGTGCATATTGCGCTGCAAGGGGTGCCTCGTTCGATCCTGGCTGAATACGCCGAGTCCCACCTGTAACCACCCAAATGCCACAAACCACCCCGGGTTTTTCACGAAATCCGGGGTTTTTGTTGTGTGCGACATTTGCCTGCGATAACGCGCCCGGGGGGCTTGTGGTTTTTGTTGTTATATTGTTACATTTTTTACGTGGTAAAAAATAAGAAAGCTGCGTGACCCGTCGGAATACCACCTCCTTGATTCGACGAATGTTTAGAAGACCTGCCTTAGGGTTTTCACCGTGACCCTGCCTATTACAAAAGCCCGAGACATCGCTCATTGATGACGCACACATACAAAGAGAATGGAAAATGGACGTAGCAGGTAATGGCTTCACTTTGTCGCAACGCAAACACGCCACTCGTTTCAAGCCGATACCCCTGACACCCATCGCACTCGGCCTGGCCCTTTGGCTGGGCCAGGGTTCCATGGCCTGGGCCGACGACAATCCTTACACGCCTCAGGTACTGGAGTCGGCGTTCCGCAAAGCGGTTGCGTCATTCGGCCCCAACAGCAGCGTGTACAAGAACCTGTTGTTTCGCTACGCGGATATCGTCGACCTGGCGGCCAAGGATTTCGCTGCTCAGTCTGGCAAGTTCGATTCGGCCCTCAAGCAAAACTACGAACTGCAACCCGAAAACCTCACTATCGGCGCCATGCTCGGCGATACCCGGCGGCCGCTGGACTACGCCTCGCTCCTGGATCACTACCGCGGTCGACTGTTCAGCAACAACAGCCGTTTCACCACCAATATTCTGGAGTTCTCCAAGGCGATCATCGCCAACCTGCCGGCCGCCAAGCCCTATACCTACGTAGAGCCGGGCATGAGCAGCAACCTCAGTGGGCAACTGAACGCCGGGCAATCCTGGGCCGGCGCAACCCGTGACTGGAGCGCCAACGCGCAAACCTGGAAAACCCCGGAGGCCCAGGTCAACTCTGGCCTGGACCGCACCAACGCGTACTACGCCTATGCCCTGGGCATCACCGGCAAGGGTGTGAATGTCGGCGTGCTCGACTCGGGCATCCTTACCAGGCACTTCGAATTCCAGGGCAAGAATGCCCTGGGCCAGGACCGGGTACAGGCGGTGACATCCACTGGCGAGTACTACGCCACCCATCCGCGTTACCGTCTTGAAGTGCCCAGCGGCGAGTTCAAGCAGGGTGAACATTTCAGTATTTCCGGGGAATACGACCCGGCGTTCAACGATGGCCACGGTACGGAAATGTCCGGTGTGCTCGGCGCCAATCGCAACGGCACCGGCATGCACGGCATCGCCTTCGATGCGAATATCTTTGTCGCCAACACCGGCGGCAGCGACAACGACCGCTACCAAGGCTCCAACGACCTCGACTACAACGCGTTCATGGCCAGCTACAACGCCCTGGCGGCCAAGAACGTCTCGATCGTCAACCAGAGCTGGGGGCAAAGCTCGCGCGATGACGTGGAGAACCACTTTGGCAATGTCGGCGACAGCGCTGCGCAAAACCTGCGTGACATGACCGCGGCCTATCGCCCGTTCTGGGACAAGGCCCACGCCGGGCACAAAACCTGGATGGACGCCATGGCCGACGCGGCCCGCCAGAACACCTTTATCCAGATCATCTCGGCGGGCAACGACAGCCACGGTGCCAACCCGGACACCAACGCCAACCTGCCATTTTTCAAGCCGGATATCGAAGGCAAGTTCCTCGCGATCACCGGCTATGACGAGACCAGCGCCCAGGTCTACAACCGCTGCGGCACCTCGAAGTGGTGGTGTGTAATGGGCGTATCGGGCATCCCGTCTGCCGGGCCTGAGGGCGAAATCATCCCGAATGCCAATGGTACCTCCGCGGCGGCGCCGAGCGTTTCCGGAGCCTTGGCCTTGGTGATCCAGCGCTTTCCCTACATGACCGCCAGCCAGGCGCGGGATGTGTTGCTCACCACCTCCAGCCTGCAGGCGCCGGACGGTGCGGACACGCCCGTGGGCGAGCTGAGGGGCGGGCGCACCTACGACTACCTGCAACCGGTGCATGATGCAGCGCCGGGAACGCCGCAAGTGCCGGGTGTGGTCAGCGGATGGGGCTTGCCCAATCTGCAAAAAGCGATGCAAGGGCCGGGGCAGTTCCTGGGTGCCGTGGCGGTGGCCTTGCCTACTGGTACCCGCGATATCTGGGCCAACCCGATTTCCGATGAAGCCATTCGCGCCCGCCGCGTAGAGGATACAGCCGAGCAGGCCACCTGGGCGGCTACCAAGCAGCAAAAAGGCTGGCTCAATGGCCTGCCCGCCAATGCCTCCGCCGATGATCAGTTCGAATACGAGATAGGTCATGCACGGGAGCAGGCGACGCTCACCCGTGGCCAGGACCTGCTCACCGGCACCACTTACGTCGGTAGCTTGGTCAAGTCCGGTGACGGCGAGTTGGTGTTGGAAGGCCAGAACACCTATTCAGGCAGCACCTGGGTTCGCGGTGGCAAATTGTCGGTGGACGGTGCGTTGACCTCTGCCGTGACGGTGGATGGTAGTGCCGTGGGCACGCGTAATGTGGACAATGGCGTAATGACCACAGTGGGCGGCACCCTGGCCGGCACCGGCACGGTGGGCGCCTTAACCGTCAACAATGGCGGGCGCGTGGCACCAGGGCATTCGATTGGCACACTGCGTACTGGCGACGTGGCCTTCAATCCTGGCTCGGTGTATGCCGTCGAAGTCGGTACCAGTGGCCGCAGCGACCAAATCCAGAGCAGCGGTGTTGCAACCCTCAATGGCGGTGTGGTGACCGTGTCTTTAGAGAACAGCCCAAACCTGCTGTCCGCCACTGAGGCGCGTAGCTTGTTGGGCCAGCAGTTCAACATCCTCAGCGCCAGCCAGGGTATCAATGGCCAGTTTGCGGCGTTCGCGCCCAACTACCTGTTCATCGGCACGCAACTCGCTTACCAACCGAACCAACTGACCCTTGCGATAGCGCGCAACCAGACCACCTTCGCCAGCGTCGCGCAAACCCGCAACGAACGGGCTGTGGCGACGGCGGCCGAGAAGCTGGGCGCCGGCAGTTCGGTTTACGAAAGCCTGTTGGCTTCCGATTCCGCTGCCCAGGCTCGGGATGCATTCAAGCGATTGTCGGGGCAGCTGCATTCTGATGTTGCAGCGGCGCAAATGGCCGACAGTCGATACCTTCGAGAAGCGGTCAATGCTCGTTTGCAACAGGCCCAGGCACTGGATTCCAGCGCGCAGATCGATAGCCGTGACAACGGCGGCTGGGTGCAGCTGCTCGGTGGGCGCAATAACGTCAGCGGTGACAACAACGCCAGTGGCTATTCCTCGTCCACCAGTGGGGTGTTGCTGGGGCTGGATACCGAGGTCAGCGACGGCTGGCGCGTGGGGGCGGCGACCGGTTATACCCAGAGCCACCTGAATGGCCAGTCGGCTTCGGCGGACAGCGACAACTATCACCTGTCGGTGTATGGCGGTAAGCGCTTCGAGGCGATTGCCTTACGCCTGGGCGGCGCTACCACCTGGCACCGTCTGGATACTTCGCGGCGGGTTGCTTACGCCAACCAGTCGGACTATGCCAAGGCCGATTACAATGCGCGCACCGACCAAGTGTTTGCCGAGATCGGCTACACCCAATGGAACCAATTCGAACCCTTCGCCAACCTCACGTACCTGAACTACCAGAGCGACTCGTTCAAGGAAAAAGGCGGCGCCGCTGCTTTGCACGCCAGCAAGCAAAGCCAGGACGCGACGCTATCTACGGTGGGCCTGCGTGCGCATACGCAGTTGCCGCTCAGCTCCACCTCGGCAGTGACGTTGCGCGGTGAGCTGGGTTGGGAGCATCAGTTCGGTGATACCGATCGCGAAGCCTCGCTGAAGTTTGCCGGCAGCGACACTGCTTTTGCTGTTAATAGCGTGCCCGTCGCCCGGGATGGCGCGGTGATCAAGGCCAGTGCGGAAATGGCCTTGACCAAAGACACCCTGGTGTCGCTGAACTACAGCGGCTTGCTGTCCAACCGCGGTAACAACAACGGGATCAACGCCGGGTTTACCTTCCGTTTCTAACCCTGCACTGGTGCCCTGTGGCGAGGGAGCTTGCTCCCGCGCCACAGTCATCTATGGAATAAACAGCCCTGCGCAAATTTGACCCACAGGTTTACAATCGTTGCTCCTGATCAGGAGTATCGCTGTGCTGACTCATCTCGATTCCCAAGGTCGCGCCCATATGGTCGACGTCACCGACAAAGCCGTGACGTTCCGTGAGGCCGTGGCCGAAGCGCGGGTGCGCATGTTGCCCGAAACCCTGACAATGATTGTCGACGGCGCCCACCCCAAGGGCGACGTATTTGCCGTGGCCCGCATTGCCGGGATCCAGGCGGCGAAAAAAACCAGTGACTTGATCCCCCTGTGCCACCCGCTGATGCTCACCGGGGTCAAGGTCGAACTGCGCGCCGATGGCGTGGATGCCGTGCATATCCTGGCGCGCTGCAAACTCTCAGGCCAGACCGGCGTGGAGATGGAGGCATTGACTGCCGCCAGCGTCGCGGCACTGACGATCTACGACATGTGCAAGGCCGTGGACCGTGGCATGACCATCGAAAGCATTCGCCTGCTGGAAAAGCTTGGCGGTAAAAGCGGGCATTTCAAGGTGGACCCTGTATGAGTATCAACGTGCTGTTTTTTGCCCGTTACGCCGAAGCGGTAGGCTTTGACTCTCTGGAGATGGAGGGCGATTTCGCCACCGTCGATGCTGTGCGCCTGGCGCTGGCCGCTGACCCGGAGTTTGCAGTGCTCAACGAGAGCAGCCTGATGTGCGCACGCAATGAAGAACTGTGCGGCCTTGATGAACCGGTGCAAGCGGGTGACGAAGTCGCGTTTTTCCCACCCGTAACCGGAGGCTGAGCATGGCCATTCGTGTGCAGGTCGAAGCCTTTGATCCTGGCGCCGAAGTCAACGCCATGCACGCGGCCAATGTGGGCGTAGGCGCGGTGGTGAGTTTTGTCGGTTATGTGCGTGACTTCAATGACGGGCGCGAGGTGTCGGGGATGTTTCTTGAACACTACCCCGGCATGACCGAAAAAGCCCTGACCAAGATCGTCTTGGAAGCCGAGCAGCGTTGGCCGTTGCTCAAGTTGGAGGTGCTGCATCGCATCGGCACGCTGGAGCCGGGAGAGCCGATTGTGTTTGTCGCTGCGGCCAGTGCGCATCGGCAGGCGGCCTTTGATGCGTGTGCGTTTGTGATGGATTACCTGAAGACGCGGGCGCCGTTTTGGAAGAAGGAAAATACCCCGGACGGCCCGCGTTGGGTGGAAGGGCGGCACAGTGATCATGCGGCGGCGGATCGCTGGAAGCCATAGCTTATACAGGGCTGCTAACCGATAGCGATATTAAAAATGGATCTATCGAACTGTCAGATCTGACAGTTGTTTCGCCCCCCCTCTGCAGGTTCTGATGGTATCAGGGCTAACTTAATGAAGGGGTGGGACATGGTCGCGCAACCAAGCAAGTGCCGTTTGTCGAGGTTCAGCATCAGTCGTCCTGCCAATACGGAGGCGGCGAATGGGCTCTATGCCAACGGACGCCATCAGTGTGAAGTCCTCATTGACGTTATTAAAGAAGTCAGTGGCGCTGGCGACGAGTGGGTCCGTGTGCGCTTAACTGATGAGGAGCGCGCCAGTGTCACCCTTGTTGAATGGTCAGAACATGGCAATCAAACGCTCGCTCCCGGGTGGAGCTGCGATGTAGAAAAAAATCAATTCACTCTTGGACTTTGGCGGGACAAATCACAGCAGCAGGAACCGATCAACGACTTGGTAGAGTGTGTTGAGCGTTCCTCAGAAGCTCCTATCAAGCGCTACTTGCGTTGCGACCCGGGCGCACCCATCGGGCCAGCAGTATTTATGGCGTGTGTGACGATTGAAAGTTGTATTTACACAACTTACAGCTTCAGAGATGAAGCTGCTCTTGAGTCTTTTGTCACCCTTAGCCCGGTCCGTCCCATGAGCTGGGATGCAGACGATATGGATCTCTATGTAGATTATCTTGCCTACGCCAGTGCACCGCCTTATCGCACGTCGGTGGATGTTTACTACTGGACACCTCCAGGCGGCTTGTGGGTGGTAAAAAACATGGGCTTTGATAGTCCGCTGAGTTTGCCTGGGGAGGGTAAGGATTTTCAGAGCGTTTTATCGTGGCATTCACCTCTTGATAACACTTCTTCGAGTAGGGTGGGAACATTTATAAATAAGGACGAGTTGGACTCGACACTTCATCTGCATGAGATTGATGCAGGGCTTCCTGCGCCATCGCCCAACCCCTTGATACCGTTTAACAAAAGACCGACTGTGCTGCGTGCGATCAGGTTGAAGTCTGCGCTGGTGCCTGCGAGTCGCGACACCAAGAGTTTTTGGCGGGTATTGGATAACTATGGCAATGAGCAAAAGTTTTTAGTGAAACAGATAGATTCAATGAACCTGCCTGGCGTTCCATTTTTTAAATTGACCGGTGAGATCGTTCGGACGCTGAGGGTCACTCATTTTAAAATCATGTTGCCCGGTGGCGGGACTTTTACCGATGAGCTGTATGCCAATAGTCGTCATCAATGCAAGGTGGTTGTTGAGGTTGCTATTGAACAGCGACAAACCGATGGGTATTGGCTGCCTGTCAGGCTTTCGGAAGCGGAGCGTAATGGCTTGACCGTTACGCTCTACTCGCCAAATGTCAATGAGCCGCTTCCAGAAGGTTGGAGCTGTGATAGGGAGAAAAACATTTACGATACGGGTCTCTGGCGTACACGTATCGATGAGGTAAGGCCGGATCAAAAACCAGAGGCCGTGGCCGGGCACGCTCAGCGACAAGTCGAGATCGTAGATCGCTATTTACGTGTGGATCCGAGTGTGCCCATCGACGAGCGCAGATTCATGGCGTCTATCGAGATAAGTGGTGTGACTTACACGACTAACTACAGTGAGGGTGATGTTGCATTTGACTCGTATGTAACGATTCGCGCAACACTACCCTATGCGTTGTCAACGAGCCAGCTTGTCGAGTATGTCGATAATGATGCTTATAGTGATAATCTGTGTGATGTCGATGTTTATTATTGGA
The DNA here is from genome assembly GCF_023127835.1 of Pseudomonas sp. B329. Taxonomy (NCBI): domain Bacteria; kingdom Pseudomonadati; phylum Pseudomonadota; class Gammaproteobacteria; order Pseudomonadales; family Pseudomonadaceae; genus Pseudomonas; species Pseudomonas sp. B329. The sequence goes on along the minus strand of NZ_SPKP01000022.1, from coordinate 34,571 downwards.
CACCCCCGGCGGGTTTGCGATTTCTTGTAAATAGAGGTCTTGACTCCCCTGCGTCAATTCCTGCTGAAGGATGGAATTTTCGCACCTCCTATTTTACAAGAAACAAGCAAAGTTCATTTACAAAGGGCGGAGTGGTGATTAATAAAGATACTGTTAATGCTTCAGTTTTGATAGGGGATGTTTTTAGCGGACATCCCAATCCATCCGGCGGCTCTGTCAGGTTCAATCGGCGATCGACAATAATGCGAGCTGTTCGTTTTTGTGGGGAATATAATATAACCGGTAGCAGAGATAATAATAGTGTTTGGCGCTTGTGGGATAATTACGGATGCGAACATGTTTTTAGAATTGAGCAGTTATGTGACGGAGATAAGCTTGGTTTGACGGATGTTTAGAGTGTTGTGGGTTTTTGGTTTCTCTCATTCTGGATTCTACGTTAAGTATCGGAGTCAGATATGGATGTTTACTCTCAAGCCTTTAATTTCCGCTCTTACTTCGGAGGCGGAGTAGACCCACGCACCGGCCAATACGGTTGTCGAATTCAGTTGGCCACCTTATACCCGCAAGGCCCGCTGGAGGTCAGTAGAACGATCGCGCTGTCATTCTCCATGATGAACATCGAGTCGGGTGTTTATGGGACTGGCTGGCGGATCAGCAATACCGAGTTTGATAGCGCTCGTTCTATGCTCACGCTGCTTACCGGCGAGCAATTCAAAACCCAGAGCCTGCCCTCTGCGGGCGGAACACTGGTGATCAAGGATCGCAAGCTTGCCGACCTGGTGGTCCAGCGGCCCGATGCCACGACGCTTCATGTGATTTACAAGGACGGTACCGTCGAGATTTTGAAGCGTACGGGCAGCACCACGTCCTATCGTATTGATGCTATCCAGTTTGAAAACGGTGAGCGTCTGAAATGGGAGTACGCGCCGGGTGGTTCTCTTGAACGTATTCTGGATCATGATCAGCAAGTGCTGCTGTTGTTGACCTATTCCAATGGGCGCTTGGTACGCAGTGATACGCGAGTCGACGGAGGACGTTATGCGCGTATCACCTTCACCCAATCGAACGCTCGGGTGACCGGTTTCACCGCTCCTTATGACAGTCGCGAATCTCCTCCCGGCGCAGGCTATGTATTGGAGTACGGACAAGCCTTTCGCAACGGCATGATTGCTATCCGTCGGGTGCGCTCACCGATGGGTGGTGACGAGTTGATCAACTACGCCGAAAACGGCCATCAGTATGCCAATGGTCAATACATCCCTCGCGTCACCAGTTGGGTCCATACACCCGCTGCCGGTCAGCCCGGCATGTCACGTACCTATAGTTACAGCCCAAGCAGGAATTTCACTGGCTATCCCTTTTCAGGCGGTTTTCGTGAGGGCGAAGACAACTTGTACCTGATAGGCAGTAAGTATGACTATTGGACGGAAGAGACCCGCATCGATAACACAACCCATGAGGCACCGCTGAGCGTTACGCGTACCACCTACAACAAATTCCACCTGCTGGCCGAGGAACAGGTCCTGCGCGAAGGCACCCTGACTACCAGGACCATTGAATATAACGTGAGCCCAGGGCTCTTCCCGGACCAGCCTCCCAACCTCCAGCTGCCAAAAATTCTCACCACGTGTTACGCGTTGGTGGCGGGTGGTGCGGAACGGGTGGTCAAGCTCGAGAGTGAGACTGACGACTACGGTAACGAGCTAAGCCGTACTGAGGCCTCCGGGGTTCGCATTGAATACAGCTATTACCCGATCAAAGGCGAGGCGGGTAAATGCCCGGCCGACCCTCATGATTTGTTTCAGCGTTACGTCAAGCAAGAGCGCCTTATCCCCGCGGAAGGCACGCCTGCCGCCCGACTCACCGAGTACACCCATACCCGTGTGCCACATATGGGTAGCAGCTACTTTGTCGTGCAGGAGTCGGTCACTCAGGCTGGTGTATTCAGCACACAGCAAACCTACTACGACACGCCAGCCGAGCTGGTTGGCCGGTTGAAAAGCACCACGTCTACCATTGATGGCCTGCAATTAGTCAGCAATTACGATTACACCGTCACCGGCGACACGCTGAGCGAAACTCGCCGGCTATTGGGGCGTGAGGGCCACTGGCTGGAGTCAGTGCGCACGCACTCTCTGGTCGACAGGCGCTTACTGTTGATGAGCCGGGACGGAGGGGCAACGCTGGTCACCGCGTACGATGTCGCAGGACGATTGACGGCGCAGACAGCCTCGCCAGGTGAGCCGCAGGAGGCCAGCCGTTGTTTTGTTTATCACTATGCAGCGTCAGGGAAACGCGCTCATTTGGTGATGACTGATGCGCAAGGCCGCAGTACCGTCACTTACTTCGACGGGGCAGGACGGCCAGTTGCCGAGGCATTGTTACTGGAGAATGGCGCAAAGGAGCAGCCCCTCGGGACCTGGCGCTACGATGCCCTTGGGCAAACGGTGGAACGGACTCATATTGATTATCTGCCGGATGGCGAGCGTGTATTGACCACCGGCTACGCTTATAACGCGTGGGGCAACGCCTGCCGTGTAAGCCGCGCCGATGGCAGCGTGGCGATCGATGAATATGACCCAAGACTGCACCTGCGTGTAACGGGGGTCGAGGGCGGCGAGCTCCTGGAAGCCTATCTGAATGCTCACCATCAGCCGTTCCTGGTAAACCGGGTGGACGCCCTGGGGCAGGTCACTGAAGTGGAGTCATGCCTCTATGACGGCCTGGGGCGCTGCCTGTCACGGGTGGACGTGGACAAGCATCGCACCGTTTACACCTATGACCTGTTCGACCGCGTGTTGACCACCCTCCACACGCCCTCGGATGGCAGCCCTGCACGGCTGCGCACGGTGGCCTATGCGCATGGAACCAGCGAGTCGCTGCCCAGTTCAATCAGTATCGATGGCAAGCAGGTGGGATCGCGCACCTACGACAGCCTGGGGCGTTTGACTGCTCAGTCCAGGGGCACGGCACCCGCCACCACTTGGCACTATGAGACAAACTGGACCGAACCTGTCGCCGTGGTCTCGGGCAGTGGGCACCGTCAGCAATGGACCTACGACAAGCAGTTGAGCACACCAGGCACGGTCAAAATGGCGGGGCACACGGATAGGCAGTACCGGCATGATCCGGTCAGTGGTCAGCCGACCTATTCAGAAAGCGGCGCGCTCAAACATGAGTTATTCCATGATGTGAACGGCTACCCGGAAAAAGAGATACAGACGGTCCTCGGTAGGCCGCAGACCACGCAGTATGGTTATTCAATCGGCGGGCGTATGTTGCAACACACCACGGATGATGGGCAGCGTAGCGACTTTGAATATGACTCCCTGGGCAGGGTTTGCACGATGACTGCTGGGACGGTAGTCATTGAACAGCGCTATGACATGTTTGCGCGACCAGATGTACTGACCACTCGCTACGCCGATACTGAGGTGGTCACACAGGTGAGTTACGACACCTTGGGGCGGGAGGCGCAGCGGCGCTTTTTGCACAATGGCGTGCTGCTACACGTCATGAGCAGCACTTATCATCCCAACAGCCTGCTGGCCAGTCGCATTGTGCGTGACGCAGCCTCTGAATTGGTGATGGGGGAGACCTTTACCTATGACGCCTTCCTGCGGCTCAAGGATTATGGCTGCGAGGGGCGTGAACATCCCCGGGATTGGTTGGGGCGCGACATCGTTGGGCAGCAATTCAGCTTCGACAGCCTGGATAACATCACAGGCGTCGTGACAACTTTCGCTGACGGCACGCAGGACATCAGCGAGCGGTTTTTCACCGACGCAGACCCCACGCGCCTGACCCGTGTGACCCACTCCAACCCGTTGCAGGATGATGCCCTGACCTATGATGCGGCGGGTAACTTGACCGGGGGGCCAGCAGGGCGAACGTACACCTATAACGGCTATGACCAGTTGACCTGCGTGCAGGAAGGTTCCCAGCAGTGCAGCTACGAGTACGATGCCGAGTCTCGACAAGTCGTGGCGACCCGTGACAATGAATCACCGGTGGCCATGGTCTATGCGGCGGATCATCTGGATAGGTTGGTGCAGGGCAGTAGAAAACTGCGTTACTTCAATGCCGGGGGCCAAGTGCAGGCGCGTACCGGCGGCGTCGAGGGGCCGCAGCTGCATCTGAATGACGGTGCCGGTACCGTGCGCGGCGTGGTGGCGCCTGGGCAAGCGTCTGTACAGCGTCATTACGCTCCGTATGGCGAGGGCCAGGTTGTGCCGCAGGACGGCAATGTGCGATCGATGGCGGATCTGCAACTGCCGGCGTTTAACGGCGAGCGTCTGGATGCGGCGGTCGGCCTTTACCATTTGGGCGCGCGTGCCTATGACCCGCGCTTGATGGTATTTCTTTCGGCTGATCCATTGGCGCCTTTTGCTGAGGGTGGGATTAACAGCTACGCCTACTGCGCTGGTAACCCGATCAACCTCATCGACCCGAGTGGGCTTTTTCCAAAGTGGCTGGCTTGGGTGCTGACCGGGGTTGCGCTGGCCTTATCGGTGGTGGCGTTCAAGGTTGCAGTGGTCGGGATGGCGGCGGCGCTCGCTAAAGGGGGGGTAAAGGCGGCAAATATTCTGGGCGTCATCGCTACGGGCTCTAGCTCGGTAGGCGGCACGCTGGGGATTACAGGGCTGAGTATCGAGGCCGTCGACAAGCAAATGGGGTGGGATCGTTCGCAGCACATCAAGAACCTTGGATGGGCGTCTTTCGGGTTCTCCAGTGTTGGCGTTGTTGCCAGTGTCGGCCTTTCTGTCACATTGGGGGCTAAAGCTTTTGCAGCCGCAGCGGGCAGGTCATCTGAAAAGACCATTGGATTCTTCTCCAGCCCCCTCGGCAGCGGGCTCGTTGCGGCAGGCAAAAACGCGACGGGGTTGTCTTACTCGCTCGCTGTCCCCGCCAAGATAACCACTGCCAGTCAACTTTTCGGCGGTGCCCGCTCGGTACTCAGGTGGACTAACTTCGGTCGTGGCTTGGATGCGCGAATCAAGAGCCTGCAAGCTCAGCCATCGGCCGACGACGAGCAGTCACAGCGCCAGCAGCAGCCACAGCCGCGCCCCATAAGCCTGGGGCTGGCAGACATGCCGGGGAGCAGTTTTCAGTTCTATGGGGAATTTCGAAAAGAGACTATGCGTATTCGTCAGCCTGTCTGGAGTGACCTGGGCGATAGTGACTGATCAGGACAAGACAGTGGGCGCATAAAAAATGCCAGTCAGGCTCGATGACTGGCATTGGTTCCACCTTACGGCCGTTTGCGTTCTACAGCTCGCAGCAAGTGCGTCGGCGGTGTCTCACAGCTGATCTTGCGCCCCAGCAGCGTCTCGATTGACGGCAACTGATACGAGTCATCCTCCCCGGCAAAGCTGATCGACACACCCGCCGCGCCTGCGCGACCGGTACGCCCGATGCGGTGCACATAGTCGTCCGGCACTTCCGGCAAGGTGAAGTTGATCACGTGGCTGATGCCGTCGATATGAATACCGCGACCAGCTACATCGGTAGCCACCAACACTCGGATCTTGCCTTCGCGGAAGCCTTCCAGGGTCTTGATGCGCTTGTGCTGCGGCACGTCGCCCGACAGTTGCGCAGCATTGACGCCGTCGCGCACCAGGCGTTCTTCGATGCGGCGCACTTCGTCCTTGCGGTTGGCAAAGACCATCACCCGCTCCCAGCCATTGTCGTTGACCAGGTTGTAGAGCAGCTTGTACTTGTCGGCACCGGCCACGGCGTAGATGTGTTGCTCGACGTTTTCGCTGGCGACGTTCAGCGCCTCGATCTCGACGATGGACGGGTCGGTGGTCCACTGCTTGGCGAGGTTCATCACGTCTTCGGTGAAGGTTGCGGAGAACAGCAGGGTCTGGCGCTCGGTTTTCGGCGGGGTCTGGCGAATGATCTGGCGTACTTGCGGGATAAAGCCCATGTCGAGCATCCGGTCGGCTTCGTCCAGCACCATCACTTCGACCATATCCAGATGCACGTCGCCGCGCTGGTTGAAGTCCAGCAGGCGGCCTGGAGTGGCGACCAGGATGTCGCAGTGACGGGCTTCGAGGTGCTTGAGTTGCTTGTCGAAGTCCATGCCGCCGACAAAGGTCATCACGTTGAGACCGGTGTACTTGGTCAGGTCGGCGGCGTCCTTGGCGATCTGCACCACCAGCTCGCGGGTCGGGGCGATGATCAGCGCGCGCGGTTCACCCATGTAGCGTTCCTTGGGCGGCGGCGTCTGCAGCAGCTGGGTGATGATCGAGATCAGGAATGCGGCGGTCTTGCCGGTACCGGTCTGGGCGCGGCCGATGGCGTCTTTGCCCGCCAGGGTGAAGCCCAGCACCTGCGCCTGGATCGGCGTGCAGTACGGGAAGCCCAGGTCCTGGATGGCGTGCATCAGTTCCGGGGCCAGCTTGAAGTCGTGGAAGCGGGTTTTGCCTTCCTGGGGCTCGACGACGAAGTCTTCGAGTTTCCACGGGGTCACCGGCGGCTTGGGCGCGCGTTCGCGACGAGGTTTAGCCGCAGGTGCTGGGGCGGCCTCGGCAGGCGTTACCTGTTCAGGCGGCGTCACCGTGGGTTTTTTCGGTGAGGCGGCAGGCGTAGTCCGGCCAGGCTGTGGACCGTCATTGCGGTTGCCGGGCTTGGGGGCAGGAGCACTGGGAGCAGGCGCGAGCGGCTCAGCCTCGCTTTTGCCGAACATCTTCTTGAGTGCTTTGAGCACGGTCATCTCATTAATTGGTTAAGGAATGTACGCCGGCCAGTGTAATGCAAGAATCGGGCGCGGCGTAGTGCGTCTGTCATACGGCTACATAAACGCGGGTTTCAGCGCAGGCGTTCAGCCAGCCAGGTGCCGATATCGCGTATCTCTTCGGGTAACACTTCGTGGCCCATTGGGTATTCCTGCCATGTCACGGTGACACCACGGCTCTTTAAATGCTCGTAGGCGCTACGACCCATGGCGTTCTGGACGACGTCGTCGTACTGGCCATGCAGGCAGAGGGCGGGAATGCGTTGCTGGCTGGCGGACAACTCCAGCTCATCGTCAAAGGTCGGTGCATACGTGGAGAGGGCAATTACGCCACCCAATGGACCTTCCCAGTGTTTGAACGCCGTGTGGAAAACCACTGCGCCACCCTGGGAGAAACCCGCGAGAAAAATTCGCGAAGCGTCTATTCCGGTTCTCTTTTGTGCCTCGATCAAATCCGTGACCATGTTGGCCGAGGTTTCCAGTTCTTCCAGGCTGATCGAACGTGCCGGGCTCATGGCCTTGATGTCGTACCAGCTCGGCATCTCATAACCGCCGTTGATGGTCACCGGGCGCATCGGCGCCTGGGGCAAAACGAAGCGGGTGGTCAGCAAGCTTTCCTGCAGCGCCTCGGCCACCGGCAGGAAGTCGTAGCGATCGGCACCCAGGCCATGCAACCAGATAACGCAGGCGTCTGCGGGCTTGGCGGGCTGAAGAATCAAGGGGTCGGTCATGTCTGCTCCATATATGTGCGCACGCTTGGATTGGGGGCATCGGGACGGTGCGCGACAGGTTGATCTGTTAAGAGAATGTCGCCAGGTTGAATCTTTTACCACTGAACAGGACGGGCAGCGACTCGGCCAGCACTCTGGTACGCGCCTTGCTATGTGATAGGTCGATGTCAGAACTCTCCCAGGGCGGTAACACTATCAGTGACTGCCGCCGGTGGGAAAGCAACTGGAATTACCGCAAAAACCTCATGCTGCTTGACCCCAAAAAAAGCCAACACGGGTCGATATCGCCTCATAAGGGTGCGCTGAGGTTGGAGCTTGGACACAACAAGAGCAACTGGAGGTATGTAATGAAGGTATTGAAGTCCACCCTGGCCATCGTCACAGCGGCGGCTGTACTGGGTGTCAGTGGTTTAGCCCAGGCGGGTGCCACCCTGGATGCCGTGCAGAAAAAAGGCTTTGTGCAATGCGGCGTAAGTGACGGCTTGCCGGGTTTCTCGGTGCCGGATGCCAGCGGCAAGATCCTCGGGATTGACGCTGACTACTGCCGTGCCGTGGCCGCTGCGGTTTTTGGTGACGCCACCAAGGTCAAGTTCAGCCAGTTGAACGCCAAGGAGCGTTTCACCGCGCTGCAATCGGGCGAAGTCGACATCCTGTCGCGCAACACCACCATGACCAGTTCCCGCGATGCGGGCATGGGCCTGAAATTCCCGGGCTTCATCACCTACTACGACGGCATCGGCTTTCTGGTCAACAACAAGCTCGGCGTGAAAAGTGCCAAGGAACTGGACGGTGCAACCATCTGCATCCAGGCGGGTACTACCACTGAGCTGAACGTTTCCGACTACTTCCGCGCCAACAACCTCAAGTACACCCCGATCACCTTCGACACGTCTGATGAAAGCGCCAAGTCGCTGGAATCCGGGCGTTGCGACGTGCTGACTTCCGACAAGTCGCAACTGTTCGCCCAGCGCAGCAAGCTGGCTGCGCCGAAAGACTATGTGGTGCTGCCGGAAACCATTTCCAAGGAGCCACTGGGTCCGGTGGTGCGTAACGGTGACGACGAGTGGCTGGCCATCGTGCGCTGGGTGGGCTACGCCATGCTCAACGCCGAAGAGGCCGGTGTGACGTCGAAGAACGTTGAAGCTGAGGCCAAGTCCACCAAGAACCCCGACGTTGCGCGTCTGCTCGGTGCCGACGGCGAATACGGCAAAGACCTGAAAGTGAAGAAGGATTGGGTCGTACAGATCGTCAAGCAAGTGGGTAACTACGGCGAAATGTTCGAGCGCAACCTGGGCAAGAGCACCCCGCTGGAAATCGACCGTGGCCTGAACGCGCTGTGGAACAACGGCGGTATCCAGTACGCACCTCCTGTGCGCTGATCGCTGATGGTTCTATCACCCGGTGGGCCAACCGCCGGGTGATGTTCTGTTCCATTCCTTGCGGGGCATTCCATGCAAAATCTCATCGGCGCACCCAAGCAGAAGCTCAGCTTCAGCGATCCCAAAGTGCGCGCGTGGCTCTTCCAGATCATCACCATTGTGGCGGTGGTCTCGCTGGGCTGGTACCTGTTTCACAACACCCAGACCAACCTGCAACACCGGGGCATCACCTCCGGCTTCGACTTTCTTGAGCGCAGTGCCGGCTTTGGCATCGCGCAGCATTTGATCGACTACACCGAATCGGACAGCTACGCCCGGGTGTTTGTGATCGGCTTGCTCAATACCTTGCTGGTGACGGTCATTGGTGTGGTGCTGGCAACCCTGCTCGGTTTCATCATCGGCGTGGCGCGCCTGTCGCCCAACTGGATGATCAACAAGCTGGCGACGGTCTATGTTGAAGTCTTCCGCAACATTCCGCCGCTGCTGCAGATTCTGTTCTGGTATTTCGCGGTGTTCCTGACCATGCCGGGGCCGCGCAACAGCCATAACTTTGGTGACATGTTCTTCGTCAGCAGCCGTGGCCTGAACATGCCGGCGGCGCTGGCGGCCGATGGGTTCTGGCCGTTTGTCGCCAGCGTGGTGGTCGCTATCGTGGCTATCGTGCTGATGACCCGCTGGGCCAACAAGCGCTTTGAAGCGACAGGCGTACCGTTCCATAAATTCTGGACGGGCCTGGCGCTATTGATTGTGATCCCGACGTTGTGCGGGTTGACCTTCGGCGCACCGCTGCATTGGGAAATGCCCAGGCTTGCCGGCTTCAACTTCGTCGGCGGCTGGGTACTGATTCCGGAACTGCTGGCGTTGACCCTGGCCCTGACCGTGTACACGGCGGCCTTCATTGCGGAGATCGTACGTTCGGGCATCAAGTCCGTCAGCCATGGCCAGACTGAAGCGGCACGCTCGCTGGGCCTGCGCCCGGGGCCTACGCTACGCAAGGTCATCATCCCGCAAGCCTTGCGCGTGATCATTCCCCCGTTGACCAGCCAATACCTGAACCTGGCGAAGAACTCCTCGTTGGCCGCCGGTATCGGCTACCCGGAAATGGTTTCGCTGTTTGCCGGCACGGTGCTCAATCAGACCGGCCAGGCCATCGAAGTCATTGCCATCACCATGAGCGTGTACCTGGCGATCAGCATCAGCATTTCCCTGCTGATGAACTGGTACAACAAGCGCATTGCGCTGATCGAGCGGTGAGGAAACGCCAATGACTACGCATACGTTCAAACCTGATATGCCACCCCCGGACAAAGTCTTCGGGCCGGTGGCCTGGATGCGCGCCAATCTGTTCTCAAGCTGGCTTAACACGCTGCTGACTTTGCTGGCGATCTACCTGGTGTACCTGGTGGTGCCGCCGATCCTGCATTGGGCGATTCTGGACGCCAACTGGGTCGGCACCACGCGCGCCGATTGCACCAAAGAGGGCGCCTGCTGGGTGTTCATCCAGCAGCGCTTCGGGCAGTTCATGTATGGCTATTACCCCGTGGACCTGCGCTGGCGCGTGGACATGACGGTATGGCTGGCCATCATTGGCGTGGCGCCGTTGTTCATCTCGCGTTTTCCACGCAAGGCGATCTACGGCCTGGGCTTTTTGCTGCTGTACCCGATCATTGCCTATTGCTTGCTGCATGGCGGCGTGTTCGGGCTGAGCAACGTGGCGACCAGCCAATGGGGCGGCTTGATGCTGACCCTGGTGATCGCCACGGTGGGCATCGCCGGCGCCTTGCCGTTGGGCATTGTACTGGCGTTGGGACGGCGTTCGAACATGCCGGCGATTCGGGTGGTTTGCGTGACCTTCATCGAGTTCTGGCGCGGCGTGCCGTTGATCACGGTGCTGTTCATGTCATCGGTGATGTTGCCGTTGTTTCTGCCCGAGGGCATGAACTTCGACAAGCTGTTGCGTGCCCTGATCGGCGTGATTCTGTTTCAGTCGGCCTATGTGGCTGAAGTGGTGCGCGGTGGCTTGCAGGCGATCCCCAAGGGGCAATACGAAGCGGCTGCGGCGATGGGCCTGGGTTACTGGCGCAGCATGGGCCTGGTGATCTTGCCGCAAGCCTTGAAGATGGTGATACCGGGCATCGTCAATACGTTCATCGCACTGTTCAAGGACACCAGCCTTGTGATCATCATCGGCCTGTTCGACCTGCTCAACAGCGTCAAGCAAGCCGCCGCCGACCCCAAATGGCTGGGCATGGCCACTGAAGGCTACGTGTTTGCCGCCCTGGTTTTCTGGATTTTCTGTTTTGGTATGTCGCGCTATTCCATGCATCTGGAACGCAAGCTCGACACCGGCCACAAGCGTTAGGAGTTGTTTTAATGAGCCAAGCAATCAAACAGCCGGTGAGCCCTGAAGGCATTATTCAGATGCAGGGCGTCAACAAGTGGTACGGCCAGTTCCACGTGTTGAAAGACATCAACCTCAACGTCAAGCAGGGCGAGCGCATTGTGCTGTGCGGGCCGTCGGGCTCGGGCAAGTCCACCACCATTCGCTGCCTCAACCGCCTGGAAGAGCACCAGCAAGGCCGCATCGTGGTCGATGGCGTGGAGTTGACCAACGACCTCAAGCAGATCGAAGCGATCCGCCGTGAAGTGGGCATGGTGTTCCAGCACTTCAATCTGTTCCCACACCTGACCATCCTGCAAAACTGCACGCTGGCGCCGATGTGGGTGCGCAAGATGCCCAAGCGCAAGGCCGAGGAAATTGCCATGCACTACCTTGAACGTGTACGCATTCCAGAGCAGGCCCACAAGTTTCCGGGGCAACTGTCCGGCGGCCAGCAACAGCGTGTGGCCATCGCCCGTGCCTTGTGCATGAAACCGAAAATCATGCTGTTCGACGAGCCGACCTCGGCACTCGACCCGGAAATGGTGAAAGAGGTTCTGGACACCATGATTGGCCTGGCCGAAGACGGCATGACCATGTTGTGCGTGACTCACGAAATGGGCTTTGCGCGCACCGTGGCCAACCGCGTGATCTTCATGGACAAGGGCGAGATCGTGGAGCAGGCGGCGCCGAATGACTTCTTCGACAACCCGCAGAATGACCGGACCAAGTTGTTCTTGAGCCAGATACTGCATTGATCAATGGTTGAACACATAAACCCGGCCTGGTGCCGGGTTTATTGTTTGTCGGCCAGGGAGCCGCGAGCGCCTCTGGCTTCGTGTTGACGATATGAGTGAGACCGCGCAAATACCTTGGCATAGCCACTCTGCTGCTTCTTTTGCTACCCAGGCACTCTGGTGCGTTGCCTTTGCAGGCAACTGCGAATAGCCTCGTCGGCGCCCAGTTACGTCAGGCCCTGAACATCTCACCGCATCGCCAGGCTGTATTCGAGCTGCATATCGCCTTGCTCGACGCGGCAGAAAATCAAGACCCCGAACGTGCCAAATCCCTCTGCCGGCAGTTGATCAATGAACCTTGAAGCCAAACGTACGACTGAACTCGAAGAACTGTTGATCGACGCCGAATCCGATGACGAGGCCGTCCAGCAGGCCCATCCGCGGGTGGTTCGCCCGTGGCTCCTGCTACTGGGCCTGGTACTGGTGGCGTTGAACCTGCGGCCGGCGCTGTCGAGCATGTCGCCACTGCTGGCTGAAGTCTCCAGCAGCCTTGGGTTATCTGCGGCCAAGGCCGGGTTGCTGACCACTTTGCCGGTCTTGTGCCTGGGCCTGTTCGCGCCCACTGCGCCGATCCTGGCCAGACGTTTTGGCGCCGAGCGCGTGGTGCTGGGCATTCTGCTGACCCTGGCCGCGGGGATTATCCTGCGCAGTTCGTTCGGTGAAGTGGGGCTGTTCGCCGGCAGCCTGATTGCCGGTGCGAGTATTGGCATCATTGGCGTGTTGCTGCCGGGCATCGTCAAGCGCGATTTTGCCCGGCAGGCGGGCGCCATGACCGGCGTCTACACCATGGCGTTGTGTCTAGGGGCTGCGTTGGCTGCGGGAGCCACGGTGCCCCTGAGCCAATATTTCGCAGACAGCTGGGCCATCGGTCTGGGGTTTTGGGTTATTCCGGCGTTGCTGGCGGCCTTGTTCTGGTTGCCGCAAGTGGGGCAAAAGCACGGTGCCCATCAGGTGGCTTACCGGGTCAGAGGCTTGCTGCGTGACCCGCTCGCCTGGCAGGTGACTTTGTACATGGGCCTGCAATCGTCCCTGGCCTACATTGTGTTTGGCTGGTTACCGTCAATCCTGATCGGACGTGGCCTGAGTGCTACCGAAGCCGGGTTGGCGCTCTCAGGCTCCATCATCGTGCAACTGCTCAGTTCCCTGGCCGCACCGTGGTTGGCCACCCGAGGCAAGGACCAGCGCCTGGCGATTGTGGTGGTGATGCTGCTGACCCTCGGTGGCCTGTTCGGTTGCCTGTATGCGCCGCTGGACGGTTTATGGGGCTGGGCGATTCTGCTCGGCCTGGGGCAGGGCGGCACCTTCAGCCTGGCGCTGACTTTGATCGTGCTGCGCTCGCGTGACGCTCACGTCGCCGCCAACCTGTCGAGCATGGCCCAGGGTATCGGTTACACCCTGGCGTCAATGGGTCCGTTTGCGGTTGGCCTGGTACATGACTGGACCGGCGGCTGGGCGGCTATCGGCTGGATCTTCGCGGTGATCGGCCTGGGTGCGATTGTCGCGGGTCTGGGCGCCGGTCGTGAGCGCTACGTACAGGTCACCAGCGAGAAGCTCTAGAGGTAAACCACTTCCAGAGTGGCCGAACCATCGAGCGGGGTGTCCACGCTCAGGTCCAGGTTTTGTCGAGCATTGATCACCGTCTGCACGGTGACGGTGCTCAGCATTAAACCGATGGCCGCGGGCCCGCTGACACTGCCCTCCACATCGGTAAAGCCCAGGTAGCTCCTGGAGCCGATGTCGATGGGGTTGAGGTTGGACGTGCGCCACGCCAGGCCCCCGGTAGTGGACTCGGTGCCGTAGATCTGCGCAATGTTGCCGGCCTGGGTCTGTCGTGGGTCGAAGGTCATGGAGTAGACCCCCAGGCGATTGCCGCTGATATCGAACCCCAGGCCGTAGTAAATCTCGCTGTCGACCATGGCCGAGCCGTCGCGGTTGTCGCGCATGCGCAGGGCAAAGCGAACCGTGCCCGTGCAGGCGATGCCGACGGTCAGGGTCTTGACGGGCAGGCGCGTGGCGGTCGCCAGGTGCAAGTCCTGTTGGGCAATCTTGCCGTAGTCAATCAGGGCGCCGCCGGGGAACTGCGGCAAGCAGGCGGAGGGAGTGATCAAGCCTTTGACACTCAGGTCCACCGCCGAGGCGGCTAGCACAGAGGGCGTGCTGGTCAACAGCAACAGACTGGTAAAGAGGCGGGTTTTCACGGGACGAGTTCCTCACAGTGACGGGTCAGGGGTAGACGATTTCGATAGTGCCGGAACCATTGATATGCACCACCTCGCGAAGATCCAGGCTTTGCATGGGGGCAAGGTAAGACTTGAGACGCATCGTGCCGGTCAGGGTCTGGATGGCCACCGGGCCGGTGGTGACGCCCGTCGTGTCGGTAAACCCCAGCAGGCTGTTGGCGGCCATGGGGATTTGCCGCGCGGTGGAACTGCTCCACGCCACGCCGTTGCTGGTGGAGTCGGTGCGGTACAGCGCGGGCAAGGTGTCGGCGCTGAATTCGGCCGGGTCGATAGTCAGGTAAAATCGCCCGATTTTGTTGCGACTGGCATCCAGGTCCAATCCATAAGCGGTTTCATCGGTACCGCCCGTGGCCGAACCGTCGCGGTTGTCTTTCATGCGCAGAGCAAAGCGGATCGGCGCATCGCAGGTCACACTCAGGCGCAGTGTGCGAATGGGCAGCGGTGTTTCAGTGGTGGCATTTAGGTCTTTGGCATACAGGGTGCCGTAGTCCACTACGCCCTGGTCGGATAATGTCGGCAGGCAGGCGATGGGCGCAAAGTGCGCGCGCACGGCCAGTTCCCGGTAGCGTCCGTTTTGTGCGCTGTACAACATCCCGGAAACTTCCCAGGTGGTGTTGTCGCGCACTTGAGTGGCAGCGGGGTCGGCCCAGGCGCGCAGCGTCAGTTGCAACGACAGGGTGTTGCCCCTGAGCACCGCACCGTGTGCGACCGGCGCGATGCCATGGCCGGAACGCCATTCCAGCACCGCGCCATTGGCCACGGGCGCCTGGCCCGCAGCAGGTAGCAGCCCCAACTCTACGGCGCGACCATCGAGCACGGCGTTGCCGGCTTCGATGGCATAGCTGCCATGCGGGGTAAATTGCAGGCGCTGCGGGCTAGCGGCCAGTGCGCGATAGAACAGGCTCAAATCTTGCGCTTGCGGACAGTTGATGGTCACGCTCAGGCGCCGCTCGCCAAGCAAGCGCTCCAGCGCACTGTCGCTTTGTGCCAGGCGGCTCATCAAGCCGAAATCGATCAGGGATTCGCTGACATTCAGTTGGCATTCTTCCAAGGCGTGGGCGGTGCCGGCCCCGCCGATCAATAACCACAGGCACAGTTGGCGCATACATGTTGCGAAGGGCATGACGGGATCCTCAAGGCGCGTGGCAACGCGCGGGAGCAGTTTCGAAGTACACCGTGGGGTCGGCTTTTTCCGGCAGGGAGTAACGCAATTCGCATCGACCGCCATCGGGTGTGGTTATCCACAGCGTCGATTGGTCCAGCACGTTGGGTAGAAACACCTGGCTGGCGTCCTGCACCAAGGTGACGAACTCGCCGCTGGCGCTGCTGACTGAGGCTCCGGCAGGCAGAGGTGTACCCTGGTCGGTGCTGACGGTGAGCAATATGCGACGGGTCAAGCTGATGCCAAATTCGACTCGGTCAACGGCGCCGCGTCCGGCCGAGATCATCGCCAGGCCATTGTTGATGTCGGCATTGCGCGGCAGTGAACGTGTCTGCACTTCCACTGGGCTGCGCCCGTAGGCGGCGACTTGCGGCACCACGGCCTGGCCTTGCCAGTCGGTCCACACCGCGCCGCTGGGGGTACTTAGCTTGATGCCACTCATATCGCCGACCGACACCAGGGCAAAGGTGTCGCGCACCGGGTAGGGTGAAAAAGTCACGCCGTCGCCATGTATCACCACACCGCCGCGAGCGCCGCCTTGATAACTGGAGCGTTCGGCATCAGCGCGGCTGTAGCTGAAATCGAGCTGGCTGTAACGCGGCAGTACCGAGACGCCCAGCGTGGTTTCCACTTGATGGTCGCTGCTGTCGTGTTCGGCGCTGACGCGATAGCTGAGTTGGTCGTCGATCTGTTCGGTGAGGCCCAGGCCGGTGCGGTTCTCACCGCCGGAATTGCGCACCCAGCTACGTAGCCGGCGACTTTCGCCCAACGGCACGCTGATATTGAGGTACACCGCGTTGTCCTGTTGCTGGCTACCGCCCATTTGCCACTCGGCACTGGCCGACAGTGACACAGCGCCGATGCTCGTGCCCCAAGAGGCCAGCGCACGGCTGCTGCTGTCGCCAGCGAAGTTGGCCGAGCGCGCAACCCCGGCGCTGAACGCACCCAGCAGCGGATGCGACCAGCCCAGGTTGAGGCTTTGTTGGTCGCGATAACGGGCGTCGCGGTTGCTGTCATCACGCTCATACGTGCTTTCTTCAAGTTCGCGATAGCCGATGCTGCGCCAGGAATTGGCGGCGCTGATCGACCACTGCTCGCCCAGGCGCTGGGACCAGGAAAGGTCGGTCTGTACGCCCGAAACCTTTTCCCACGCCTGGGTGTTGGACAGCTGTGTGGACAGTTGGATCTGGCTGTCCACCCACGGCAACCAGCCCAGGCTGGCGCCCACCGAGCGGTATTCGCTGGCTGCCAGTACACCAGTGCCCAAGGTCAACTGCGGGTGCAGCGCACCGGTCCAGCCGCCACTGACCACCCACGGATCATCGCCTTTGGCGTCGCCCACATTCCGCACCCGGCCCGCGGCCACGGAGTAACCCGGTGCGGGCAACCCAAGGCCGAGCATGGCCGCCGGTACGGTGAAGCGCCGCTCACCCCCGGCGCTTTCCTTGACCGTGACCTCGACGTCCGAGCGCGTATTCAAGCGACGTACATCGGGCAGGGTAAAGGGGCCTGCGGGCACGACGGTGGAGTGAATCAACGCACCGTTCTGTCGCACCTCCACCTGGGCAGGGCTGTTGGCAATGCCCTGGATCAGCGCACCCTGGCCCTGTTCTTGAAGGGCTTGCTCGGTAAGCACCTGCACCCCGGTAATCTGCGCGCCGGACAGTACCGGGTTATACAGGTTGATTTGCCCAGCCTGCAGCACCGCCTGGTGGCTGGCGAAGGTGCGCTGGGCATAGGCTTGCAAGTGGGTGCTGCGTGACAGGCCATCCTGCCAGGTCTGTACTTGGCGACTGCGCACGATCCAATCGCCGGCATTGAACCCCACCTCGGTGTTGGCCGAGCCAAAGCGGCTGGCGTCATCGCCGAAGCGGTTGTAGAAACCACTGAGGTCGTAGTTGAGCAGCCCGGCAAACCCGCCGGTTTCGTACCCCGAGATATCCTGCTGTATGGGGCGCAGCGCCTCGGTGGGTACCACCAGTGACACCGTCAGCGTCGCCGGGTCCGGTTCAACCAGGGTTTGCGGATATTGCGCAAGAAAATCGTGACAACCTGCCGTTTCATTCGGGATCACCAGGTTGGCGGCGTCCAGCAATGCGCGGTCGAAGCACGGGTTGCCTTGCTGATCGAAGGTCACATCCAGCCGGCCGCGTCGCTGACCATTGACCCGCAGATTGACCGTGTGTTGCCCGGTGGCGAAGCGCGGTGCTGCCAGCAGCAGGCTGGCCAGCTGTGGATCAATGCCGCGTTGATGCAAGGTCTGGGCGTCGAAGCTGGAGGCGCTGGAGTTTTCGGCCCATGCCTTGGCGGGCATCAGCGCGCACAGCAGCAGCAACACCAGCGGCAAGGTCGAGTTGGCAGGGATGTCGGGCACGGCTTCGCCGTCACGGTAACTCAATACTGTTTTCACGCAAGGTACTCGAGTAGTGAACGCGCGGGCCCCGTGTGCCCAGGCGTTCTGGTGACGGTCAATGAGCCGTCACTTCGTTATTCAGGCGGCGGTCAGGGGGGCGACGCCTGCGGTTTTCAGTCAGAGGGTGATCGGTGCGTCGTAGGCTTTCACCGCAAAGCCGTACACAGTGGCCGGCTGTAACCTGACCGTGTTGGCCTGCCCGCCGCTGGCCGGCACGCTCAAGGCTTCGCCGGGCAGCACGTAAGTGCGCGGCAGCATCGCCCTGCCGTTGCCGGGCAACAGCAGCAGTTCCTGCGCCAGGCGCACTACATAGGGCGTGTCGTTACGCACTTGCAACTGGCCGTCGCGCAAGGTCCAGGTCAGGTCGGTCCAAGGCGTGCGGTTGGGGGCAAGGCCTCTGGGATGCACGATCACCGGCAAGTTCTGGCGCACGGTCACGCCCACGCGGGCATGCCCGGCGGCGGTCGCGGCACGGCCTTGGGGCATGCCTTCGAACACTGCGCGTTTAAGCCGTTGGGTGAGCAACGGCTTCCGGTTTTGCAGGATGAAGCGCACCAACTGGGATTTAGACGCCTCGACCCGTGACAGCGGCGGTGTCACCACCAGCAGCGGCTCGGTGTCTTCCGGAATATCCTGCAAGGTCACATGCAGCAGCGCGAGTTGGCTGTCGGTGTTGGTCACCGACACTGCCGCTTCGCCTTCGGCTTCGAACACGATCACCACGGAGGTGTCCGGTACCATCCCGTCGGCTTTGACTTGATTGCCGAGTATCAGCAGCAGGGCGATAAGGCCGACAGCGGTGTTTGAGAATGTCGTCGTCATGACGGGTTTTCCATTAGGCCAAAAGGCATCGGTCAGAGGTAACGCAAATCCAGGACGATGGAGCCGTCGAGGGGGACTTCCTGGTCCAGCGTCAGGTACTGCGAAAAATTGATGGCGGTGACCACCTGAAGCTCCGCGGTCAGTTGGCTGATGAAGTCCGGTTGACGGTCGCCCAGCAGTGCAAAGGCCATATAGGATCTTGGATAGGCGTTGGGGTCCGGTGACCAGGTTTCCCCGTTGTTGGTGGAGGCCAATACCTGCATGGGCTGCGCATCGCCCACTACGTTGCGATAGGACAACGCTACGGAGCCGAGCCGCTCCTCGGGGGCGTGGATGTTTCTGCCCAGTCCGTAGAAAAAGTCGGGGGCCAGCGAGGAGTCGGCGCGATTGTCGATGCCTACCAAGGCAAACAGCATGGGCCTGGCGCAGAGCACATGCAGTTCGAGTAGCTGGCTGGGCAGCACGGTGAACTCGTCTGCGTTGAGGCTATGTGCGGGGATCTTGTCATGCTCGATGATGCCGTCATTCATCAGCTCGATGTGGCAGGCATCCGGTGTCACCCGGCCGGTCACCGTGAGGTCGACGGTCGAGGCTGCGTGGGTATCGACTAAGGTGGCCAGGCAGAGCAGCGCAGCCACGTAACGGCCAACTGTGTCCAGTACCGGCACAGGTAGGCGCAGCCCATGCCCGGCAGTTTTCAAGGGATGGGCGGCCATGGGTTACAGGTACTTCACTTCGAGGGTGGCGGAACCGTCGATGGTGACTTCATTACTGAGGTCCAGCCCGTCGGTGCGGTTGATGATCGTGAGCACTTCCAGGTCTACGCGCAGATTCTTGATTGGCATTGGCTGGGTGTCGTCATCCATTGAGGCCGCTGCCATGTACATGCTCGGTTCCCAGAATTTTTCGGGGTACCAGGAGTTACCCTGATCCATCGATGCGATAGGTTGGACGGCAACGCCGTCTTCAGCCACTGCGTTACGCCAGGTGAGGGAGAAATGACCGAGCTTTTGGTTCTCGTTGATAAAGCCCAGGCCAAAGTCTGTCGAGAGGCCTGAGCCTGCACGATTATCAATGGGGTGCAGGGCAAACTGGATTGGCGCGTCACAATCGACGGTCATCAATAGGGTATGCCTGCCAATCGCCGTTCCTCTATCGGGGTTCAGGTCCTTGGCGGACACCTTGCCATGGTCGATCACACCGCCACCGGAAAGGGTGGGTATACAGGCGCTGGGCACGATCAGCCCCTTGACGGTCAGGTCGACGCTGGAGGCAGCGAAGGCAGTGGTTGAGCAGAGCAGAAGTACGCTGGCGGCCAGCGTGGTCAATCGAATGTTCATCGGGTCTCCTTATCCTTAGAGGTAGTTGACTTGCACGGTGGCGTGACCGTCGATAGGCACATCGTCGGTCAGTGTCAGGTTGCTGGCGGGCGCGATGTGAGTGATCAGGCGGATCTCGGCCTCCAGCTTCTGGATCGCAATCGGTACCACGCCGTCGTTGTTGGCGACCGCTGTCAGCACGGTGTGGCTGAGCATCACGGAGGGCATCCAGGTTGCGCCGCCATCCCTTGAGACGATGGTGCGTACCGGCACGTCGTCGGCCACCGGCTGGTAGAGGCCAAGCCCGGCATCACCGACTTTTTCATCGTTGGGGGTCATGCCCAGGCCGTGCCAGCTGAAGTGGCTGGCGGTGGTGCCGGCGCGGTTGTCGATGGTGTTCAGGGTAAAAAACGTCGGCCCTTCGCAATGCACGCTCAAGAGCATGGTTTCTCGGGGCAGGTCGGTGTAGGTGTCGCTATTGAGATCCTTGACCGACACCTTGCCGAAGTCGACATTGCCACCGCCGGAGACCTCTGGCGCGCAGGCGCTTGGCGTGATGATGCCTTTGACGGTGAGGTCCAGGCTGCTGGCGGCGAAGACTGAGCCGGCGCCAAACAGCAACAGTGTCGCAGTGAGGGTAGTGAGAGGGCTGGCCATGGGTCACATCCTGTGAATGAATGGTGGTTTACAGGTACTTCACTTCAAAGGTCGCCGAACCGTCGATTGCCACTTCGTTAGTTAATGTAAGGTCCTTTGCTGCCGCAATGGAGCCGTACAGGGTAATGTCCATCGTCGCGTCCTTGATCGGATGCGGCGCCCAACCGTTATCGCCGCGGCTGCCCAGTGCGACAAACTCACCTGGCCCAACAGCGTCGTCCGGATAGATGTCTCTCCACTGACCATCGTCGTTGTACATCGCCAGCAGGGTGGAGGGTGTTTCGGCGACGGGATTGTTGAATGTGAAGCTATATTGGCCGAGCTTCTGGTTTTCGTTGGTCAGCCCCAGGCCAAACGCGTAGCTATATATGGGAGAGCCCGCTCGGTTATCGATGAGGTCGATGGCGAACAGTGTCGCCGCTTCGCAATTCACGCTCAGTTGCAGGGTTTTGCGTTCAAGCTGTGTAGGGGTATCGAGATTCAGGTCTTTTGCCGCGATCTTTCCAAAATCGACATTGCCCGGCAGGCTGGCTGCACAGGCGCTGGGCGTGATCAACCCTTTGACGGTCAGGTCGACGCTGCTGGCGGCGAAAGCCGATGACGTCATGGTGAGCAGCAGGGCGCTGCTCCACAGGGGCAGGCGGGTCTTCATCTGGGAAACGTCCATTTACAGGTACTTCACTTCAAAGGTCGCGGAGCCGTCGATTGCCACTTCGCTAGTCAAGGTCAGGTTTCTTGCAGGTGCAATCAAGGTGTGCAGCGTCATGTCCATGAGCGCGTCTTTGATCGGGTGGGGGGCCCAACCGTTCTCACCGCGGCTGCCCAGCGCCACCAGATCGTTGGGGGCAATGACCTCATCCGTAAGGAGGTCTGTCCATCGGCCCTCGGAGTTGTACATTGCAATCAGGGTGGATGGTGTTTCAGTGACGGGGTTGCTGAACGTCAACTGATACAGGCCGAGCTTCTGGGTTTCGTTGATCAAGCCCAGGCCAAAGGCGCCGCCGGACGCGGCGGAACCGGCTCGATTGTCGACGGGATGGATTGCAAACAGCGTCGCCGCGTCGCAATTGACGCTCAGTTGCAGGGTCTTTTTCTCAAGCGGCGTATAGCTGTCTTGATTCAGATCTTTTGCGGCGATTTTTCCAAGATCGACGTCACCCGGCAGGTTGGGTGTGCAGGCGCTGGGCGTGATCAACCCTTTGACAGTCAGGTCGACGCTGCTGGCGGCGAAAGCGGATGACGTTATGGCGAGCAGCAGGGCACTGCTCAGTAGGGATACAGAGGTCTTCATTTCAAATTGTTCCATTACAAGCTGGCAGATTGAGGCACGCCAGGGCAACGCCCGGTCTTGTGTGGGCGGGTGGTTGCCTGGAGGCGATCTCGATTTTTTGGCGCTTGCCGGGGAGTGGCAAGTCGTCCCTCTTTGGGGTGGGCACAATCTAGCGAGGGGGGCGCGCGGGGGAAATACAACTAATACGACATTGGCGGGGGGACGAAGGACGTGCCGGGAGAGGGGGGGCGGTGGTGCTTTTCGTAGTTGTTGTATCGACTCGGTCTGACTCAAAAGATTATAGATACCCCCTGAATGGGTATTTGCTACATGAGAGGTATCGAGGGCTATTGCACCAGTGCCGGAGATTACTGCCGGATCAATAGTCACGATAGAGGTACTGATGGGTTCGCTGGTAGGTTCAACAGCAGGAGCGAACCGCAAATTGAAGCCACAAGGTGCCCCCCCGCTTCATTGGCAGCAGTTGAGCGTGCTGGTGGTGGAAGACCATTCAGCCTACCGCCTGTTGCTGGGTTGTTTGCTGCAAAAACTGGGGTTGGGATACGAATTGGCCGACGATGGGTACGTCGGGCTGGCGGCCTTTGCCAGCCGGCCCTTCGACTTGGTGATCAGTGATTGCCAGATGCCGTTCATGGACGGCTACAGCATGGCTCGCGCTATTCGCCAGCATGAGCGCGACAACGGGCAGAGGCGAGTGCCGATCATTGCCTTGACCGCCAACCTGCAAAACGACAGCCCCCGGCGTTGCCGCGACGCCGGCATGGATGCCTGGCTGCTCAAGCCATTGACCCTTGAACAGCTGCACGCCGTGTTGGCACGCTGGCTGCCGGGCGTGGATGACGCGTATGTCGTCCAGAAGGCTGTTGCGCCGCTCGCCGGCTGGCCAACCCGTGCCACGTTGGTCGCCATGTTTGGCAGCGAGCGTATCGTCGATCAATTGTTGGAAACCCTGTTGTTCGAGGCTTGGGAAGACCACCGCGTGTTGCGCCATGCCTGCTTGACGTTGAACTCGTCACTGACGGCTGAGCGCCTCCATCGATTGGTGGGCAGCCTGGTGTTTTTGGGCGGTACTGGCCTTGAAGCCAGCGCCGTGAAGCTGATCGAACAGGTCCAGTCCCAGGGTGTTGCTGCGCACAAGGTGCAATTGGAGTTGTTCCTGGCGCGCTTGTTCGTCTATCTCGAGTACCTCTCTGAAGTCTGAGAGGTAGTGTTGGCGCAGAGCGTTTTGCAATCCGTTGATCTTGTCTTTGCTGTAGGTATTTTCTTATTGTTTTGTAGGCAAAAAATTGTGAGCTACTGAACATTGAGCGTGGCTGCCAGCAGCACTTTGTTAGCGGTTGTTGATGAGCGCCAGCGGGGGTATTTTGCGCGGATTCAGTTTGCCATCATTCGTGGGAATCTATGCTTCGAGTAATTATTGCTGACGATCACCCTATTGTGCGTATCGGGCAGAAAGTGGTGATTGAGGCGCATGGCCGGTGCAAAGTGGTCGCGGAAGCCGACGGCCCCGATCAGTTGCTCGAACTGTTGAGGACAACCCCGTGTGACGTGCTCGTCACAGACTTTGCCATGCCAGGCGGCCAGCAGGCCGACGGCTACGGGCTGTTGAGCCTGTTGCACCGCCAATACCCGCAGTTGCCGGTGATTCTGGTGACCATGTTCGCCAGCGTCGCCACCCTGCGTGCTTCCTTCGCCCATGGTGCCAAGGCCGTGGTGGCCAAAAGTGCTTCGGCCAAGGAGCTGCCCCAGGCGATCAAGGCTGTGTGTGCCGGCCAGACGTTCGCCAGTGAATCCCTGCGGATGCAAATGGTAGAGGCGGGTACGGGCGATCAGTCCCAGGTGCCGCAATTGTCCTGCAAGGAGCGCGAGGTGGTGCGCATGTTGGCCAGCGGCATGACCGTCAGCCAGATTGCGGCACAGGTCAACCGCAGTATCTCTACCATCAGTAAGCAGAAAAGCACGGCTATGCAGCGGCTGAGTATCTCAACCGATGTAGACCTGTTCGCCTACGCTCGCAGCACTGGGATGGTGCCGTAGGCTCCTGCATTTGCCTGGCGAATGTCAGTAGCCAGCGCGGTGTGGGCAGCCTATCGTGCGCTTATTCTTTCGAAACCTGCGGAGCCTGCCCATGAGTGATGCCCATAACGCCCTGATCACCGCGTTCTACAGTGCCTTCCAGCGCCTGGATGCCGAAGCCATGGCCGCCTGCTACACCGAAGACGTGGTGTTCAGCGACCCGGCCTTCGGCGAGTTGCGCGGGCGCGACGCGGGGGATATGTGGCGAATGCTCACCACGCGGGCCAAGGATTTCTCCCTGACCTTCGACCACGTGCGCAGTGATGACAGCACAGGCAGCGCGCACTGGGTGGCGACGTACCTGTTCAGTGCCACGGGCAATACGGTGGTTAACGACATCGGTGCGCGCTTTGTGTTTCGCGACGGCAAGATCTGCGAGCACCACGATCACTTCGACCTGTGGCGCTGGTCGCGCCAGGCGCTGGGCTTGAAAGGGCTGCTGTTGGGCTGGTCGCCGGCGCTGAAAAATGCGGTGCGGGCCCAGGCGCTTAAAGGCTTGAAGGCATTCCAGGCCGGTCGTTGATAAGATTGGCGCTCCTCTGGTTTGCCGAAATTGCCCTGTGACTGATCCTGTAGAACCCAAACCCTGGTTCGTCTACCTGGTGCGTGCCGCCAATGGCTCGTTGTATTGCGGCATCAGCAATGACCCGGTGCGCCGCTTTGCCTGCCACCAAAGCGGCAAGGGCGCGCGGTTTTTCTTGTCCAGCCCGGCGGTGGCGTTGGTGTACACCGAACAATGCGCGAGCAAGGGTGAGGCGTTGCGCCAGGAGCGGCTGATCAAGAAGCTGAAGAAGAGTGCCAAGGAGTGTCTCGCGACGAGTGGCAAGCAATGATCGAAATTATTTACTGATTCATGTGAGGTAAATCCTCGGCCCATCCGTGTAGTGCATGAAACTGCGATCTATTCGCATTAACAGCGTTTTCTACACGGGTTCTCACAGCATGAAGTCAACGGCGGGTGGTTGGGTAAAACAGTGGCTGGGAGCCTCGGTCTTGGCGGTGTCAGGGCTGGCGTTGCTGCCTTTGAGCGTTGCGCGTGCGCATGAGCAGCAAAGCGCCCAGTTCAATTTTGCCCTGGCAGCCAAACCACTGCCCCAGGCCCTGAGCGAGTTCAGCCGTGTCACAGGCATCAGTGTGATCTACACCGATGAAGCGCCTTATGGCCTCAATGCCCCGGCGCTCAGTGGGCAGATGAGCGCGACCCAGGCCCTGCAACGTCTGCTGAGCAATACAGGTTTCACCTTCCGCCAGATCGACGCCCGCACCCTGGCCCTGGAGCCGCTGCCCAGCGACGGCGCGGTCAACCTTGGCGCCACCACTATCAGCGCGGCCAACCCGACGCAGGACAGCACCAGCTATCAGCCGCCGCCCACCAGTTCGGTGATGCGCTCCCATGGGTTGCTGCTGGAAACCCCGCAAACCGTCAACGTGGTGCCGGCCCAGGTGCTGCGCGACCAGCAACCGCGCAACCTGGATGACGCCCTGGGCAATATCAGCGGCATCACCCAGTCCAACACCCTCGGCAGTACTCAGGACGCGGTGATGTTGCGTGGTTTTGGCGACAACCGTAACGGCTCGATCATGAAGGACGGTATGCCGGTGGTGCAGGGCCGTGCCATGAACGCTACCGCCGAGCGTATTGAAGTGCTCAAGGGCCCATCCTCGCTGTTGTATGGCATCCAGGACCCGGGCGGCGTGGTCAATATCGTCAGCAAAAAGCCTGAGCTGATGCAGTCCACCTCCCTGACCGCGCGCGGCTCGACCTTCGGCAGCGGCAAGAACGGCAGCGGCGGCAACCTCGACACCACCGGCCCCCTCGGCGACAGCGGCCTGGCTTATCGCCTGATTGTCGATCATGAAGACGAAGATTACTGGCGTAACTACGGCACCCATCGCGAGACCCTGGTGGCGCCGTCCCTGGCCTGGTACGGCGATACCACCCAAGTGGTGCTGGCCTATGAACACCGCGAATTTCTCGCGCCGTTCGACCGTGGCACCGCCATCGATCCCAAGACCAACCACCCGCTGAACATCCCCGCCACCCGGCGTCTGGATGAACCGTTCAACAACATGGAAGGTCGCTCCGATCTGTACCGCCTGACCGTCGATCATGATCTGAACGACGACTGGAAAGCTCACTTCGGCTACAGCTGGAATCGCGAAACCTATGACGCCAGCCAGGTGCGCGTGGTCAAGGTCAACACCAACGGCACCCTGACCCGTAACATGGACGGTACCCAGGGCGCGTTGACCACCGACCGCTTCGCCACCGCCAGCCTCGAAGGCAGGGTCGATGTTGCAGGTATGCAGCACGATCTGGTGTTCGGCCTGGACGATGAGTACCGCAAGATCTACCGTGCCGACCTGATCCGCCAGGCGCCGCGAGGCACCTTCGATTACAACAACCCGGTATACGGCAATGAAGTCGCCGGTTCCAAAGTCAGCGCGCCGGACAGCAACCAGACCGATCTGCTGCGCAGCGATTCGCTGTTCTTCCAGGATGCCATCCACCTCAACGATCAATGGATCCTGGTCGGCGGTGCGCGCTACCAGATGTACGATCAATACGCCGGCAAAGGCGTGCCGTTCACCGCCAACACCGACGGCAATGGCCAGAAGTGGGTACCACGGGCCGGGCTGGTGTATCGCTACACTGATCAATTGTCGTTCTACGGCAGTTATACCGAGTCGTTCAAACCCAACTCCACCATCGCGCCGCTGGCCAATAAAACCGTGTTGAATGGCAGTTTGCAGCCGGAAGAATCCAAAGCCTGGGAGCTGGGTACCAAGTTCGACCTGCCGGGGCGCATCACCGCCAGTGCCGCGCTGTTCACGATCGATAAACGCAACGTGTTGGTGCAGGTAGGCGAGGGCCTGACCTCGGAGTACAGCGTGGCCGGCAAGGTGCGCTCTCGCGGTCTGGAGCTGGATGCCAGCGGCCAACTGACGGATAAGTGGAGCCTGATTGGCAGCTATGCCTATACCGATGCCGAGGTTACCGAAGACCCTAAGCTCAAAGGCAATCGCCTGCAGAATGTGGCAAAAAGCACCGGCTCGTTGTCGGCGGTGTATGACTTCGGCAGTGTCCTGGGCGGCGATCAACTGCGTGTCGGCGCCGGGGCGCGTTATGTCGGCGAGCGGGCAGGGGACGCGGCCAACAGTTTCGAACTGCCCAGCTACACCGTGGCCGATGTGTTCGCCAGCTATGACACCCGGCTTGAAGGGCAGAAGGTCAAGTTCCAGCTCAATGTGAAGAACCTGTTCGATCGTACTTACTACACCTCATCGGTGAATACGCAGTTTGTGTCGGTTGGCGATGCGCGGCAGGTGTCGGTGTCCAGCACCTTGACCTTCTGATTCATTTATCTGTGGGAGCTGGCTTGCCTGCGATGGCATCGACTGGGTTTGCCTGATACACCGAGTTGTCTGCATCGCAGGCAAGCCAGCTCCCACAGGAAAGCGGTCGCCACATTGATAGCGAGCTGTTAGCGTTGCCGCCATTGCATGCTTATGGAAAACGCAACGATGCACTTTGTAAAATGGTTACGCACCGGCACCCTGCTGGTCGGTTTGAGTTTTTTACTGGGCGGCTGCGCCAGCGTCTCCCAAACTTCCACGCCGGCAACCCTGGATAAACTGTTGAGCGACCCGGCGCTGCACGGCGCTACGGTGTCGCTGATGGTGCGCGATGCTCGCAGTGGCGCCACGCTCTATCAGCACAACCCTCGCACCCGGCTGGTGCCCGCGTCCAACCTCAAGTTGCTGACCACCGCCGCGGCGATGGATGTGTTGGGGCCGCAATACCGCTTCGCCACCCAACTGCTGAGCAATGGCATACGCCAGGGCGACCGCTTGACCGGCAACCTGTACCTGCGTGGCCTCGGCGACCCGACCGTTCAGTTTGCCGATTACCAGGCCCTGGCCGCGCAATTGGCCAGCCAGGGCGTGCGCCAGGTGCAGGGCGACCTGGTGTTCGATGACACCTGGTTCGACGCTGAGCGGCTGGGTGTCGACTGGTCTCACGATGACGAAACCACCTACTACGGCGCGCAGATTTCAGCGCTGACCGTGTCGCCTGATTCGGATTTCGATGCAGGCAGCGTACTGGTCACCGCGAAGGCTGCGCTGCGGGCCGGCTCGCCGGTAAGTGTCGAGATTTTTCCGCCCACCGATTACCTGCAACTGAGCAACCGCGCCATCAGTGGGCCGGGCAACAGCTATGGGATCAACCGTCGCCATGGCACCAACCTGTTGCAGCTCAGCGGCGCAGTGGCGCCGGGGCGGCAGAGCCAGCAATTGGTCAGCGTCTGGGAGCCAACGCAACTGGTGGCCAATCTGTTCGAACAGGCCTTGGCGCAACAGGGCATCACCGTATTGGGGCGTCGAGTGATGGGTGGGGCAAGCCCGGCTGCAGTGACGGTGCTGGCCGAGCACCAATCGGCACCGTTACAGGAGTTGATCACGCCGTTGCTCAAGCTCTCGAACAACAACATGTCCGAAGCCTTGCTCAAGGCCATGGGGCGCCAGACCGCCAATAGCGGCACGGCAGCGGCGGGCGCCGTGGCGGTGGCCGGGTTTCTCAAGCGTCAGGGGCTGGACACCAGCACGTTCAGTCAGGTCGACGGCTCCGGCCTCTCGCGGCGCAATCTGGTGTCGTCGCAAACCCTCACCGACCTGCTCCTGGCCGCCAGCAAACAGCCGTGGTTCGACACCTGGTACAACGCGCTGCCGATTGCCGGCAACACCGACCGCATGACCGGCGGCAGCCTGCGCTACCGTCTGCGCGACACGCAGGCGCAGAACAACCTGCACGCCAAGACCGGCTCCATGGGCGGCGTGTCGTCATTGAGTGGTTACATCACCGACGCCGGCGGGCGCAAGCTGGTGTTCGCGATGCTGACCAACAACTACGTGGTGGCCGGCGCGCAGGTCAAGGCGCTGGAGGACCGCGTGGCAGTGGCGCTGTCACGCAACGACGATTGATTCAGGGCTGATAGCCCATGCGCCAACTCACGGCCCGGGTCGCCGCCAGCAGGTGCTGCGCCGCCGGGCCATCTTCATCGGCATGGAACAGTGAGGTCGGGCCGACCACGGTCATCACTGCCGCCACTTGCCCGACCGCATTGAACACCGGCGCCGACAACGCATCCACGCCGGGCATCAGCAGGCCATGCACAAAGTGCAGGCCACGGCTGCGGATTTGTTCGCACACGCTGGCATAGGCCTGATCGTCTGCCAAGGTATGAGCGGTGCCGGCTTGAATCTCGCGTTCGCGCAGTTCCACCGTTTCCCGTGACGGCAGGTAAGCGCTGAACACCAGCCCGGTGGACGAACTGAGCAGCGGCAGCACTGAGCCCAACTGCGTCACCACAGTAACGGCGCGCACTGCCGGCTCGATCTGTACCACGGTCGCGCCCTGGTTGCCCCACACCGCCAGAAAGCAGGTTTCATTCAATTCATCGCGCAGCTCGGCCAGGGGCATGGCGCCGACTTTCAACACATCCATGCTGCCCAGCGCCGCCAGCCCCACGCGCAACGCCTCCCGGCCCAGGCCGTAATGGTTGGTGGCGGTGTTCTGCTCGGCAAATCCGGAGGCAATCAGCGCCTGCAAATAGCGGTGGACCTTGCTCGCCGGCATCTGCACATGTTCGGCCAGACGTGACAGCGAGGTGGCCGGGGACAATTCGGCCAGAGCCTTGAGAATATCGGTGCCGACTTCCGCCGAACGGACTTTCTGTTTA
The DNA here is from genome assembly GCF_023127835.1 of Pseudomonas sp. B329. Taxonomy (NCBI): domain Bacteria; kingdom Pseudomonadati; phylum Pseudomonadota; class Gammaproteobacteria; order Pseudomonadales; family Pseudomonadaceae; genus Pseudomonas; species Pseudomonas sp. B329. Next base: position 4,824 of record NZ_SPKP01000022.1, on the reverse strand, counting down.
CCGGTGTCGCGGGGCTTTTCCATGGAAGGGCGAGAATCCGAAAGATGAATGGGCGTCTTTATAGCTTGACGGTCAACAGTGATCAAATTACGTTATGCGTAACTGGATTACGATAAATACAACTGACCCACAGAGGATGATCCATGACCCTCGAATACCTTTCGGGTTTCGGCAACGAATTCGCCAGCGAAGCCTTGCCTGGCGCATTGCCCGTCGGCCAGAACTCGCCGCAGAAGGCCCCCTACGGGCTATATACCGAACTGTTTTCCGGCACGGCCTTCACCATGTCGCGCAGCGAAGCCCGGCGCACCTGGCTGTACCGCATCCAGCCGTCGGCCAATCACCCGGCGTTCATCAAACTTGCGCAGCAATTAGCCGGTGGACCCTTGGGCGCAGTGACGCCCAATCGTCTGCGCTGGAACCCGCTGGACATTCCGAGTGAGCCGACGGACTTTATCGATGGACTGGTCGGCATGGTGGCCAACTCGGGGTCGGAAAAACCTTCGGGCATCAGCATCTACACCTACCGCGCCAATCGTTCCATGGAGCGCGTGTTCTTCAATGCCGACGGTGAACTGCTGATTGTGCCGGAGCAGGGCCGCCTGCGCATCGCCACCGAACTGGGCGTGCTGGACGTCGAGCCGCTGGAAATTGTCGTGCTGCCCCGTGGCCTCAAATTCCGTATCGAACTGTTGGATGCACACGCACGCGGTTATGTTGCCGAGAACCACGGCGCCCCGCTGCGCCTGCCCGACCTGGGCCCCATCGGCAGTAATGGCCTGGCCAACCCGCGTGACTTCCTCACGCCGGTGGCCCGCTACGAAGACCTCAAGCAACCGACCACGCTGGTACAGAAATTCCTCGGTGAGCTGTGGGGCTGTGAGCTGGACCATTCACCGTTCAACGTGGTCGCCTGGCACGGCAACAACGTGCCGTACAAATACGACCTGCGTCGTTTCAACACTATCGGCACGGTGAGTTTCGATCATCCGGATCCGTCGATCTTCACCGTGCTGACCTCACCTACCAGCGTGCATGGCCTGGCCAACCTCGACTTCGTGATCTTCCCGCCGCGCTGGATGGTGGCCGAGAATACCTTCCGTCCGCCATGGTTCCATCGCAACCTGATGAACGAATACATGGGCCTGATCCAGGGCGCCTACGATGCCAAGGCCGAAGGCTTCCTGCCCGGCGGCGCGTCGCTGCACAGCTGCATGAGCGCCCATGGCCCGGATGGCGAGACCTGCACCAAGGCCATCAATGCGGACCTGGCGCCGCACAAGATCGATAACACCATGGCCTTCATGTTCGAAACCAGCCAAGTGCTGCGCCCGACCCAGTTCGCCCTGGAGTGCCCGCAGCTGCAACCTGCTTACGACGCGTGCTGGGCCTCACTGCCCGCCACCTTCAACCCGAATCGGAGATAACCCATGACGCAACCAACGCAGACCCGCAGCTGGGTGGCCTCGGCCAACGGTCACGCGGATTTCCCCCTGCAGAACCTGCCCCTGGGCGTGTTCAGTATCAACGGCTCGGCCCCGCGCTGTGGCGTGGCGATCGGCGACATGGTCCTCGACCTGCACGCCGCGCTGGATGAATTTGACGGTGATGCCCGGCGTGCCGTTGAGGCAACAGCGGGTGGCCAATTGAACGCTTTTTTTGAACTTGGCCGTGGGCCACGCGTGGCGTTACGCGAGCGCCTGCTGGAGCTGCTGGCCGAAGGCAGCCAGCTGCAACAGCGCGAAGCGCAGGTGCTGCACCGCGCCGCCGATTGCCAGATGCACTTGCCGGCGAAGATCAATGACTACACCGACTTCTACGTCGGCATCGAGCACGCGCAGAACGTCGGCAAACTGTTTCGCCCGGATAACCCCCTGTTGCCCAACTACAAGTACGTGCCGATTGGTTACCACGGCCGTGCGTCGACCATTCGCCCGTCGGGCACGCAGGTCCGGCGCCCCAAAGGCCAGACACTGCCGGCCGGCCAGTCCGAACCGACGTTCGGCCCCTGCGCACGCCTGGACTACGAACTGGAGCTGGGCATCTGGATCGGCCAGGGCAATGCCATGGGCGAAGCGATTGCCATCGGCGATGCGGCCGAGCATATCGCCGGTTTCTGCCTGCTCAATGACTGGTCGGCGCGAGATATCCAGGCCTGGGAATACCAGCCGCTGGGCCCGTTCCTGTCGAAAAGCTTTATCACCAGTATTTCGCCATGGGTGGTGACCGCCGAAGCGCTGGAGCCCTTTCGCAAAGCGCAACCGGCGCGGCCCGAGGGCGACCCGCAACCGCTGCCGTATCTGCTGGATAAACGTGATCAGAACGCCGGCGCCTTTGATATCGAGCTGGAAGTGCTGCTCACCACCGCCTCAATGCGCGAGCAGAACCTGCCCGCCCATCGCCTGACCTTGAGCAATACCGAGCATATGTACTGGACAGTGGCGCAAATGGTTGCGCACCACAGCGTCAACGGTTGCCAGTTGCAGGCCGGCGACCTGTTTGGTTCAGGCACCTTGTCCGGGCCGCAGCCGGGGCAGTTCGGCAGCCTGTTGGAAATTACCGAAGGCGGCAAGAAGCCGATTGAATTGGCCTCGGGCGAGGTACGTAAATTCCTTGAAGACGGCGACGAAATCATCCTGCGTGGCCGTTGCCGCCGCGAAGGTTTTGCCAGCATCGGCTTCGGTGAATGCCGCGGTACTGTGGTTGCGGCACGTTAAGAGGGCAGGGTCATGGAACTCTATACTTACTACCGTTCCACCGCGTCGTATCGGGTACGTATTGCCCTGGCGCTCAAGGGCCTGGATTTCACCGCGCTGCCAGTCAACCTGCTGGTCCCGGCAGGCGGCGCCAATCACCAGCCCGAGTACTTGGCGATCAACCCTCAAGGACGTGTGCCGGCGTTGCGTACTGATCAAGGGGAGACGTTGATCCAGTCGCAGGCGATCATCGAATACCTGGAGGAGCGTTATCCACAGGTGCCACTGCTCTCCAGCGATCCGGCAGCCCGTGCCCATGAACGGGCGGTAGCGTCGATCATCGCCTGCGATATCCACCCGCTGCACAACTCCAGCACGCAGAACCTGTTGCGTCAGTGGGGGCACGATGAAGCGCAGTTGCTTGAATGGATCGCCCATTGGGTCAGCCAGGGGCTGGGTGCGGTGGAGCAGTTGATTGGAGATAAGGGCTTCTGCTTTGGCGAGCAGCCAGGCATGGCGGATGCATTTCTGATTCCACAGCTGTATGCGGCCGAACGTTTCAAGGTGCCGCTGGTGGCTTACCCGCGCATTGGGCGAGTGGCAGCGTTGGCGGCGCAGCATCCGGCCTTCGTACAGGCCCACCCCGCCAATCAACCTGACACACCGCCCCTCCCACCTTTGATCGTGCCAACCTAATAAAAAATAAAGGTACCTTGCGATGCACAATCAGATTGCCAGCTTTCGCGCGGCACTCGACGCCCGTCCGGTGTCGCGCTACCAGTGGTTGATTCTCGTGTTGCTGGCGTTGCTGCTGGTCACCGATGGCTACGACGCCCAGGTGCTGGGCTATGTAGTGCCGGCGCTGGCTCAGGATTGGGGCCTGGAAAAAGCTGCGTTTGGGCCGGTGTTCAGCGCCAACCTGCTCGGGTTGACCCTCGGCTCGCTGCTGGTGACACCGCTGGCGGATCGTTTCGGCGTGCGGCGCATCCTGTTGGCCTGTGTGCTGATCTACGCCAGCCTGACCGTACTGATGGTGTTTGCCAATTCCCTCACCACACTGATGGCGGCGCGGTTTATCTGTGGCATCGGCATGGGAGGCGCAATGCCCAGTGCCATGGCATTGATGTCTGAATATTCGCCGCCGCGCATGCGCACCTTGATGGTGACCCTGGCGGCCTGCGGCTTTTCGTTCGGCGGCGCGGCAGGCGGCTTTGTGGCGGCCGGGTTTATCGACAGCTTTGGTTGGCAGGCGGTGTTCCTGGCTGGTGGGGTAACGCCGTTGCTGCTGTTCCCGTTCCTGGTGTGGCTGTTGCCCGAATCCTTGCCACGCCTGTTGCGCGATGCGCCGCCGTATCTGCGTTTGCGCAAAGTCACGGCGCGGATGCTGCCCGACTGGCAACCGCCGCCCGCGACCGAAGCTGAAAACCTGCAGGAACAAGGCAGCAAACTGACGGTGGTGGAGCTGTTTCGCAACGGCTACGCGCGCCCGACGCTGCTGATCTGGGCGACTTTTTTTGTCAGCTTGATTTTGCTGTATTTCATGATCAGCTGGTTGCCATCGCTGTTGCTCGAAAGCGGCCTGGCGCTGAACGAAGCCAACCTGGTCACGTCCATGTTCCTGTTTGCCGGCACCTTGGGCGCCATCCTCATGGCCTGGTTTGCCGACCGCCTGAAAAGCAAGGTGCGACTGTTGTCCGGGGTGCTGGCGGTGGCTGCGTTGTGCACTATCCTGCTGGGCTTGAACCACGACAATCCCCGTTACCTGGTGGCCTGCGTGTTCGCCGCCGGGTTCTGCATCATCGGCGGGCAACTGACCCTCAATGCCTTTGCGAGCAATTTCTACCCGGCGCAGGTGCGCGCCACCGGCACAGGCTGGGCGTTGGGGGTAGGGCGTTTTGGATCAATCCTGGGGCCGCTGTTCGGCAGTATGTTGCTGGCGATGCATATACCGGTGGAGCAGATTTTCTTCTTCTGTGCGATTCCGGCGGTGATTGCGGCGCTGTTGATTATTCAGGTGCGGGCGCCGGGCTCCACTACGCTAAAAACGCCAGTGCCTGGCGATATTCTCAATCGCACCTAGGGGGCGTTCTCAATTAGTTTCCCCGTCGCGCCGGGTCTGCTGTTGTGC